>QHBN01000082.1 GCA_003176995.1 Candidatus Nitrosopolaris wilkensis
TGTAATTATCTCTTTAATTAGATAAAAACCATCCAATGGATGCATTGTAGACTCTACGCTTTACTCTTCCACATGAATGGCCTTCTGTTCACGTCGAATCCTTAACCCTTTACACGACCGACCGTTGGAAAACATGATGAGCAGACCAGCCACTAGCGTGCGTTTGGTAACCTGACTAAGCAGCAATCATGATAAGAATAACAAAAGGTTAAAGTTCAGAATTGGAGAGGTATATAGCTGTGAAGATTTCAGAACTATGTAAAATGATTGAAGATTCAATCCATGATGGAAAATACCCTTTGGAAGATCAACATAAACGTTTTTCAAATTCATTACAGGTTATAAACAGGTCAGATTCTGATGATTTGAAAAGTAGTGAAATCAAAATAGAAGTCAGAATACAAGGCCTCTATATCATAAGCAATTATGTCCCTAACATAGAGCATATGCCAGGAGTAATTGAAGTAGATGTCTTGGATTCCTTCAAAATACTGTGTAGACGATTAGGAAGAATGACAGATAATGCAGGCAATCCTAAGGGGACAACAGTGTCTGCAGAGAAATTACGTCTGCTAAAGTAGAAACTTTCAATGAACGATCAGAAGAGTAACGTTTAGTACTTATGAAGTCACATTATTGTAAAAATTGTATCACAATGGTTGAAATATATTTACAGCGAATTAGACACGAGGTTTGCAAATTTACAACTCGTGTTATCACCAGTGTACGAGGTGTGGAATGATATAAGAGTGAGGGAGTAATAACTGTGGAAAGCCATTTCAATATAATGTATGCTTCTCATGCAGTCAGGAATTATTCACAGTTACTAATTATCGGTCCTCTAGTCTTGATAAAAGACCTGTTTTATAATCTCGGCTAGGCTACAGATTTCAATTAAATCATTGAAATCGTTTAGTCTTTGCACCTCGCGAGAATTGCAATTCGTTTAACCAGTTTAGCAGTATTCTAAATAAAATGAACGCGTAATAAAGCAAGTAGACTAATCTCTAACAGATATGACGTCTTTTGTAATGTGAAATACAGAAGCAGTATCGGAATTATGACAATATTTCATGCTAGACAAAACAAAAGTTTCAGCCAGTTTTCGTTGCTAGGTTACTCAAAATCGCTTAATTTAGACTGATTCTGGATCTTTGTTCTGATCAAAGGACTAGGCACATTGTGCTTAGACGTACACGTACACACCGTCGCGATCTAAAATAGCACCATAGGATTATTTATTATTGTAAAGAACTATTTTGAAAGTGTCGTGAAAGTTTGGTGCATCATCACTGGTGAAGGAATTTAATAAGGAACCACATTATGTTAGCTTGACAAATTTACTGCACTGCAGTCAATTAATAACTGTGAATATTAATACTTCAACAGCAACAATCTAATTTCTGTGGACGCTCAAGAACAATTCGCAAAGACAAAGTATGAATCCGTTAGAATTTGCAGGTGAGGTTATTCTAGTCTCGGCATCCGGTGTACTATCACCTGGACCATTATTTTTTATCAACATCATCTATGGGAGCAAACAAGGGATTACTGCAGGAATTAAAATTGCATTCGGACATACAATGGTAGAATTCTCGGTATTAAAAACTAAATTCTATTCTGCATTACTTATTTCACTAAGTACCATTCTTGCTTTTTATGGAGTCTATATCATTCTAAAGATATTTTGATGGTCGCTACAAAAGAAGACAACAGGACAAGCAGACGGCCCAATACTTATGAATAAGAGCTAGGTATTGGACTTTAATTATCACGATTTCAATCAATGTCTGAGCCTGTGTTTCTATTTAACCTCATAGGAAAGTCATACAATGCATTTAAGGTGTAGATTATTAAATATGAGTTCATGCGAACTGGTGGATTGAATGAAATTTTGAAAGCTCTGTTAGATAATGATAACAAAGGTATTTCAAATCAAGAATTAATATGCTTACTCCAGAAGATTGAAAATGACGCAACAGAAATATATCATGCTAAATATGGGGCAGACGAAAAAATTAAGTTTAATATTGATTGTGATAACACTTCAAATGCTAATCTTATAGGCCGGCAAAGCGCAAAGTCTCTTCAATGTATCAGACAATGTATCAAGAAAAATTTGGATTTAATGGGAGAAGATATAAAAACAATTTTTCAATCGTATTTAACAGAATGTGGAGAATGAAACTCCTGATTTTGTGACTGATTTAATAGTTACACTTGGGGGAGCATAAGAATAAGTAACACACAAAGATTTGGAACAGAAAGGATAATTTTAGTACTCTATGCGTGCGACGTGCGTGAATTTGGTCATCTAGAACTCGCATCAAGTGATAAGAAAAGTTGGTTTTACAAGGTCGCAAACCCTAGTCCAGTAGGCGATATCGGTAGTGCTGGTAGTAGTAGTAGTACTGGTTCTGGCTCTACCTCAATACATCATGCTGGGTCTTCTAGCAGCCACACGCATCATCATCACCACAGTTCAACTAGTTCGAGTAGCTTGTCAGAAGTACCTGGCCATAAATTATGGGAGGAATGGGAATCAGAGAAACGACTCAATTATTGAGTAAGATCAATTATGCTATTCTTAATGATAGATTTTGCTTCGTCAGAAATATTGTATTGTTCTAAGACGATAGAAGGTTGTTTTATCAACTGATTTCTGAATTCTGGTTCCCTTGTTGCTCTAAGAATTTCGCTGATTGTGTCTGCGTCCTCTTGTTTCGAGTTCAAGCGTAGGCGATTGCAAAATTCTTGTTTATAAACTAACTCGATGCAGATGCCAAAAAACACAGATAGAGGTATACTGCTGACGGGGAGCCAGTCTATGAGTAACTGTTCTTTTAAACGATAATGAGTAGGCTACTGTTTTGTACCTCATATTATAAATATATCAACAATACTTATGAATCATGTCAATCCCTACATAAGTACCAAACATAATAATTGAGGGGATTAGGCGTTGACAATATATCAAATAAAATTATCTTAAGGATTCTATATCAGATGGTTCTTGAAGTGAATGTAACATGAAGAGCATTTTTCTGATATATTTCTCCTTTGAAGGTAACTTTATTAAATTTCGCTGATAAAAATCGATCAAATGATCTATAAGGCAGCCGACATCTTCTTTTCTTTCTGATGATGAATAAGTGAGTATCTTGGCAAACCAGTATTCTATTAGTGCATCATCACCATACTTTTGTTCTAACTCTAGTAGAAATGCAAAATTGGAATGGCATTTTCTACATAGTCCTTGGTGTGAATCTGAATAGAATTTTTCATCTGCATGACCACACCTTGCTTTCATCATCATAATTGTTATCAATGATAACGGTGGTAAATACAAATATAAACTATAATTGATTGACAAATCACAATTTAGACTTCTGCTTCAAACGATGAATTAAAGGGAGGGAGCTTCATAAATAATAATAGTATCAGCTCACCAACCAAGGAATCACGTATGCATGCAACAAAGAACAAAGAGCTTATGAGGCATAAATTATTTTATATACTATAGGAATAAAATAAATTTGTCTGATGCAGACTACAACATAGAAGCAGGCAAGGGTTATCTAGAAGGCACCTCTAAGTTTAAACCTGTAAAGGTCGAACTCAATGTTTCAAACGCAAAGACAGACCAAGTTCATTACTGGATCAACGAAATTACAAATCAATATGCGGATTTCGTTGTGACAAATGTCAAGGCCGACCCTAATAAAATATCCTTTGATATAGGCTCACCTAGTATGGAGGACTTGACAGCTGAAGATATTGAGTTTAGAATGAAAGAATACCTGGATATGAACGTACCACCTTTTGAAGTGAAGGAATTAAAGGTACAGTAGAAGAAGAATATAAATCACAACCACCATTTTTTATAAATGAGAACATTAGGATAAGTGGATATTTATTTTAAAGAATGAGAGTAATACTCAAATCTTTTAGTATGCTATAGCTGGATTTGATCAGTATTATATTAGGCTTGTGACAAGCTACTATAGGGCTTTTGTAGGTTATGCAAAGGTACATTATACATTTGAAAAATCAGAATTATAGTCCTAAACAGTCTAATTGGCTACTCAACAAAGCCAGAAGCTTAGTCTCAGATATTGGAGTCATTGTACGCGATACTCGTGTTGCAACGAGACACATTGAGTTTGATACGAGTGTTCCTGAAAACAACAGTATAGAAGAAGTTATTCGCAGATTTACAACAATTTCACCATTATCGGAGTACGAACCTATAGTCGAAAAGCGAATGGAGAAGCACGAAGCAATCATGAAAGCAAGAGACTTGCTCAACGATGAAAAGTATTGGGGGGCTCACGAAGTTCTTGAATCTGTATGGAAAGATGCCCATCACGAGGAAAAGGAACTACTGAATGGAATCATTTTGATCGCTGCTGCCTTCGTGCATGACGAAAAAGATGAATCAAGCATTTGCATTGCAATACTGAGCAGAGCGATGAAGAAGCTATCAAAAGCTGAGGGATTGTACTTCGGAATGAACTTGGACGAAATCAAGAAACGGGTGTTACGAATAATTGAAACAGGAAAGATAGAGAGATTCACAATTTAGACTGTTTTTGCCTCTCAATACATAGACCATAGGTCACCTGCAATAACATTCTCAAAAAGATTAAGTTAGGTAGTTTTTGCAAGACGCGAATTCCTTAAAGCAAAGAAATTGTCCCCTTAGTGTTATTCTTGCATTTTTGTAATTAATTCTAACCAGATTTCTATCCTTATTGTCCACAATAGTAGTTTATGCAATTAGACAATTTGATAAAATACGCTACGAAGTGGCTCAATAAGATCAGGAAAACAAACTATGAAATTCGAATGAAAAGGCATATAAATATAAAATGAAGATGCTTCTCATATTGAGTAAGGATTTTGTTAAGATTGCTGATACAAAGGATATTGAACCTTCACAGATGAAGGCAGTTGAAGTTGGTGATGAAAATATCTGTGTCATTAATGTTGAGGGAAAATACTATGCAATTGGCAATGTTTGCATGCATCAAGGTGGTCCTTTAGCTGATGGCACGCTTGAGGGCTACGAAGTTGAATGTCCCTTGCATGGTGCCAAATTTGATATAAGGACAGGAGAAGTGACAAACCCTCCTGCAAGTACACCACCAGCCTATGAAGTAAAAGTAGAAGACAATAACATACTAATTAAGAAACGAGATTAGGCTACTGTGTTCTATGCCTTGGAATAACGAATGATGCTCCTCCATTTTTCTTAGAAGAAACTATGACCATTCCTATCATAGTAGGATGTAACTGTTGTGTTAGTAGCTAAACATCAAAATCATTATCACCGATTCTTAGAATATAAAAAGGGCATTTTAATCGATTCTTCAATCTTAGGGATATATTGAACGTGTCAAAGGTACACTCATCTTCTTGGTCTTGATACGCCAGTTACAATATAATTTACAGAATCACCAACATAACAAGCATGGTCTGAAATACATTCCAGATCCAATAAATTTGTTATTATCTCTGATCCTTCACAGGTCGATTAAAAAGGCGGTAAAATGTGTCGAATCCATGTATGTAGAAAATTATGACAACATTATTCTATTAAGCCGCAAAGATAGGTTATATTGAGTAATATTAGCAACCAAACTCTCCATGCAGAGATCAGTATCGTACCTGTTGGAACAGGTAGTACGAGTATAAGTAAAGAAGTAGCAGCTGCTTTTGAGGCGATTCGTAAAACAAAAGATATTAACACTACTAAACTTACAGCCATGGGAACTCAGATAGAGGCAAGAAATATGAGAGCCATTCTAAATGCAATTGAGGCCGCTCACGAAGCCGTCAAATCAACTGGTGCTAAACGAATAATATCTACCATACGCATTGCTGAAAGATTAGATGCATCAAGGAGATTGGAGGACGAAATAGAATCCGTAACCGAAAAGTTGTCTAAGGAGTGGTAACATCAATAGAAAACAGTGCTAACTACCGCTCCTATTTTACAAATTGGCCTTCCATAACAATTTCTTTCAACGGTTTTCTATCATTTATTGGTCTTCTTCTGATGTCTACGTAAGGAATAGTTTTTGCAAAAAAAGTTACTTCAAGTCACGATGCAAAAAAAAGACTAATGGAGCTCACGTAAATACTAATGGAAAGTCTCAAACATCACAATTATCACAACCAGACCCATCACAGGCTAAGACTGCTGCTGAGGACAAAAATGATTATCTTCATAATTTAGCAGGGACGTGTTGTTTTCCTCTAGAACCTGGACAAGGACAACATCAATCAAAACATCATAGTGTCGTCAAAGTTATAGTTTATAATCATATAATATTCAAAGCTTGGAATCCAGAGACGGACGAATTTGTGACGCTGCCAATACGAGCGATAACATTTTACACCACGCTTCAAAATCATATTTGTACTACACTGAGTAACTTCACAGAGCCGATGAATCATACTCAGACCTTCTTGAATGGCATGCAAATCCAAGTCTTCAAGGAGTATCTATATTCTGGTGTGCCCATGTACCAGCGCTCTAGTATAATTAATTAAACGATAGTTAAAGCTTTCACCTATTTCAGTTATTTCAAAATGATGTTCTTCTTCTGCGTAGCCCAAATAACAAAATCTTCTTTTCACTGTAGCGGGAATCAAGTAATCCAGATAGAAAGGGTAACTCTTCCTAGCTGCTGCGCATATTTCATTATGGATGCTATCATCACCTACCAGCCCTGGAATAAATGATACACTTAGTAGAAGGATAATTGTCCTCTCTATATGATATTCCCAAATACTGGTCTGGTGGGTGTAATAAGAATGGCTACCGCATCGTACATGCTTCTTTGCATGCTTCTAGATCTCTTTTGTAACCAATGTGACTGTTGATACGATACTATCTAGTCTTCTTATGTCAGATTTAAGAGCTTGTTGTAGCTCTTCTACCGTGTCAGCAGCAACTCTTACAATAATATCATAAGCGCCATATACTTGATAAGCCTGAATAACTGCTGGTATTTCCCTTAGTCTGCTGATAACCACCTTATCAGATCCTAATGTCCAGTTGATTAGAACATAAGCTGATGGCATGTCTATATACTATTATTTATCCTCAATACTGAATCATTTTCTGAATAATAAAGCTATGTGTACGGTCCGCGGATTGCGAATGTGAACATTGGAACGTAAGGAACGTGTCATCTGCTAACTTAATTAGCCATGCTTTAAATGGAATACCTAGTAATGCTTTAAATGGAATACATAGTAATGCAGATTTACCAGAGATCTGTAGCAAGCGATATTGGCAGCTGACGGAGATGTGTCGGTAATCTTTTTTAATGTTCCAATATACAGCACTAACAGCTCTTTGATAGGCATATGGGGAGCAGCTTTAGATTTGCGTGTTTTTAATAAATCGCTTTAAGCACTAAACTTGACTCATAATGAGCGTATCCTGTATCTTGACCAACATGGTCAGAAGGTATCAGATTCAGATAAACAATTATCTAATAAAAGAGTCATTTGCTAATCTTCAAAGCTTCAAAAGTGCAACATCAGGAAAATTAGGTTCTAGCACAGAAACGATAAATGGCACTAAAATGCTTGTTGCATATAGTATTCTTGCTTTTAGTAGATAATGTCGGGACTTAACAGGTATTGATAACTGAGATGATTATTGTGAATAGGCTGATCACTGGTAGAAGAACCTTTTCCCTTCCTAAGATGCCCTTGGTTTTACTTGCTCCTTAAATAGGGGAATTCATACCATCAAAGTGTTAAACATGATTACTGGTTTTGTGACATTGGTTTCTCTCGCAGTGGTCTTGGTGTTTGCAGGTGCGGTAATGATGTCAACAATACAACAACCAGCTAAAGCGATCACTGGCTCTGTTCCTTTTGCTCCAAGCCAAAACGCAACAGTTCAAAACGCAACCGCTAACTCTAGTGCAGCTAGCTCAATAGTCACCCAACCCCCTAAATAATCAGACCAAGTAATTGATAGAACATGGAGATTTAGGATCAATTACAGACGTAACCAATCTTCCTGAAGATTATAGTGGTCAACCTCAAATCTGGGTACGTTGGGATGCTGGTTCTATTCTGGCATTAATCGACGGGCTGGACGATTGGGAAGCGGTAGAATAAGATATGACTAGGCTATTTAGCGCAGTTTTTACGCCAATTGCTAATTTTAATAGCCAACGTAGTCCAATTGATGTCTCAGTAACAATATTTAGTATGATTTCACAAGGTTCACGATATGGAACACTTGTTTTTACAAAAAGTTTATGGGGAATGACAACTGACGGCACCATTACTATCTTGACCCCCACTATTATCAGAGTTCTGACTAGCAGATACACTACTACAACTAGACTTACTACCGCCTCCGCCACTAATTGCTCCAGAGTGTTGACTCACAGCGGCTCCGCTTGAACACGCTCCCGAATTGGTAGTACTACTGGTAAAGGTAAGGCCATGTACACCAAATGAGAAACTGCATGTACTTGCTTTCGCCACGTTGGCGGTCGCGCTTGGTATTACCAACATTGCTCCTACTCCAATAATGAGAGCGATTATGAAGCAGAATTTATTCACATTTCTATAATACACAGTGAGTTTAAAAAGATATTGTAAAATTATATAGAATAAATATCCTTTTATCTATCCTCCGTGTTTGAGAGCGTATGAACAATCTTGGTTTGGTGTTAGGTATTACCATTTCTATCGCAGCGTTGTTGTTAGTTCTAAACGCAACGCCAAATGTCGCAAAGGCGTATAGTTGTACCAGCAGCTCTTCTACCATGAACGGGAACGGTGGAACCACAAGAGTTAGTGGTTCTTCTGGTAGCTGCGCAACAAGTGCAGCGGCTGCATCCAGCTCCCATTCCGTAAGCGGTTTTATTCAGAATGGTTCACCACCGAATATTGATGCTCGTAGTACCTCCACATCTCCAGGATCGCCTGGATCGTCTGCCTCGCTTAGTGTTGGTGGTACTCATTCAAGCTGCATAGCCGAATCAACAAATCATAACGTTGGAGGGCTTGTTGTTTTCGATTCACAACTAGGCAGTTGTAGTGCTCATTCGCCATAAACCAACCAGCCATCTTAAACAACCATAGCATCAACAGAACCTACAAACAACCACAGGGAGTGATAAATCAGACGCCATGTGTATCTGGATATCAAAAGGCGAATTTCCCTGCAATAGCTAGAACGTGATCAAGGTCGACCATTTCATTCTGTAATTTAGTTAATTGTTTGGGTTTGATTTTATCTTGACAAGACACTTAATTATTGCAAAGCTAACTATAATTAGGTAAGTTCTATTTGTGGCTAAATATCTAATCAGGTTTAGTCTTAGTCCTAACGTAATATTAATTCGTTGTAACACAATCTTTTGATTTGTTTGTTCATTATTTCATTTTCTCCACACGACTATTGCATATAGTCCAGTAAAGCTATATTCCACCACTGGGGCTGTTCTTTTAATGTATCCTATTTATTGAAACATCTACATCCGATATTATCAGTATAGAAGAAACGTTGAATGAAACAAATAACAAAATGATATCACCGCCATTACAGATCTACGCGCTGATATTTCAATATCAGGTTCTCTTATTACTTGCCTCCATTCAATAAGCTCGGCGCAACCGTTTCTCTTGGATAAAATTGGCCAAAATCCCTTTTATATACGAAATTTATATACGAAACTAGAATATCACAACCATGTATAACAAGATGATATGTAGACGACATCTAATACGGACATGACATTTGTTACTTCTGCCACCGCTACCGCTACCGTAGCCGTATTAGCTTTTATCCTAATTACCTCTATGCTAATTGTATTTTGAAATAACGTTTCAAGCATGCTAGTCCAATTCTGCTTTAATTCTTTCAATCAAGTAATCCATATTAACCGGTTTTTTGATAAAACATCCCAGGCTTACTGCTGGGTATATCTCTCTTAAGGCTTCACGATTTATTTCTCCTGAAGACATGAAGCAAACTTTTACGTTGATATCTAATTCTAGTATCTTTTCACATATTTGAAATCCGTTCATGTGTGGCATATTAATGTCAACTAATAAAAGATCAAAGAAATTTGGTTGGAATTCTGACAATGCTGCCGTAGGATCGTTATATGTATGCACTTCAATTCTTCTGTTGTTCGTATCGATATTACCATCTTCTATGCCCATCTTGAAAGTCGTAGTAATATCGGCATCATCATCTATGATCAAAATTCTTTTCCAAAATCGTTCGTTCTTGCTTGTGCCAGTTGCATCAATTCGAGATGTACTATTAATGCGATTTTTAGAAGTTTTTATCAGATTGTAAATTCACACTTTCTAACAGGACATACGCTGTCATGTTATATCAATTAGACATTGCACTTAAAATTGGTTGTGTAACTCTATTACATGATATGACGAAGCAACCTACTCCCATAATTCAACTAGCTGCCCATATTGACCTGGAACCTATTAGCGCTTCCGATACGTCTTTGTTACTCTAATTCCTAAATATTTACATTCGTGACACATTTATCGCAATATCTTTCAATCAGAGTAGCATCTATCACCCTGAACAAAACTTCTTTTGTTGCTAGAGTTCCACAGGTAACGCAGTATTTCCTTTTATCCTTTGTTGTACTATTGGGTACAGCCTTTACTTCCATAGTTGATACTGATAATAGCGTTCTTTGAATCATTTCTTATTCTTCCTCATACGATAGGATCGCTTTATATGTCATATTATACACTTCTTCATATCTATCTATGTTCTAATAGTTGATGCTAGTATGTAAGGATTTTAAAACACTATGCGGTCAAGTTTGAAAAAACTTATGATGACGATACAAAAGTAATACCTGAAACTTTACCGTCAACATCATCACAACTAACAGACCTAGAAATTCGGGATATCGTAGGCTACTACGGCAAACAATTTCAATTTAAATATAAAATCGTGAAACTAGCACAAGTTTTCCGCAAATAAGATACATTTCTTGTAAGTTACCAGTCTGGCGTTAGTGTTTAGTGTATCTCTTCAAATTTTTGAGCGTAGCCTCATAGCTTCAGTTATTGTTTACACAGCACGCACGCAGCACACCTTTCTGTTCCAAATCTTTGTGTGTTACTTATTCTTATGCTCCCCCAAGTGTAACTATTAAATCAGGATAAGAAGCGGCAACAGAATGAATCTTTGTCTTCGTTATATAATGGATGAGAATGCAGTGAGATGCACAATATTCCAAATGCTTTTAGCCATGATAGAGCTGTAGTATTTCCATAAGGTGATTATTGAATACGGCTACAGTTCAAACTACAGCTGGCGGAAGGCCAGTCTTAATTTTAAAGGAAGGAACTAAACAAAATAAAGGTAGAGAAGCACAGAAAAACAACATTGCTGCAGCCAAGCTAATCGCAGTGATGGTGAAGACTTGTCTGGGGCCACGCGGTATGGATAAGATGCTCGTAGATACTATTGGAGATGCTACAATTACAAATGATGGTGCGACAATTCTCAAAGAATTAGATGTTGAACATCCTGCAGCGAAAATGATAGTTGAAGTTGCCAAGTCTGTAGATAATGAAGTAGGTGATGGAACAACATCTTCTGTAGTTTTCGCGGGTGCTTTACTGGAAAAAGCAGAGGATTTGATTAACAAACACGTCCATCCATCAGTAATAGTTGATGGTTACGATGCTGCATCAGAACAAGCATTGAAACTATTACAGAAAATTGCCGTTAAAGTGAATCTAGAGGATAAAGAACTTTTGATAAAGATTGCAAGGACTAGCATGTACTCAAAGCTAGTATCAGAAGATAGCCCTATTTTAAGTCAAATTGCTGTAGATGCAACAAGACAGGTAGCAGAAAAAGTCGATGGTGGTAGTCTAAGCGTAGACCTCGATAATATAAAGGTCGAAAAGAAAGCAGGTGGGTCTATACATGATACTAGATTGATCAAAGGTATCGTACTTGACAAAGAAGTTGCTCATACAGGTATGCCTAAAAGGATTGAAAACGCCAAAATCGCATTGATTAATTCTGCTTTGGAAATTGAAAAGACCGAAATGAGTGCTGAGATCCGTATTAATGATCCTCAGCAAATGCAAATGTTCCTTAATGAAGAGAATAAGATGCTCAAATCTATGGTTGATAAGATAAAAACGGCAGGCGCCAATGTAATAGTATGTCAAAAAGGCATCGATGATATGGTCCAGCACTATCTATCAAGGTCAGCTATTCTTGCAGTAAGGCGTGCAAAAGAAAGTGATATGTTCAAACTATCTAAAGCAACTGGTGCCAAAGTAGTAAATAATCTAGATGATCTAGATGCCAAGGATTTAGGTTCTGCTGAGTTGGTCGAAGAACGTAAGATCGAAACTGATAAATGGGTCTTTATAGAAGGATGCAAGAATCCCAAAGCAGTGACGATTCTTGTGCGGGGTGGATCACAGAAAGTAGCTGATGAAGCTGAAAGATCAATGCATGATGCTTTGATGGTAACGAAGGATGTCCTCGAAAAACCAGAAATAGTGGCAGGGGGCGGTGCTACCGAAGCGTATATTGCAAACGAATTGAGAGGATGGTCAAGCAATCTAGAAGGAAGAGCGCAGCTAGCAGTTCAGAAGTTTGCAGATGCACTTGATTCAATTCCTCTAGCTCTTGCAGAAAATGCAGGTATGGATCCAATCGATACTATGGCTGAATTACGAGCAAAACAAAACAAAGGAGCCAAATGGACTGGAGTAGATGTCAGAAATACAAAAGTTACTGATATGTTTAAACAAGATGTGCTAGAACCTCTTGTAGTTAAGGAACAAATCATAAAATCTGCAACCGAAGCAGCCTCTATGTTATTGAGAATAGATGATGTAATCGCCGGAAGCAAGTCCAAAATGCCTCCTGGACCACCTGGCGGTGGTGGTGGAGGAATGGGTGGTATGGGCGGCGGCTACGGTGGCGGAATGGATATGGAGTAGATTAGGCATAAGATCACAACAACAATATGCAAGAAACTGAAAATTGACGTCGTTAATATGAAGGCATCTAATCATCAAAAAAGAGAATAAGAACACCATTTAATCTGTTCCGATAAATCCTAGCAAATCAAACCCTTCGGCTGATTTCGATTCTATCTGAGCTACCGATATCAGGTGAACCTTAGGGTCTTTAACGATAGTATGCTTACCGAAAGGTTCCTCTTTAGGTTCTTTAAAAAACTGTTGAATCGTCGGGTGTTTTAAATGGGTGTTGAAAAACGAGATCAAGATCACTTAGATTTGTGCCGCACCCCCATCCACGAACAGTTCGATACCGGCGACATAACTGCTGTCATCCGACGCGAGGAATGAGGCGACTTTCGCTACTTCGTCAGGACTTCCCATTCGACCCAGAGGCACGGTGCTCACGAGGTTCTTCTTTAATTGCTCGCTCTGTTGCTCACTCTGTACCAAGCCACTGAGGCTGAGGCGTGAGGCCTGTGTGTCGATCGGACCAGGACTGATGGCGTTGACGCGGATCTTGCGTTGTTTCAGATCGACTGTCCAGGTGCGCGCGAACGACCGTATCGCGGCCTTGGATGCGCTGTAAACAGTGAACCCCTCGACTCCTTTGGATGCAGCGGTCGAAGCAGTTAAAATGATCGAGCCGCCGTCCTGAAACAGCGGAAGCGCTTTTTGCACAGTGAACAGAAGCCCTTTGACGTTGATGCCAAACGTTTTGTCAAAGTGATCTTCGGTAATTGCCACCAATGTGGCGAATTCCCCAACGCCGGCGTTGGCGAACAGAATATCGATGCGGCCCTTCTGTTCCTTCACCTCGGCATACAACCGATCAAGATCTGCGAGATTTGAGACGTCACTCTGAACACCGGTAACGTTTTTGCCGATCTGTCTTACTGCTGCATCAAGTTCGCTTTGACGGCGACCGGTGATGAAAACATATGCGCCCTCTGCGACGAACCGCTGTGCCGTGGCGAGGCCTATGCCGCTGTTTCCGCCCGTGATGACTGCAATTTTTCCTTCAAGCTTTTTCATGATTTTTGGTCCTGTTGGTAGGTTTTAAGTTTTTGAGAATTGAGTTTCTGGATGAGGTATGACGAGACCTAGGGCAGCATTACGCTTATACTTTTATATGCACTTAGTATCTTTTCCTCTGCTCCGCTTAGTGTTGCAGGTACAATAAACAATAAATGAAATAGGAATCTTAATCATACAATGATTATGATTACCAGATTAAATTCCATAATCCTCCCGCTAGGCTCATGTACTTATAACCAAATCTTTGAGCTGATTCGACGGCTTCTTCTATTCCGGACTTCTTGCTTCTGCTCAATGTTTTCTCTTAATGCACATAATATTATATCTAGAATTTAGACGAATACTGCAGACCCGAAATATGATACGTCTGCGATACGAACAATTCCTTCAGATTTCTATGAATTTGTCTACTATCCGAATCCTGGTATTCATTTTAGATCGTATTTCTTAATTATCTGGACTGTATCGTCTACGTCCTGCATTGTCTTTGGTTTTAGCATTCTGATAGCATCTCGAAATGATTTTCTTCCTAGGATTATAGAACAAGGCAGCTTTGTACGAAATAGAATAGCATCTAATTAAAGAGATAATTACA
>QHBN01000083.1 GCA_003176995.1 Candidatus Nitrosopolaris wilkensis
TAATCCAGTTACTTGAGCAGGAGGAGCTGCTACTCCTGTTCCTGGAATCTGAATTATTTGTGCAGTAGAAGGAACAAGCGAGCTATCTAAGACATGAATCATATAATACCCAGGCGGTGCAAGGTTAGCGTTAAGTGGCGCTGATACAGTAATGCTATTAGAACTTGTCCCAGTAATCTGAAGCCATATTAGTCTCGCATTTGCCTCATAATGGTGCGTTGTAGCTCCCAGCCTTACAAGAGATACACGACTAATGCTGGAAGGATTAGGAGTTGGAATAGTTATTGATGCACCATAAACACCTACTGTTGGGGTTCCAGAGATTATTGGTCTTGTAGCTGAGAAATAAGCTGGCTTGAAAATTTCAGTACGAAATTCAGGTGTACACGAATTCACCGTGCTGCTTGCGGTCCATACGCTGCCGTCAGGTAATAATAGTGCTGTACCATGATATACTCTTGCTACCGTGGCCGCAGGTAAGGTCACCCATCCTTGACTTTCATTTTCAGGATCGAACATTTCTGGAATAAAAATAGGATTAGTTGTCCCTTGTGACGATCCTCCAAAAACGATTACTTTTCCATTAGGAAGAATAATTGGAAGGAGAAATTTTCTTGCAATATTTAGTGATGCTACTGTTCGTAGAACGGGAGCTGTTGAGGTGCCTTGGTTGAAGTCTTCAATTTCAACAACGTTAGTGGCTACTGTACTGCCTGTAGTTGAACCTCCAACAATTATTACTTTGCCTCTCTCATTACTAGTATTTTGAAGTGGAAGCAAAATTGAAGTTCCATAATCCCTGTATGTCTGTGAAGTAGAATTTACGAAGGTCCAAGTGCCAGAAGATGGATCCCATAGATACGTCTTCTGTAATGAACCACTTGCGAACACTAAACCACTTGGCATAAGACTCATTCTGGGATACAGAGCCAGAAAAATAGCTACACCTTGATTTGGTCCTCCATAGCATGGTGCACCAGCCCCCGGGCAGCTGGAAATTGCGCCAGAGCCAACACAATATGTACCATTACCCAATGGATCATAGCTTATACTGAATGATTTCGTGGCAGGATCATAAATTTCTGTGAGAAAGTTATAACCTCCATATTCATCGTCACCACCAGCGATGAGAACTTTACCATTTGGCAGCGAGACACAAGTTGGATACCATCTACCTTGTTTCATTGGAGTTTGTTGAATTAAAGTGCCAGAAGTAATATCAAACTCATACGCATAATTTCCTCCGTGCCACTGTCCATTGCAGTTGTTAACATCTATATCGTATAATTTTGTTCCCCCGCAAACAAAAATATTGCCGTTTGGAAGTTGAGTAGCTCCTGAGCAAAATAAATCGTTAGACAATGCAACATTGGTTTCTATACCAGTAGTAGGATCTAGTAATCGGGCTGTATATGGACCAGACGCAGTGTTAATGCAATAGCTAGAGCCGGCTACATAAAAGATCTTACCAGTAGAAGTTAATGCTGCATGTATTGCAACAACGGTAGTATTTTGGCCTAAAGACCAAGAGCCTGTTGTTTGAGCAAAAGCAGTTTGTAGTAGAGGTGGAAAAACTGAGGTAGGAGTGGCTAAAGGAGAGGATGCAGAACGAAAAGAGGGAGATCCTTTCTGATACAGTTCACGAAGAGCGCCTAACCCGCCGAACGAAACAACACCTAGATAACCTATGAGTTTTAGGAAATGACGCCTTGATATGGGCTTTTCGTCGGGCATAAATACAGTTAAACCTGCATGGTTGTTAATATAGCTTGATAGGAAAATTCTAACTTAATTAACTTGGAAGGTGATTTATCTGTAATTTTTTCTATATCCTTTTTTATATTCGTAACACATATCTCCTTTCGTGTTTGCTTCACCTTATACTTATTTTATATCCGCTTTCCTGGTAACCGTGCTAATAGGTATTGTGGTGGGCTCTGTTCTGTTCGCGAATGAAGCTAGAGGTATTAAGAATCCGATCAGGAATGTAGATAGCTCGACATCCTTAGATAAGGCTGGAGATCCAGTGAATGTCCGGTTGGATGCTAATCCTAGCTGCGAGATATGTACATTTATCAAATATATACCAGGACCAATAGGAAAGACTGGTGTTGCATACAAATCAGCTCAGCCACTTGATCTTACTGGTGCACAACGAATAGTCTTTTTTGCTAAGGGTCAATTGGGAGGGGAGAACGTAGCTTTTGTAGCTATTGGTAAGCCTTCGAATACCCAACCAGTATCGCCTAACATTTTTCCAAACTTAAATTTTGCAATTATTAGCAAAAATATTACCTTAACCAATAATTGGGCAAGATATGAATTGAGTCTGAATGGCTCGGGTACTACAGGCGTCACAGACCCCTTTGGATTCATAGTATCAAAAGTCAGAACTCAAATTCAAGTTCCTAGTTCAGTCAGCCCTCTTCCTCCCTTAGATGATGCGAGTGCTAAACATGTAGCCTTCTATTTGAAGGGTGTTACGTTCGATAACAATCCTGCAGTAAATCCAGTTCCTAAAGTACAATTATCTACTACAAATACAACAGCAACACCTACTAAAGC
>QHBN01000084.1 GCA_003176995.1 Candidatus Nitrosopolaris wilkensis
ACAAAAGATATCACGAAACGATATTGAAAATACATCAGGAACAAACTACTGAGGAACAAAATAAATTATTCGAAAGCATGGAACCGCCATTTCGCATTTTCTGAGCCAATCCGAGTGGCCGAGGTACTTGGATTTGAATGCTACTACTACGACTAATCTATTTCAGCTGATATCGAACGTGTGAAATATATAGATTTAGACCATCTAGGTAGGCTATGCTATCCTACTCGTGAAGAATTTGGGAATAGATTAAAACCGAATAGGAAACGATGAGCGAGCATGGGACTAGAAAAGAGATCATTCATTCGATTAAAACCAGCAACAGGATTTCGAAGTGTTCCCTGCCAAGAAATTTGAGTTTGTGTTTGACATGTTATCGGCCTTCCTCCCTGGAACTGGATCAAAACATATTAAGCTTAATACGTCATTTTATTTCCTACCCTGGTCTACCGGGGAGGTCAACTTTAGTTTTTAGAACAATGTTCACTAAGACTCATTCAAGTGCTCATAGAAAGTATTTCTTTTTAAAACTTTTGTAAAAAAATGTAAAATTACGGCGCCGCCCTCCCGCGAGGGTACGCCGTACCTTGTATACATCTGACAAACTATGTCAAGTTCGCTGCTGCAAATGAAAATAACTTTGCAGAAAACTAGGTCAAGACCAGTTTTGTTACCTAATATTCAGTTTCATTTGGGGATTATTACATACAAACCGAGCTTTAGGTTTCAACAACTTGATATTGTTAATTAAATTGCCGTTAATGAAGTCTGTAACCCAATAAAATAGGATTGAAAGCTGAGATTTCTGCAATATCAGAAAATAATCAATGTAAGTTAGTAACTGGTCATAGTCAGCTTTAGAGCTGCAACCGGTACATACACACTCAGAGGAAAAAGAGGACTGCCTGTTTTTGTTGCTTATCCAACGTTCCGGAGACAGGGAGCTACAGCCATGCCGACCCAGATAGTGAAGTATGCAAGTGCATCCCAATTTCGTCAAGCTAGGGGAGTTGGATGAATGTCCTCCGGAAGGTTTTTACTATCTTCATACGCAATCGCGGCCCCGCAGGATCTACAGAACTTTACATATTCCATTAGTGGCCAATGGTGAGGCTAGTGGCCGAAAATCCACTTTATGTTCCCATTTAGTTTTTCCTGTTCCCATATCAATGGCACTTATTGTTCCATTGTGATAGCCTAATTCAATTGCATTAGTGCTAGGTATTTTATAACCAACGATTCCGTTTGTAAAGAAGTTTAACCATTGTCGTTTGTCGTAACATACAGTGTGTTATTATCGACTGCATAGTAGTCATCTATACCATCGGTCCAAACGACACCGCTACCAGTCGGTTGTGGGATCGTATCAGCATGATATTGCTTACCTATTGTTTTCGATCATAGTGCCTTTCCTGTCGCAGCATCCATTCCTATGACATTGCCCATTTTGTCATGTTCGATGAGGATTTTCTTCTGTGTTCCGTTCTCAGATGTGACATTCGTTACACTGCTTCCCCAGGATGTGCCAGTCAGTCAGTCAATTCACCTGTGACTTGCATACCGCACCCCTGAAGATGGAACTTTGGTTTCTATGAGCTTTGACCAGTACTATGCGCCGGGCGAAAGACAGGAACTCAAAGATTTACTTGCAAGAGTAAATCGGTATACTTGGCTTGAATAAACCCTCAACGAATACGCGGCCAACAGCTTATTAGTTAGTTGTTGTACTTACACA
>QHBN01000085.1 GCA_003176995.1 Candidatus Nitrosopolaris wilkensis
ATCTATGTAAGTACTACACCTAGTAGATTAGAAATGACTTGTATGATTCTTCCTTTGTCTGCCTCTAATATGATATGCTGAGGCTCATATGATAGCTTTATATTTTCCTTGTTAATGAACCCTGTACTTAATGATATATCATCCATTACATTTATTATTACGTCATTTAAATCGAATCGTTCTTTTTTTAGCGTTAATGACTGGCTTTCGATCTTTGTTACATCCAGTATAGCTTCTGTAAGACGTAGAAGCCTTTTTGCGTTTCTTGTGATGACATCTAATAATTCTTGCTGGTGTACGTCTCGTATTTTTGGTCGAAGGAGTGCTGACAGACTGAGTATCGGTTGAATAGGGGTTCGCAATTCGTGAGAGGCTACATTGATAAATTCATTTTTCATCTTATCTGACTCCTTTAATCTTTCATATTGACTACGTATCAGTTTCTCTCTTTCTCTCAATCTAGCATTAATTTCCGCTAGGCTATCATTGCTTTCTTTTAATCTTAGATTATAATTGATACTCGATAACGCAAGTCCAATAATGTTAACAAAATAAGCCGCATCTTTGAGAATATGAGCTACATTATGTGGTGTATCAAATGAAGCAGTAGAGTAAGATATTATAAGCTCGGCAAATGCATCAATTAGTATAGAAGCTACTATTCCTTTATAGAAAACATCATTTTTCTTATCGAGTCGATTTTTATAAAAATAAAATAAAGCAACTAAAAATAAGATGAGTGGAGGAATTTCATAGGGTCTATGTAAGGGATAGTTATCTAACACTAAACCAGGAAAAACTAGAAAAAGCGAACTTACCGCACTCGTTGCAGCTATTCCGGCAAGTATAGCTAGAGAAACTACGAGTATTTTTTGTTGTAATCTGTTATGTCGGCTTTCTCTTTTTCTTCTTGCTTGTTCCTCTTCTTCTTTTCTGGCTTGTTCAGACATAGAAGGCGATAGATGCTGTACTTGTCTTTTCTTTCTTGAACGAAAAGAAGATGCAAAAGATAATACACCAGTGCTAAAATCTTCTTTCCTAGACAATATAGGATAACCCGCCATTGCCATAGCAAACATAGCACTGAGAAATAGCCTTCCTGCAAACCATGTCTGTGGTATAAAATATTTGAGAAAGAGTGGCTCATTTGTTAAATTATAAGATACTATAACATGCAGCAAATCAATTAAAGCATTAGTGAGAAATCCTATTCCAAGAAAGAGACTAAATTTATCATTTAAAGTACGATAACGCGATATATATTAGAATGAGAGTATTGTAGCGAGTATCACAGCAAACATCTCAATATAAAAATGATGTAGTTCAGATAGTACCCAAGTATTAGCATTAATAGACAGAATTGCTATTATCGAAAGAGGAATGGATGGCACAAGTGTATATTTTATCAGAGTTTCATTTTTGGAAAAGAATGAAGAAAAGTAATTAGAGCTCTGTGATGATCCTGACGTTGGCCTATTCTTCCTCCTTCTTCGGAATATCTTTTGCGATGAAAGATCGTGATAGCGTAGTTATTATCCAATCTAAAGAAAAGCGGACAAGATCTGGCTCTTTATATGTCACATCAATTTACCTCTACGCTATTACAATTTCATACTACTCCATAGTTCGCTATAAAAATATCGATAATATCCGCATAGTGAAGGTTATTGTACTTAATTAGGGTCGCGTCAAAGCTATTCAAGATTGCTTTCGAATCATCTCCATGAAGAATGTAGTTGATGTTATTTTTAGAACAGACTACAAAAGTAAGATCGCTATAATGAGGATCTATTGCCTAGAATATTCCATCGTAAAATAGGATTGATTTCTAAAGTATGAAAAGAGAATAAGGACTATCCACGATAACTAGCGGGAATTCCTGGATCCCTGCTATATTTTTCGAATAGTAGTGTATTAACATTTACTGATTACCTCTACCAGACACTTCGCATCTGGTGATAGGTTGATTACATCATGAGAAATGCAATTCAAATGTCAATATTTATGTTCTCGTTATTCTACTTGTCTTTCTTTCCTTTTTTATATGCTCATCTTTGCCAAATGGATGTCCTCCAAAACCATGTCACATTAGTGCAATTGATTTAGAGGCATCACTATCTTTGCTCATAGACTTGAAAAGATCCATTACTGATTGAGAAATCACAGGAATCGGGATTTCTTTATTAATCGCGTCCCCCACTAACCAGTTAACCTCTCCGGTATCTTCAATGTAGCTTGGTATTTTGCCGTAATCTTATTCTCTTAATCCCTTCTCCATTAGCTCAACAAGCCATCCCCTAGTGACAGATCCATTTGACCAGTTTTTGAAAATTTGGACAAGGTCTAAATTAAATCCATTTCCTTGGAGTAGTAGGTATACACCTTCGCCTATAGACTGCAACATTCCAAATTCTATCCCGTTATGTACAAGCTTTACAAAATGTCCACTACCAGGTTGCCCAGTGCAAACATACCCATCTTCATTGACTGCCAAGGTTTTTAAGATATGCTCTGCGATCTTGATACCTTCAGCTCTTCCACCAACTATAAAGCAAGCATCATATCTAGCACCTTCTAGTCCACCGCTTGTCCCGCAATCAAGAAAATATATTCCCTTGTCAAATAGTTCTTTTTCCCGTTTAATAGAATTTGTATAGAAAGAGTTGCCCCCATCCATCACTACATCTCCTCTCTCAAGATATGGCAGCATTTCTTTTAGCACGGGTATCAATAGTTGGTCCAGCTGGTAAAGATAGATAAATAACCCTAGGAATGTTCAAATATGAGACAAAAGATTCATAATCACGAGCTACTTTTACACCATTTCTTTCCAGATCCGGCTTTGTGCTCCTGCCTTTCCTATGACTGCAGTATTCTTCTCTACAGCTTGAAGGGTTAGATTACCACCCATCCTACCCAATCCTACAATATCAAGTCTCGTTTTTTCTGATGTATACGATTCATATGGTTTACTTGTGACATTAGCCGTAGTATTCGCAACAGTTTTTGGTTCTAACATGTGCGTGAAGGCACAAACTAATTAAAATAGTTATGCAGATTCTGCTAATCTGGTCTCATTTCTTTTACAAATACAGTGACTAGAACCCTTAACGGAACAGAATTGTTTATTTGATTCAGTAACATGCCCAACAGCATTCACAACAACAATGGAAGACAATAGAGGACTACTGTAACCAATACTATGATCTACTAGGATTTAATCAGCCATGTAACACATGTGTTCGAGGAATCATATTTTGGGCGTGGTCATTTTTCATTCTATGAAGCCTAATAATCCTCGGTGTAAGCGCTCATGCACTATGGCTGTTTGGAGTAGTTCCAGGCGGTTAAATAAATCACGAAAAATGTGGTTCGAATGCTTTGATTCCAAAATGTGATACACTAGTAAATACCGACTGGTCTTTGACAAGTGACGGCCATAAGTAACCATAAATGAAAAATTGAGATAGTGCTACGTCATTGTCTTCAAACACACCCTATCTTCGTTAAAGAAATGTTCTATGAAAGACATCATTGCTTGCTTAAGCTGCTTTTCTTCTAGCATCATAGGTGATTTAAAAATCTCCTACTACTGTTACGTCATGTTTTTTTAATTTCATATGTTTTTCTCCTTCTACAAAAAACGCATATTTCCAGTGATGTCAGAAACCTTTTCTCAGAGGCGGAACCTTTCGAGTGTTGAAATAGACACTGCACTATCAACCACCAAAACAATTCCAGAACCTACTGCCAAAATATCATCTGCTAGCTACTTCATAATAAGAACGGATACACAAGTCTTTCAATCACAGAAAAAAACGACTAGCCAATAAATCTAACAAGCTCCGAGTTGAATCTTTCACGCTCTTCGTAGTAAAAGCCATGACCAGCTTTCTCAACTTGTATAAGCTGTGAGCCTTTGATACCCTCATGCATAACCTTTGCCAAATCGAATAAACATACACGATCATTAACTCCATGAAGAATCAGTGTAGGCACTTGAATGGTAGACAAATCTTCACGCAGATCTGCATCTCGGAGTTCAATTGCACATTGGATTGTCGCATACGCAGAGGCTGCCAATCCCAGGCTTAGGTTCCAGATCTTGAATTCTGGGCTAAGCTTATCAGGAGCAGCAAAGAAGATCTGGCTGAAGTTTCTGAGCATTGAAGGCCGGTCTTCATAGGTTTGACGGATAAGATCATCTACTGCGGCCTTATCAATACCATAGGGAAAATCTTCTCGCTTAGTAAAGCATGGTGCAGCTGCTGCTAGAAGAGCGAGCTTTTCGACATGTGCCCCATGATGACGAGACATATAGCGAATAGAGATTGGCCCACCCATCGAGAAGCCTACCAGAGTCACATTCTGGAGGTTGAGAGTATCAAGCACGGCCTTGACATCATCGGCCATAGTATCATAATTATAACCCTCCCAGGGTTTATCCGAGTCTCCAAAACCTCGCAAATCTATACCAATGCACCGATAGCCATGCTTAGGTAACTCTGTAAATTGGTACTCGAACATGTTATGATTGACCGGCCAACCATGGATGAAAACAATCGGCTTTCCAGTCCCAATTTCTTCAACATTAATATTGACTCCATTGATAGCTTTGATCTTGTGACTCAATTAGGATTCTCCTTTCTCAACTGTTGTTCTAAATTTTATAAATGCAATATGATTTGAAAGGCCTCGAACAAGAGGAGATAGCATTTCTAGACCAGCCCGGACAGCAACATAGTTGGACATCTCAACTCAAGAATGCATTTTTATGATTTATGGGTTTCGACATTCTGGCTTTCAATCTTGAATGGTTTGAATCTCTTAACACCACTTTTTAGGCCATCACTTGCACTTGCATTGATTCAACATACCATTTTCGTATAAATGGTACATAGATCACCTTATACTATATTGAGGTAATGTGTTCATTGGCAATACGCTTTTGTTTCCACAAGTGGTAACTTACAGTGAAGGATACCTGACCAAGAGGTCAAATAATAATATGGTAAGCAAAAGGCTATTAACGCGGATCACTGCTTCAAATAGTTTACAGTATCATCAACAAGATGAGAAGAATGAGAAAAAGGACAGCAGTACAAATATAGAACTACAATTTGAAATTGAATGTCCCCGTTGCTACGATACCATGACGTTATATTCTAGCTTCGACAGTCTCTACTATTTCTGTAAAGTGTGTGACTTTTATCTTTACACGCATGCGAAGGATACTGGACAAATCAGATAAAAAATGTAATTGCACAGTCATAATCTCGGCATCGCTTTCCACAAATAGACGAATAGGCAACTAACGAAATGTAATATTGCGTAGAATACGTGTTTATATCTAAGATTCAAATTGTTTGTACATTAGTGGCTACGGAAAATGATGCTTCAAATGGGCATATACAAACCTACGAGCCGATAAGCCAAAATCACGATGGCTCTTCCTAGTTAATTTTTCTTTTTCGCATATACAACTATACTGTCATACTCGTGTTTAACCATTAGATTCTTACGAGCTCGCTCATTGCCATTTTCGTCAAAGGCTCGGAATGTGGCAGTCGTGTTAGTATCATTAAGCTCTCTCATGAAGGGCCAGCTGGGCTCCGATTCGAAATGTGTCTCCTTGAATGTTCCCATTATATTTTTCCCATCCTTGCTCAATTTTATAGGTCCAAGTTCTATAGACACAAACTTGACTTCTTTCCTTATAAATTCCGCAAATCTCCTCGTATAGTTTGTCGTTAGGATTTTGTTCCACTCGAATAGGTAAACTATTTCTTGCTGCTCTGCTTCGATATATCTCGCCATCAATTCTGATCTGTAGGCAATATCCCTGCAAATAGCTACAGATTGACTTAGGTGCGATATGGTTGATTCACCTAAATTTGGAGTATCTTTCATAAATAACTTATACTGTTCTATGCATACTCCTGTACCTAGTACTACCAACAGCTCAGCCAAGGCCGTCCTTCTAGCATCGCATGCATCTTTTTTCAATGTCATCAATATCGTGTTTGCAGATTATAGATCACATCAATCCAAAGATATTCTTCTCATTGAATATTTCTCGTTGTTTTTCGTCTGGCAATTTCTCACCCAATAGTATGAGGTCGTTAATCATTGTGTTAGCCTTGTCCCTTATCCTATGCCACGTTTGGGTGGGATTGCTTTCTTGCCTCATGAAATTTAGCCAATTCCGTGCTAAAAGGCGCTTTCGAAATGGTTTACCTAACAATTTTCGGTATGAATGACTTATTATGCACATAAATTGTTAATATATATTTCGCTTATAAATACTAAGAATGACAGAGACAGTTACAGTTAGCATTTCAAGAAACTTACGGAGGCAGATCGATGAGGCTCAAGGTGACGTCTCCCGCTCTAGGTTTGTTACGAGAGCTTTGAGTAAGCCCTCAGTAAGAAGGAGGGCTTGGCAACATCAACTGACATACCCCTTACCGCAGACTGTAAATCTTGTCTTGGATCATATCGCAATGATGATCTAGGTCATTGTTTCATTTGCAGATGCGAGTGCCACCAGAGTGGGCGTTACTAATTTGGCGGAAATAACGGCACAAAAAAAACATGATTGCAAACGGCGTAAGAATGTGCGAAAAAGGTACCCCTATCCCCTTCTGCCCCCGATATCTTCTCATTCAAGAAACACAACATGGACTACTTTACAGTTAGCGGTGTTATATTGAGAACCGGATATGCAGACAAGAAATATTGGTATACGCTCTGTATCAAGGAGCTGCTTGATAACGGAGTCGACTTTCTGTGGAAATATTATCAGGGTTACAACGATGCAAGCGTCACAGTCAATGTAACTAAGAGCGATTTGCTATTGCATATAAAAATACGTAATTCAAGCAGTCAAAATATCCCTTAGGTCTGATATTTGATCCTGATATGCGATATGGTTCTAAGCAAAACGAGAAAGTAATCGGTAGAGGAATGTTAGGCGATGCAATGAAACAGATATTGGCTCTAGCATATGTCTTGATTCATAGCAGTGATCACGGAACTGCTTTTACAAACAAGCAATGGAATAAGCCGTTAATAATCAGATGTAACGGAAAGGAAACACATGTTAGAATTATCGTTGACAAATCTAAGCAGACACACACACTTGATATAAAAGAGATTAAGCTTGTGGGTCACCCGGACACCGAAATAGAGATATTCTTTCCCCTAATAGTAGATCTAGATATACATGACATAGAGACCTTTTGCAGTATCTATCCACTGCTTACAACTGGTATATCATTCAAGTTCCGTTTAGTAGATAACAGCACGATAAGCCTGCTGCTGTTCAAGTTGAATACGTTCCTAGCACTAGGTTTGAAATGCACTTGAAGAAAAGCTTGTCCAGACTCTTTCTACTCCAGCAAGTAAGGCTGCAATAAATATAGAATATCCCGCGCTCCATCCAATATCTACCAAATGAAATAACATATGCAGTATACATTCGCTCATGCCTGAAGAGTTCATTACTATGATTACAAGTGTGTACAATCAAGAATCAATAACACTCTATGATGTCCTACAAAGACTTAGAGAAGGCAATAATATGAAGAGAACTGATGAGAATCAAATATCTATTGCCGAATTCCTGTCAAATCCAGATTATCCTAAGAAACTCGAACAACTCTTCTGGAACTTAAAAGGTGTTTTAGGTGGACATGCACCAAAGGAATTGTCTTTACCATATAGCGATAATAAGAAAAGAAAGCAAGCACTAGTTTCCAGAGTATGCAATCTCTACCCTCTTCTTAACGCGGAAAAGGCCGTATACAAAATTATTCGTGGATTCTATAATAATTAAAATGAAAAAGGTCTGGGATCCTAACCATGAATTGTATACCTCTGAAAAGGGCAAGGGAATTTTGGAATATCCTTTCGCTGTAGAGTTCTTAGTAGTCCCATACAAGACCTCTAGTTTAAGCGACGAAGAGGGGAATAGCATCGACAGAGCGAGTAAATTCATTGGTAGCGTCAACTATTCGCTTTCTCCGCGAAGCAATGAGTTTGATGGGATTACCAATGGTATGATAAACATGGTTATTCAATGATGTCTACTAGTTTGAAGGGTATTTTAGAAAAATATGGATTTGCATTCTATGAATACTCTGATTCTAAGGTAAAGATACCGTCAATTATTATCGTAAATATAGTGTCTCCAAGAGTTGATTATCATGGTCATGACAAATCGAGGATTGATACACACGCGTTTAGTGAGATGATAATTGACGCAGCCAAAAAGATATCTGATTCGATACAAACCTTTCGCGCAGCTGGTTTTATATTTACTAAAGAACGGCATCACGACACAATACTCAAAATAATTCAAAAATAACTCCAGAATCTTTGGTAGAAAAGCTGCTTAAAAAAGAATGGTGATGTTGCAAGATGGATAAGACAACTCAGGATGGAATTTGGTATCATCTTACCCCCGCTATGGATAAGTATAATGTTAAGACTAGTAGAGAATGGATCAAGAAATTAATTACAAAGGTTTGTCAAAAACAAGGCGTCACAAGAGAATCATTAGGAATATTTGCTGGAGCTAGGGCGACTATGTATTTCGATGGTACTTGGAGCAATGTCCGATTTGATGCAATAGGCGATCTTGCGGAGAAAGGGACAGATATTATTTGTAGAGAAAATGCCTATAGTCGAAGTTCTTACGGAGCATGCTGATAGGTATGGCGTAGCTTTGGTAAACACGATAGGTAATTTGACAGAATATGGTAAAGACTTGATGAGGGCAATAGAAGCATCAGGAGGACATTCCGCTATTTTGACTGACTATGAAGATTATGGACTCTTAATCGTTGCAAGTGTGTTAAGAAGTGGAGTGGATATCCCACGAATAGGCATCGACGAGAAAACGCTAGAGTATTTTGAGTATTTTGGACTATCAAGAGATGCGTTATCAATAAGGTCTAAATGTCGTCTGAAAAACTATGACTTCCTAGACAAATTTGACGATGATGTTATAGACAAGCAATTTGTGAGAACGAGAAGAGTAGAATTAGATGCAGTACTCACAGCTGTTGGAAGCGAAAGATTCTGGGAATACATAATGCACTAGTTGATTGAACTTTTTCCGAAAAGAGATTATAATCGTGCGATATCAATGCCAGCAAATGAGATACTCTATCCAGAAACATTGCAAAAATTTCTCGTTTTCATTAATTCGTTCGTTGATGAAATCTTGAATGATGAGCATAAGAAAATAGAAGATAGTCTCTCCAATGTAAGAGGTGAGATGATTGATGTCAGAGCAAAAAGTAAGGAAATTGAAGAACAACTGCAAAGTTTAGTATCTAATAATGAAGATATGAAACTGATGTTACACAAAATAGAAGAACTATTCAAGGTATTGTCAAAAATATCAGAGAATACAAAGAAGTGATGCCTAAAGGATGACGACATCAATTCAGCCGGTGAGTTGGGCGTATATTGGTTTTGCCGCTGGAAAGGGCATTAAATTTTTGACCAGTAAAATTGAAGAAAGCTAGAAGGCGTCAACCGAAGTCAGATCAAAACGAGATCGTATCGACAGTACTTTTCAAAACATCAGGCAATGCAGCGACAAGCCGACAAAGACTGTTTAGCTTCTCCCCTGATGAGCGGCTACCTTCTAAAAAGTAGTGCCGAATCTAACCGTCGATTGAACGGAAATTGAGCTATTGAGAGCATATAGGGGCTGAATTTGAATTTTCACTTGGTTTTGATGCTACCTTTCGGATACCTATACTTACATTACATGATGATTTCCGACAAGAAAAGTTCCTGCGAGCAGGAACCATATGAAAAAGTTACAAGTTTGGTCACAAGTTCGGTAGAGGGATAATCCAACATTCTTCTGTTCTTTTGTATTGGGATCTACAACGAACTGGTTGTACATTCGATTAACATAGTCTTGAATGATTGCCTTTTCCTTCGGCTTGACCCGAAATCCTATTGTTATCAGGTCTTCTTCTTGTTTTTCACCTACGACATCCTTTGTCCCGTACCCCCTGGTTTGCTGCCATGGGCGGTCCTAATTCGGTAAAATCTATGCCAACATTATTACTCACCAAAGGATAAAATCGATGATCGGATCAAAACGTATTAAGCTTAATACGGCACTTTATTTCCTACCCTGGTCTTTTGAATAGCTCAAACTACAGTTTTTAGAACAATGTTCACTAAGACACAAGAGGCCACGTTCATACGCTCGTAGGTAACATTACTTTTTAAAATTTTTCATAAAAAAATACAAAATTAACGCTGCCGCCCTCCCGGGAGGGCCTACGCCGTACCTTCTTTACAAAGACAAACTATAAAGTTCTCTGCTGCAAGTGGAAACTTTGCAGAAGACTAACGTTAAGGATCCTGAACAGTAGCTGTTTGATGGAAACTAGCGTAGCAGCCCTACAGGATAACTAATTATTCCCTGCCAGGGAATTTGAGTTGGTTGTCTGTTGTATGCCGTCTACCTCCCGGGAGGCGACTCCAGTCGCAACCCACCAGCATTTTGAGACTTACTCTTTATGTTTTACCTTTCATGCCCTCTTTATAACTAGGAGAGATACAATAACGCGGGGAAGAGGGGTAAAAATTAGTAATAGTTCGGTACTATACGGTCAAAATATTTCTTGATAAGTTACCGATGATTATTACAAGCTTCTTTCATTTTTGGTCTGTTAATTCCCGGAGATTTTCATTTTGGTGCTTTAATGATGGATATCTGTAGAGATTGTTCTACACTAGTATTAGAGGAAATAGGTAAACCGTCAATCCAAAGAGTTTATCAATTGGAAGCCAATCAGGACTTTTCTTTTATGTCTAAGAATACTTGATAAAGAGGGTACATGAAAATTATATACTCTCCCAAATCTTTTCTACCCTCTAATTCTTTGGCCTGAATTACCTCCGCCCATATATTCGCTGCTGGAAACTCTTGTTTGCAACTAGGATAGTTTACCATAGATTAAATGTTTAGGAAGCGTATTAATACTTAGAGGTAGCTACCTGCCAAAAGAACCGCGTTGTGTGAGGCTATGGCTGATATTTGCACCGTTATTATCGGCCAGCACTACTGCTTTTGTTGATAAGGATCGCATGGCGCATTGAGATGGTAGCTGATGATTTCAAACAATTTCATAGTAGTGTCTTATAAGAAACTACTTTTGTATGAGCTAACTACATTTCGCCTTTCGGTGTGAAAACAGTGAAGGTTCTATATGGAATGGGGTAGGATTATCATTTTTGAATTGCAGAATTATAACAGCAAAGAGGATTGTAAATATCATGGTATTTGATTTAGGCCATTATAATTCATAAGAAAGTAATTCGGTAGAAAGTAATTCGGTAGAAAGTAATTCGGTAGAAAGTAACTCGGTAGTAGTATCTTCGTATGATTATTAATATTGGGTACTCCCCATAAAGCAGATTCAAGATATCCATACTCTGCTAAACTCGGCAATACCCATTACTTTGGGATGGAGGTCTCTTGAGCAATACACCTTAAGAGAACTTTTGGAAGCACTCACCTTTACAAAGGGGGTAGAACGGTCAGGGATATTGCTATATTGGTGCATATGTAATTTGGTGATATAGAACTAGTACACTTAGTTCTAAAATACCGATCCTACCTTTCCAAACTGCTTCTTTTAATGCTTCAGCTAATAGTAGTATTAGAATTGATTTTATCAAAGTATCTCTTGACATTGGGTCTATACAAATAATAAAAGATTAGTCCATTCATCACTATGCTTTTTGCAGATACGATCATTATGTTTGCAAATAAATGTTGTGTATTTCCAAACAAAGTCAAATTCAAAGGAAAAAATATTACAATGTTGATGGATAAAATGATATTTACAATCCAAGTCATTTTCCATGCTGCATGTCCAATTCCTTTAACTATGTCATAGGCAAGACCTAAAGACGCAACACCAATTGCAATACGTACTGAAACCATAACTGCTAATACTTCAAATGGCAGCACGGTAGTTTTCTTCACAACAGATGAAAACAGGGCTATTTCACGCGGTATATCTAACACTAAACTAAGGAACATGCCTCCGATTATTGCCATCAATACCCCAAGTATAATAACTTCGTTATTTTGACTATTTTTTCTGGCTGGCATCTTTATTACAGATAAGCAGATCAATATGCAAGGTAGTAGAAGAAAGGGAGTAGTATACGCTTCTCAAAGTACTTGTTCTTTAATTTCTGAAATACTACTCATGTCCTTAGCGCATCCATGTCTTATCGTGCCTCTAGATGTAAGTAGATTTTTACCCACATTTTTTGCACTTGTACGCCGGCCTCTCAGTCATCGTATATTGTCCACTTTAACCCGCTGATTTTGGTGTCAATGTTGTATTTCTCATTCCGTGCCCATTCTGACATTCCGTTAGGCCATTTTGAAACAGGTTCTAGATTCCTCTTTTCGCAATGTTCTATCCGTGCTCGAACCTTAACCGGCCTTGAAGATAGCGATAATACATCGAGCTATCTGTCAAGTAACTAGCTTACCAGAAATTACAATAGCTTAATAAAAGCCATGATTTCTCCGGCGAGCGCAGTCTCACTAATCATAGGGTGTTCTCCATACGATGATACTTTCCTCTTGTCCTTCTGCTGTGAAAAGTTGCATGGGAATAATACGCAGCCGAAGCGGTAGAACAATAAAAAACGTGTTTATATCAGCATATTGTCAACGTAGAAAATGGTTGACATAAAGTGTATGATAACATCAGAGCCACAAGAAGGAACTAGAGTGGTCCTCAAGCAAACATCATGCAAAGGCACATATTTCATGGGGGGATGGTGATGTCTGTTTTTTTTGTGGTAACTGTAATTTTATACTTGCTAAAAATGTGAGTGAAGAGCAGATACAGCATCGATTTCAAACCCCAGACGTATTAGGATTGGTATTACAATGCCCGTATTGTGAGAAATTTAATGAATTGATTCCATTAACTTGAATTGTCTTATCTATGACAAAATTAAGTTTAATTTAAACTAAGATTTAGGGCGCTTAGGAGTTCTGTTAGTTCCACGTATACAAGAAACCGGAAAAACAGCTTGTTGTATTACAATGTCGGTGCGAATGTACTTGGAGTCGAGTATATTGATATCTTATTACTGCTTCAATCGAAGTCGTCAACAACAGAAACAATTGCAATCATAACCAATTAATGTCCATATTCCGACACCACTGTTCCTCAGTATGATGACAGCAACTACTCAATTTACGTCTGAAGTAGGACCAGTGCTTGATTGGGTGAGATGAAAGTCAGCACGTTTGAGGTAAAATAGATCGAGTTAACGAAATACCAAAAATCCTTTCAGTATCATGTCATTGTCTTATAGGTCACATCCGCCGTATGTGCAGAAGGAGCCAAAATCTGGGATAATAATTAATACCTATCTTCACGTGCTGTCCTCGTATGCTCGATACTTTTTGCCGCTCGTCTCTTCCTTTTATAAATTAAAATTACTCCACTTGTGCTTGCGATAATAACGATAGTTACTATAAAAGGTATTGACGAAGAGGAAGAAAGTGAAAAGTAACCAAGCAAAGGAGTCATCACAGTTATAGGAAATGTGACAGTAAGATTTTGACCTGTATAAACGTCATCTAGAATAGTAACATCTAGTGCGTAGATACCAGATTCTTTGAAATTAAATTCATCTGTGTAATGCCCGTATGGCACAAATATCGGATGTGTTGTTTCTTGCCTAACTCCATCTTTAGATATATTTATAATAATTGGAAGATCTACAAGATCATCCCTATTAACACTACTAATTTTCAAAAAAATCTTGGCATTCTGACCCGAAATAGGACTCGTCGGGTCTGTTTTCATTTCCACATTATAGTTGCCGATCCTCTGGGGCAAAGCGTTTCTAAATGAATCAGCATAAGCCTGAGTGAAGGTAAACATAGTATTAACAATACAAATGCCCATTAGCAGAATGAGTAAAACATAGACATGCCTGCCTGTCACTATTATGCTCTTCCACCATTCATTGTCGAAGACTCTTTTTTAAATGTTCCAGAATTTTCGATTTTAGTGTAAAATACAACGAGGATGAATTCTGATCTTATGCACCTAACCAGATAACCTGTTCTTGTATAGCTCTAGCCCGGACATACTATGTAGAATTGCAATGTATCCAATCATTAGTAACAGGAATCGCATAGATAAGAGTTGGGCGCGCTTTATGACTTGTACATTTTTTTCTATCCACTTCTGTCTTAGATCTTCATCCTCTACTAATTCGAACATATAGTTTAGAAAATGCTCTCTAAAATACCTCATTTGGATGTTCGGTTGATAGATATTGAAAGGTAAAGGATAGAATGCCGGCCCTGTAAACAGTAGTCTATTTTACCCAGTCAGATTGTTAGTCTTACCAGTATATGGAACGACTGTGACTATTACGAAATCTGCGGTTGAATTAGCTGAAGATCCATTGCTGGCACCAATCAACCCCATCGTAGTAGTTTGAGGTAATCTCCAATCAGCTTTGAGTATGCTGCTACTTCCTATCTGAATATTTTTCAAGAATGCTAAGGCTTTGAGTGGATTGTTCTGTGTCGCAGCATTTGCTCCCACTCCACTAAACCCTTGGCCGATCATAGCATTGAAGGGATTCGCGTTGTTAGTCATCTTCATGCTAGTACTATTGCCTCCCATGCTGCCCGAAGCTGCAGCTAATGACATTAGATCTTTTAGACTCATAGGTAATCTTATTATTGTAACTGTAACTGAAGGCGGAACGCTGCTAACGTTATTAATTCCAGTTGTTAGAATATGTCTTAATGTTACTGATATTTCATTATTTACAAGATTTACTCCAGTAACCTTTACACCGGTTACACTGCTTATGCCCACAATACCTGAGAGTGATGAACCGTTGAATATTTTATTCGTAAAGGGAAGAATTGATGATAGTGAAGTTCGGTTACTTAGCAGTGTGGCGGCTGTCCTATTCGCTACTGATGGTGATCCAGTTTGATTGGTTGCAGTTGTTGCATTGTTGGCTGGTTGGGTTGCTGCTGTTGTTGCATTGTTGGCTGGTTGGGTTGCTGCTGTTGTTGGAATAAATGCAAAGGAGTCGATCATATGTTGTATAGTTGGTAAATAATTTGAGAAATCACTTGGTAACGAAGCCTCTGTAATGATGAAGTCTCGTGCATCCTTTATTGTCCAAACCTGCATAAACTTAACTCCAAATCCTGGCGCTACTTCTGCAGTATAGACCGCTCTATGAGCGGGAAAACCACCCAGAGTAGTCGAGCTCGACTCTAGCAAATTAAAACGGGGGAAGGACTGACGCAAATTATTGATTGACGCAGCACTGAATTGTTCAAGTGACATATTTAATGGCAGCCGATTTCCACCTATAATATTAAGCGTTGCACGAGGGGTGCCTTGAGGTGAACTAAATTTAACTATGCGGCCAGGGGAAGTTGCGTTATGATTTTCTTCCCTTATCCAATTGGAAGGGTGTTGAACACTGATTCCATAAGTAGAGTTCTGGTAAGTCAGGAAGTTGGACACACTCGCTGCTGCTGTGGTAGAATTGGTGCTATTGCTTTGAGAACTGGATAATGAAGGCAGGAAGAAAGGAGAAGAACCTGATGAAGCCGATAGTTTAATAGCTGATTGCTCTGAAAGTTGTAGGGCATAGACCGGCGTTGGCTGTGGCCATGAAGATGTACTAAATAATAACAAAGTCATACAAACAACAGCTACTGAGATCATGTGTTTGGAATAGTAAAAGGCCATTTGTTGGTCGAATCTAGGTAAACTACGACAATCATAAAAGTCTTGCTGGAATTAATTGCTTTTTTACTATGGACGACCACCATTTCGTGTTAATGCTAACACTAGGCGCCACGGTCAAGCTATGATGCAGCCCGCCAGATAAGACGTTAATTGGGATGGAACTGCATCGGCATATTTATGAAGTCACAAATGCGTTTGACTATCTTTCTGACAATAAAAAATAATGCCTAGAATTATTTGCTAATAGGCGCTACGAGCAATAGACGCGGAAATTCGAATGCAGCTAGTCAAACAATCCATTCTAGGCGATACAAGAGCCCAACATCGTACCCGATAATTCCGTAGGCGAAGGAGCCAGTAAGTAACAATGTCAGCGACTTCAAGAAAGGATTGGACAGCCTGAGTCTGAATCAGTCAGAAAACTGGCCGTAGAGTTTTACGAGGTATATATTTACAGATGAACTTTCATTCTTAAAGACTATAAACATATGGAAATATGGGTACTCTCCAAGAACACCGTTTTATCATAAGAGTTAGTCAAGACGTAAGCCAAGCAACGTTTGTAGTAACTTGACTTGCTTAAATAATGCCAGCAATAGCGCCGGCATACACCGCTGATCTAAGTTAAAAGGACGCAATTGAAGAAAATAAACATATTCTCCCATTATTTTTTTTGACAAATAGTCATTCATAACCATCGTTACTGCTGCTCTTGCTAAAAATAATTACAGTTTTACCATCTGTTTCGCTGTAGCAATATCTTAATCTGAATCCTTCATTTCGTATCATGGCGCCAACAGAACTAGTTAATCTATTCTCAGCCTTCACCACTAACAATAATCCAGACGAACTACTCTCCAATATTTCAGCATGACAACCTTGACCTAGAATTTTGCCTAAAAGATCTAATTTCCTCATATCAAATCATCTATAATAATTAGAGCAATTTAGAACAACAATTCTTCTTGAAAAAAGACAAAGTCAGCTGTGTTTGTCTTTCTACCTAAAGCTCTTTTGTTACTAATGTATTTGTGGTTATAACTATCTATAATAGAAGTTTGACGAGATTGTCACGTCAACTGAATCCTAGCAACGCATTTGCGAATGTACTCACAAGCCAGGCAGCTGCCTAGTTGCTAGATAGTCGGAACCCAAATTCGGTAAGCGGATTACAATGCCCTTTTTACAACCCTCGGAATATCGAATATCCTGCAACGATTCAGATATCATTTTTATAACTTGATTGAAGTTGCAATTAAATAAGAATTAAATGCTAATATTATTCCAACAAAAGCAATTGAAATTATTGTTGTGATATTTCTGTTTACAAACTCGCCCATTACTTCTTTGTTTCTTGTCAATAATACCAGAGGAATCATTGGCAAGGGTATCATTAAACTGAGTATGACTTGGCTGTAGACTAATATACTGAGAGGATCAAATCCGAGCAATAGTGCTATTGTGGTAGGGATTACATTGATAAATCGTGTCACAATTCGTCTTAGCCAGATGTTAACTCTCATACCTAACAAGCCTTCCATCACCGCTTGACCAGCCAGAGTACCTACAATTGAAGAGGAAATACCAGATGAAAGCAAAGTAATAACAAAGACTATTCCAGCACCAGCACCAAACAATGGAATTAATGTTTTGTAAGCATCAGATATTGAAGCTATATTAGAGTAGTGTGCATTAAATGCAGCAGCAGCCATAATCATTATAGCTGCGTTGACCATTCCCGCTAGTACAAGTATAACGACATTTTCTCTAAGATGTAGTTTTCGTAATACCCTCTTTTCTTGAATAGATTTGTCTTTACTTTTATTTTTTGTAAACCAAGAATGTACAAAAAGAGCATGTGGCATTACTGTAGCTCCAATAATACCCACGGTTATCAATAATGCGTTAGAATTTGCAATTAGTGGAACAAAGGAATGGTATAGGATAGCCGACGGATCTGGCTTTGTGATAAATACTTCATACAAATATCCGAAACTGATTATTGATATGAGCAGTATAAACACTTGTTCAAGGACACGGAATTTGCGAGTTGTTAATGCAAGTATTAATATTACATCCAATGCTCCTAAGACAGCTGCATAAATCATTGGAATCCCAAATAGTAGATTTAATGCAATAACAGTTCCAAGATACTCTGCCAAGTCAGTAGCAGCTGACGCTGCTTCAGCCGCTAACCAATACGGTATGATGAATATTTTCTTTTTTAATTTTTCACGGATTATTTCTGGTAACGACTGTCCTGTTGCTATTCCAATCTTGCCAGATAAATATTGAAGCATCATAGCCATACCGCTCGAAAGCCAAACTACCCATAGGAGACTGTAGTTAAGAGATGCTCCGCCTGCAATATCAGTACCATAATTCCCAGGATCCATGTAGGCCACACTTACCATAAGAGCAGGCCCAGTGTAAAGAAATAGCCTAAGAAGAGATTGTTTCCTGGCTAAAAGATATTTCTGGAAAAGCATTATTGATTTATGTATATAATAAAACTACGATAGCATATAAAAGTTAGCCTGGGCTAACATGATTAACTATATGAATACACTGAAATATTCTCTCTTACAGTATTCATGCAGAGCTTAGCTGACCACCAACCAAAAGAGAAAATGTGTAATCCCTAACGAGGTATTATCGTTAGTTAGAGAATTTGAAAGCCAGATTAGAGAACAATGACGACTTTGATGACCGCCTCAAATTAATCATGCTGCTCATTATATGAATAAAGAAAGTAGTCGAAGAACAGCACACGGATAGAATTGAGGATTATCTGGATGTCATATATGAATTAATAAAGAAAAAGGAAATGCTACAAAAACAGACATTTCTGAATTGCTGAGTGTAAGTTCTCCCAGCGTAACTAAAATGCATCATCGGCTAGATGAAGTAAATATCTAAAATTCGAGAAATAGAGCGGGATTAATCTGATATAGAAAGAATACGTGTCACATAGAACATTCGTGAAAAGCATGCTCTGTTGCCTGAATTTTTAAGATGTTGATTCTGAAGAAATTGAACATCATCTTCATCCTCAGACATTGAAGAAAATAAGAGAATTTGTACTAAGCCATAAAAAACGGATTTCAATGTAAGAAGTTCTTTTTTGCGTCCCTATTCGATAGAGGGTTCAAGACAATCAAAACCAACGAATTTACAATTAGGATAAGCTTTGGCCATTGTGACTACCCTCTAAAAACTGATTATCCTTTTCTTATCGAATGTAACTAGTCACTTTAATTCGAACTTTTCTTCAATTTCCTCGCAATCCTGATTGCGTCTCTAAATGACTTCCTTTCTAATCCTCTTAGTACAGAATTTGCAATATATAGCGCTAGTTCTTCATCTTGAACCCCTTCTTTCTTCAATCTAATTCGAAGTCTCCGGATCCAATCTGTACTGATATTCCCTTGAATTCCTCATCCCTATATTCACTTAGCTATAAAGCTGTGGCATATTAGATCAAGAGGTACTAAATGATTATCAGTATTTGAATATGGCCCGATCTGAATCTGCGGCAACAATCCGAAGACAAAACCGACACGCAGCTAAACTTGCCACCATTGGCAGCTGACGATACTATTGCCACCCTTTCTGCAAATAACAGCTGGACGGGTGCGTCGAAGAGTCAGACGCATCATACTGACATTTTAACGATAAACGATGCAGTATATCCTAATTGTAACCTCCTGCTTTGTATCTCGCGGCATCTCAAGCATACTCAACCAGGTAGGTGCTTTCACAATTTGCAATACGTTCCTAGAACGAGCATATCATATATAAGATTCAACCAATCATTTGACTTAATAACAAACTAGTCTGACATACTCTTTGAACATGAAGTCCAAGACAGCTAAACCCTGCATTAAACAGAACAATATTAAAAGCGGCGCTTGTGGTCTCTTAATTTTTCCATATATGGTTTAATTTCTATCGCTTATGTTTCGGCACCTTTGATTTCTTGTGCACTTGCACCATCTAGTAATAAACGGTATATTTCGTCTAGCGCATGTTCTAGCATTACTTTTGTTTTGCGTGGTCGGGAAGGAGAGCATTCATTCCAGGAACCCGATTACAGTCTACAAAGAATATATTTAATGATAGATTATTTCGGTATATACACAATATGATGTGGACCGATATCTACCGCCCACAAAAGGTGGAGCAAATGATAGGAAATGAAGATGCCAGGTTGACTGTAATGAAATGGTTATCACGATGGATTGATGGAAGTAGACCGTTGCTATTAGTTGGACATAGTGGGGTTGGTAAGACAACCCTCGTGCAAGTATTGGCACGCAAATTCGACTATGATTTAATTGAAATGAACGCCAGTGATACCAGGAATAGAGAAGATCTCGAAACTCTGATCATGCCAATGTTTAACAATACAAGTGTATCGGGAAGAACTATGTTATTATTCTTGGATGAGGTTGATGGAATTTCTGGAAGAGAAGACGCTGGTGGAATAGAGTCTCTTGTTAAAATGATGAAAGAACCGACCATCCCTGTCATCATGGCTGCCAATACTCAAGATAATACAAAAATTAAACAACTTGCAAAAGTTTGCAAGATCGTAAAATTTAACCCTGTTCCTCCTAGAGAGTTGACCATGTTCTTAGATTATGTTCTAAAAAACCACAATAAGAATTTGGACGCTGAAGAAAAAATGTTAATTGTAAATCGCAGCCGTGGAGATATCCGATCATTATTAAATAGTGCGCAAGGAAAAGTTGCCGGCTATAATGTCATGCGGGAAGATATCTTTGAAATAGATATTGCAAGTGCAATAAACGGTTATTTTTCTTCTAATTCTCCGCAGGATGCAAAAGCGTTTCTGTCACAGGCGGATGCAACTTATCCAGACCCACACTTTGGTATTTCATCTGACGCGAGGCGAAAGGATAAGATTAACGCCCTGTTTTCCAGTATAGTCTCCTCGCGTATTAACTACAATAGTATGGCTGCTCTTCTTGACGTACTCTCCAAAGTAGACATAATAGTAGGACGAATCGGACAAAATAGGCAATGGAGCCTACTCAAGTATCTAGACAATATAATCGCATATGGTTTATTCGAAAACTCTCGCAACAAGGGAATAAAATACAACCAATATAGTATGATCTGGCCAGTAATGGCGCCTATCATTGCAAGAGGCCAATCAATGAAAAATTTAATATTAGATCTAGCAGGAAAAGCTCACACATCAAAGAGTATTTTTGGCTCGGTATACTTACCTTATCTGATTCAGATTATGATTGATAATAAAGAAGATCCCGAGGAATTTGCAAGATTTTTAAACCTTGATGAAAAAGCCGGTGAGGCTTTAGCAAAAGAAATGGAGCGAACAGGGAGGAAAAAGAGATAGATCTATGATGCATCTAGAGTAGATATTTCACACTGTTGGCAATGAATTAGGACAAAAATTCATAGGTTGTTGCTAAAAGAAAAAAGAGATTTCTAGCCACAGCAATCGTTGTTGTCGCATTTTTTACAGGTCTAATATGATGATTAAATCAATGATATGACTGAACCTGAAGGTAATTCGCAAAAACATGCATGATTGCAACTTCTTGTGGTTACGAAATCAAGATTTAAGAAGGGTTAGGATCGTCTACCAGATAAATTAAAGCATCTGAACCGAATGATCGTCTTTATAATAAAAATAGATTTGATACGTTTATAAAAGAAACTTGCTTTCATTTGTTGCTTTTCTCTAGAAAGTTCGATTGGGAAGAATAACAGTAAGAGCAGTATCGCCTGTTAAATTTGGTTACGGATGAAAAGAAGAAAATTCCATCTACATGGATTTTCTGCAGAAGTATTTATTATAAGGTTTTTAAATCTGGCATGCAGATTTCAATCTCTGGGTATACACAAGTAGTGATTCATAAAGAAAAAAATACATATAATCACGGGCAAGAGTCTAAAGTCTGCAGGCTTTGGAAAAAAACTCTATTAACCGCTATGGATTGCCTGTACCAAAGAATTTGTTAGAAAGAGTACATAGAACCTCCTCTCGAATTCATACAGCAGAACTTCGAAATTTCATAGACTCAGAAGATACTTCTGTAAATTTAAGATTTTTTTATCTCTGAAATTTGGGATATTGGTACTCAGCATACGCATATCAAGTACCATTGATGTTCAAAAATCCCTTGGGGGTGTGCCTTAGTGCTTAATGCACTTTCGACCTTAGTAATTTTAGGATTCTCTCTTAATCTTCCACTCTATAAACAGCATCCCAAGCACATAAAGGAGAAGCATTGGTCCGGCAACAAACCACATAGTGATTCCACTACCATCTGGCGTTATAACCGCACCAAAGATAACCAATATGATTATCATATATCTCAAGTTGCTCCTCCAAAACGTAGGCTCAACTATCTTGAATAACGTAATAGCCCACATTATTAGAGGGAATTGATATGAAAATCCAAATGCGATTAGAAACTGCATTACAAATGGAATAAATTCTGATACGTTAAAGAAAGTACTAACGCCAATTGACTCTCCATATTTGTACAAAAAATTGAGTGTGTTTGGTATAACAAAAAAGTATGAGAATAAGCAGCCTATTGTAAAAAGTCCGATGGCAGGTGTTGTAATTTTTTTTATAATTGCTTTCTCATGTTGATTAAGTGCTGGTCCCACAAATGCTGCTAACTCCCTAATCGTAATTGGAACGGCCAAGGTTATACCTATCAAGGCTGCAACATAGATTTGAGTAAGGAAAGCTCCTTGTGGCGTAACTTGTATAAGGTTAACGTTTTTGGGGAGCAGATTCTCCTTCATAATGTGGATTATTTGAGTTGCTAGGTTATTCAAGGGCCCTGGATATAGTAGTGGAATTTTGTAACCGTCAAAGTCGAAGAAACTAATACTGAAAGTCATACAAAGGGTTGTAACTAATCCCACGGTGATACCTATTCTGAGTACCATCACCCTGAGATCCTTCAGGTAACCCGTGTACTGGCTTTCCTTGTACATTTATTATACATATTACAATTCGATCTATATTACGTACTTGCTATGCACGATATCTTGAGGTCCATGCTACTTAGCTTACAACGACTCATTTGGTTAACATAATAAAACAGGATAACAGCATGTCTCGATAGTATTCTCTTCAATAGATAGGCGATATTGAAATTGTTGTTGAAACTTGGGCTGTCAAAAGAAGTGCAAAATGTAATCAATTATTAAAACAAACTAACTTTATGTGTTTGATATTTACTAACTCAGTCACGTACGCATATAGCATGATTTGAAAACACTTAATTTAAAGTATGAACCAAAGTGAACCTATGTCAAATAGCTCGAATTCTGCAGCAGCTGACGCTGAAGGAGCCTCATCGTCTAGCAAGGTCGAAATTGTCAGAGGACTTAATGAAGATTTGGCAAGGGAGTACAAAGCGATTATCCAGTACGTGGTCTTCAGTTCTACATTGAAGGGTGCCGAGTATGGAGACATCGCTGAACAGTTGAAAAAGCACGCTTCGCAGGAGCTCGCACATGCCCTGGAGGTGGCTAGGCAGATCGACTACTTGGGTGGAGACCCGACCGTGAAAGGCAAAGAAGCAGAATATTCCCAAGAGCCAAGGAAGATGCTTGAGATTGACCTCAGAGCTGAACAAGAAACTATCAAGAGCTACAGGGAGAGAATCCGTCAGGCGGAACGCGCTGGTGAATTTGCTCTTTCTGAAGCATTGAGGGATATTATAGCAGAGGAGCAGGATCACGAAATAGATCTGAGAGACGCCCTCGGCATCCGATGATAACGAACGAGGCAGCAAATGATATAATCAGTCCACAGGCACTAGGCATTCAATAAGAGTTAATTTGAGAAGGTGAGGTTAAGGATATTCCCAATGTAGCTCGAACCACTTAAACACAGGGAGTAGATAATCTATTTGGAATACCGTTTAGAGAAAGGAGAAGTCGCGATAAAATAGCTTGACAAGACATTTTTCAATTAGCTGATGATTTTTATGGTCACTCATATTGTCGCCAGAAAAGTAGAAGTGAGTTACTATGTATCGATGCTAGTATTCTAATTTTGTACTGTAATGTACTACTCGCCCGTAACTGTTGAAACTAAGTTTGCCGCACTTTTATATATTGATCATATGGTATCCTGTTGCTCCGTCTGGGAATGGCGGTCTTACCTCAGCTGTTTGGACTTTTCCTGTTTTGTCAGTTGCTCTAACGACAATTCTGTAATTCCCTTGAGCTGTGG
>QHBN01000086.1 GCA_003176995.1 Candidatus Nitrosopolaris wilkensis
ATAGCGGTTCTTCCAACCCACATGCTCGTTATCGAGATTTTTAGCTAATAAACCCATATTATTTGTGGTGCATCAGTTGTCAAAACGCCGGAATCAAAGGTCATAATGTCACCAGGTACTTGGTCAAGTCTTCTAATTAATTCGGTCATGAAAATAAGCTTGATGAGGCTGTTTTCTAGATCTTTAACCAGTCCAAGAGTTCTTGCCAGATCTTTAACGCTAATCGGCTTTCCAGATGAAATGCTAGTAAATCTGTTAACACTGTTTTTAAGACTTTTCATAGATGTCGTCTTCGCTATTGTGAGGCACCAAAACAGGAATAAGATCTTTACCTTTTTTGAGCGAACGCAGCGCCTTTCCAATCACTGTTCCAAAAGCCTTGATAGGATCGTCTGCCTTCATTGCATGACCAGGTGTAGAGGAAGTTGTCAACAGATCACCTATCTCGATTGAATGATACCGGGCATCTACCTTACAATAGGCTTTACCCATCAAGGCTATCGGCATCCTACTCATATATTGAGACTTTTGCTTGTCTAAAACAATGGCTGGTTTATGTCCACCTGCGCCAGAAATAATGCCTGCAACTTTCTTATAGTATGCTCGATAACTTGGTTGCAACTTACCTAATTCATTAAGCACCATTACGGTTCCCGGATCGACCTCCTGTGCTTCAGATATATCAAAATCTTCAGCACAGTCAGCATTCGATAGACGGATATCTCCTGTAACTTCAACATCCCCTCTAAACTGACCCGCTATAGGCCCTATGCCAGTATCAATGCCGGTCCCGCTCATACCCCCAACACCAATACCACCATTGTTATTTGCACCAAATACTTCACTTGCATTCGGTACCATAGAAAACCCCCAGATTCCGTTACCCTCAGGTGTACCACTCTCTGGCGCTTGCTGTGTGTTATCATTTGCAGCAAAGAAACCATTAGTTCTTGGATTGTTTCGCCTTACAGTACCGCCATCTTGATCGTCACCGTCATTAAATTGTCCTTTCGGCATGACAACAGAACATTAAGATGCAATACCAAAGCATTCAAGAACAATTATCTGAAATCACTCCTCACTTTGGACTCCGCTCAAGTGAGTAGTCAGCCCGTAATTATTCCAATCGTTCGATATGCCAAACTATTCATCTGTCTTACCGGGTGCTGAAGTATATGGGTCTATTAAGGAGTTGACAATATGAGGCGCTCTAAGGTATTGAATGCAGATGTATAAATCCAACACCTCTTGTTAGCCATACCCTGAAGCTCGACCAAACACCTAGAGCATACGAGGTCTTTGCCAAAAGAGAAGATGTAACCAAAATAGTTCTAAAGCCATGATAAAACGACAACTAAATGCTTGAACACTAGCCGAAGAATCAAGTAAACCACAAAAAAAAGTTATCCGTATAACGCTCTTGAATCAGTACATATACGCGGAATAGCATTGCTATACTGCAAGGAATAGCCTTATCGGGCCAGATAGAATTGCAGGTTTATACAAAGAATTGAAGGATCGTAGGCTATTATGCAAGAATACAAGCCATGAATCAAAATAGACTATTAGGGCATCATTCTAAAACTCACGAAGACGTTGCACCTTATGTAAATATGTAATAATTGCAAAGGCCCGATATTCGCCTGAGATGTCCTCAGAATTGCGATGAGCGTTGCAAAGGATATTACGAATACTAGCTCGGTTTTATGTACGGACAGGGTATATCTCGTTACACAGATGAATCTACGGCATGAGTGCCTGATGAGAGCCAACATAATGCTTTTTCCCTCGTAATTTTCCCAAATATTTCCTGAAAGCTTTAATAAATTAGAGTTTGTATCGAGGGACGTAGAATCCTAAAATACCGCATTTTTGAAGATGTTACTTTCAAACTTTCATCCTCACTCGTGGGATGTCCGATTACTGACTTGATAATGAACGTGTTACTAGCGATAATACGCACGAATTATCGCAAAATCCCTAACCTGCCAGGCTGTGTAAGAAATGACACTAGGCAGTAGATAAGCATGAAAGTAGGTTGAAAGCGAAATGAAAGTGATAATAGGTCTGAGTGAATATTCTATACTAGTACATAAATATATCATATGGTTAATTCGTCAGATAAAGAAGAGGCAACCAGAGAGTTATTAAGACAAAAAAAATCATATAGTGAGATCGAACAACAGTTAAGTGTTTCTAGTAGAGATATTAGCCATACCAAAAAGAGGTACGAAGAGCGCAAGAAAGTAGAGGAAGAGCAAAATAAAATTCAAATATCAAAGACTTCACAGGCGCTAAAGTTGTTTGAACAGGCAAATACTTCAGTTCAAGTCGCTATCGAACTCGATCTAGAACCAGATGAAACAGATATCCTGTACAAAGTGTACTGTAGAATGAATGGTCGAACTAAATTAAATGAGATATATGATAAGCTTGGAGACAAACTATTTGTCTTCATTGGATTGTACGAACATATAGAGAAAGAAGGTATGGGTATTCGTCAGGTAGTCAATCTATTCAAGATTGCTGAAGAGATACCGAACTTAGAGGCCAGATACCAACGCATCAAAGATGATATTGACTTGGATGAACCCAGGATATTAAATTTGATTAAACAAAAAGTCTCACTATCCGAAGAGTTAACATCCATGCGAGAGGAGATACAATCCTTCCGTGAATACGAAAACAATCAATTAAAATCTATGCAAGAAGAGTTAGCATCCGCACGAGAACAATCAAACATTGAGTTAAATAAGCAAAAAGAATCCCTAGCTCATGAGCCCGATAAATACAAAGCATCACTAACGATTGAGCTGAAATCCCTTCAGATAGACATAGACAATCTCAAACAGGAAGAACAGCGATTAACTACGAGTGTTGAACGACTAACGAATGAAGAATTGGAAATCCTAAAACGGAGAAAACAGCAAGAGCCATATATTCAACCACAATTAGGATACCAAGAGAGACCTATTCTATCAGAGGAGGAGCAGCGTATACTAGCAATACCTATAATTTGCAATAACTGGGAAAGCAAATGGGGAGAGTTAATGAGCCGTGGACTATAGTATAGTTGAGCCTTTCAGAATAGAGTCGGCATAGACCACTTTGTCATGATGGTATGGGGCATTTAGAATAGAAGCAAGGAAAGGTAATCTATCTACCTCTGAACTCCTGACACCTGCCGTTACGACATTTCTTACAGTAATAAAGTATAGTAGTGTCATTTCTCATAGAATAAGTGACTAATGCTGTTTGATGGTCGGTAACATGGTGTTTGCAATTGATACACCAAACTGATTCAGCAGTCCATAACATTTCTTCTGTCACGATAGTAAACTCAGATGGTAAGCGTCCAGCTCGTCCAGCACGTCCGCCACTAAACTTGAAAGCCACGTTTTTACCCGGAATTTACTACCATCATTTTGGTAGACTTTATTTAATTTCTGTAGTGAATATACCGCCGGACGTGTTGGACGGCTGGACGTCACTGTATTTTCCTCATGAAACAGGTCAAAAAAAGGGTAGTTTGTCAATCCGTCCAGCACATTTTTCGTACTAGTGACACCAGTCATTCACTAACCCTGCCGCTCCAAGATTCTTGCGGTATCGATAATTCTTTAATAAATAATGTCCTTTGTTTCTTATCTAAGATTTTTATACTCTTCCAGAAACGAAGTCTGTCACCTGTAGAATCCCTTCCATCTTTGATATGATATGGATACTCCGTTATGGCCATACCAAAATCATTCTTTGATTTGAAAGGTAACCTGTACTCACGACAATATTCTAGATATGCCTCATAAAAGTCCTCTTTGTAGGCTTTATCATTCTCTTTTGAATACGGGAGGACTTCATTCATGAACGCCTTAACAGGGTCTAGTGCCCGGGCATACTTCTCCCGTCGCTCCTGCATCGTCGTTTCGTTGACAAAAACGCCCTTATTCTTTATCAGTCTTCTTAGAGCGATCATTAAGGCGTTAAACATACCAGACATTTCTTCGGCTGTCGTAAGTTTGTCTGATAGATCCACATCATCAGCCTTACCTTCGAATTTATTTGGAAAGGTTACTATCACCTTTCTTCTATAATATCCATCAGAGTCATCGGATGTCTGCGGTATTTTGTTAGGACTAAGGAAAAGTTTAGCATGTATAACTGTATCGTAAGCCTTATCATTCTTGCGCTGTATTCTAGTGGGTTGTTTTCCAGTCAGTCTTTTCAGCATGGAAGGATCTAATACTTTGCCGACCGAAATTTCTGGATCAATATTTGCAGCCTTATTTTCTAGGTCTGATACCGAAAAAGGATCATCTACTAATTCACGTAATGGAACATTACTAATATTTCTGGGCCCATGTGCTGCAGTAATCACGCTAGTAAATACACTCTTACCATTGCCGCCATTACCGAGAAGAAAACTTATAATTTCAAATGGATTTTTACGATAGAAAGTATATGCTATCATTTCAACGGCAGTTCTTATTTCATTAGGATACAAAACTTCACTAAGGTATTTACCAAATAATTTTGGTTTGGCTTGTTTATCGTATGTGATATTTACTTGGTTTACGGAGAGATAATCAGAGGTATGATCCTGTATTTTATCGGTAACCCAATTATAAAGACCATTCTTGAGGTTAATGATACTTAGGTCAACATCAAATTCTTCCCTCTTATGGTAAGTCTTCCTCATGATGTATTTAGTAATCTCAGAAATATGCCTACTTGATAATGCATATCCAAATATTGAATCGGCCTCTTTTTCTATTACAATGTCGCCGCCTGGAACGTATACACCATTTTGATAAAACCAAATTTCCTTTATTCTTCAATCGTTAGAAAATGGTGCTCGTTCATTATGGTCTTGGTTGCATGTGCTATTTTGTCCTTAGTTACACCGATTATTCGGAATAGTTTATCAAGTATGGATTTTGCAAGATCAATATCATTATTAGCGGATTGAGCTAAGACATTTAGAAACCATCTTTTTCCTGAGACGGAAAAGCATCTTTCTTGTATGTTTCTTCTACTGCCGCAATTCTGGAGTTTTTCTCTTCATCACCCTTAGCCAATAATTCTATGAGTTGAAGTGCCGATTCTGGCCCTACGCTTGACTTATGAAGCAATCCAGCTAATGCCAAAGCTAACTTTTGTCTGTGAGGTTTGTTATAATACGGGGATATTGAGCCGCAAATAACTTGAATATCTGCTGTGGTAAGTGTAATACTATTAGTACTACCGTTGCTTCTTTGCTGTTGTTGTTTAGTTTTATGTTCTGTCAAGCACTCAGATAACTGACTCATTATTTTGTCATAAAACCCATCGCATATACCAAGCGCCGATTTGCCAGTATTTTTATAATGAAACTCACCTTCTGGTTCGTCTCTATGTGTGCTATCAGGAAGTGACGATAATCCATAATCGTCTGTCTTTATCTCAAATTCACAGCCAGCTTTGCAATCTTGTGTATGTATGGCCTTATGCTGTTTATGCTCTCTCCATAATATTCGCCATCCACATGATTTTTTTGTCTTGATTACGAAGGTGAAGTTCTGAGCATAGGCGGTTAAAGAAGGCTCCATAACGAACAACAGATCATAAACTTTCTGGCTGTCGATATCTAATTCTGGGAGATAAGTATCTAGACCTTGCTTATCATTTATGGTCTTGCCAAAGCATGTGGCGACATTAACAAACCTATGTGATTCTTTCCTAAGTTTATCTTCAGTCCAATAGTTAGGATTATCGTATATTGGCCTCCAGGATTTGATATTTGGTGTCTTTGCATCATCTCTAAGCGGCACTAACTTCAAGCCTGTATTGAGATACTTTACTAGTAGATCGGCAGAGGTATTGAAGGCCATTACGACAGCCTCCCATGTGAATCTTCTTGAACCGCCTGCTGCAAACGAGAGAAAAAGGAATAACCTTAGAAGTCATGTAATCCTCCTGTCGTCTTGACGCCTCCATGAGAGGCGTTATAGCATGAGAAACAAGCAATTTGACCACCCTGGGTCGGGAAACTTTGGGGGGTCAGTTGCACTATTTCACTCAAATTATCTATTCACTTTATTCTTCTTTACGCGCCGTCTGTGGTTCCTCATGCTTGTGATACCAACTTCTCCATCCATACTCTATTGCCTTCAAGATAGAATTTCAAATAATCTCCTTTTGTGATTTTCATTTCTGCTGATAACTTATGTGGAATAACTACGCCAAGTGAGCACAGTTACGCCCGTGCTCGTAAATTCTCCGTAATTCGTAGAGTTCAGACATTTTTATTTACTAAATAGGTTAAGGCTAAGCCCTATATAAATGATGTAAAAATTAACAAAGTTAACTCAGTTAACCGAAACGTATACAACAAATATGAGCATTTTTAGAATAAATAATACCTCTCCACAGGTTAACTCTGCATAATCTCACGATATTATACTGGATAAGGGAAAACTAAGTGCCTCTCTAGACAATTAACGCTAATACAGACGCAAAGGTCTATAGTAGTAGTTTATCTATTCAGATGAAAGTGTCTACTAGGAAGTTGACGTCTTGTATAGATTTGGCCATCGTGCCGATCCGTACACAGTCTCGTATATCTCTGGATTTGTTCCAGACTGCACCAGCTATGACGCTCGCAGCTCCCTCGTCTATCTTATGACGCAAAAGTAGTTTCTCTGTGACGCCACAGAATTGTTCATGGGTGTAGGGTTTTAGCTCCACAATAAAAAATCTGGACTGCAATGGCGACGATATCTTTCTAACATCGTTACTAGTAGCAAATACTGATGTTTTCATTTGGCCCGACCTAGTCTTTCCATGCTTCGTTTCGCTAACTATACCCGACTCCATTAAATTCAGTAACATAGCCTGATCCTTAGGGGCCATTTTATCGATCTCGTCCACCAGAAGATATCGTGGCTTGTTTTCAAAAAGATAATCAATCATCCCAGCCTTAGTAGAATTAGTACCGTCCGCAAATATGAGTTCTTTAACTGATGCATTAACGACGTCAAGAACATGATCTTGGCTGATGCTGGAGGACCAACTAAGAGAACGTGTGATGTAGAGTCAGAATCCAGAGCCATTCTAAATAATCTCTTGATATTATAATAGCCAATGACATCTTCGAAGAGGGCATTATGGCCTGTCTTGGTTATTCTAAAGAACAACGTTTTACAAAACTTCATTTTTATCTTACCCTTTTAGGAAACCAATTGTAAGGCCAACTCCTATACTTCCAATCAATGGAATTCCTAAACCTGTTTCAAATGAGTGAGCGACGTGCGCTGTTGTACCAGTAGCATTGCCGATTGTATGACCGATTTGTGTTGCTGCATTTGCTAGAGTTGCAATTGCTCCCTGTGATTTCGTTTGTACTTTATCCCAACTAACGCTAATAATTTGTTGGTATTGGAGGTACGCCACCCCAGCGAAGAATAATCCGACTATGATAGCCACTACTCTTACTACTTTCCTAATTGCGAATCCAATTAAAATTCCACCAAAGAAGCCTTCACTTGACTTGAACTTGACCAGCGACCCAGTTTCATTTAATTTAAAGTCGTTAAAAAGCAGGTTATTTATCCCCGTGGGAGTATGCAGCTATCCAATGTCGACGTGGCATTACTGATATATGCATTCTCGTGTAGTCCTGCCGCTTTAGTTTTGAAGACTTTATCTATAGAGCTATTTAGAACAGCGTGAAGGCAATTGATAACCTTTGATTCATTCATTAATGGTGCAAATTGTGACTGTTGCTGTTGTTGTCGTGATGGCTGTTGAAATTGTTGTTGTAGTTGAGGGGGATATTGCGGTTGCTGTTGCTGTTGATTTTGTTGCTGCTGAGGAAGGAAAGGCCCTTGTTGGGGTTGCGGTTGCTGCTGCTGTCCTTGTTGCTGGTTAGGAAATGGATTTTGATTGGGCTGTGGAAATTGGTTGCTATAAGGCGCCGACTGCTGCGGCGAGGTCTGACCGTGAGCTGCGGTGGAAATTATTCCGATAAATGTAGATAATATTGTGCACAAAAGGCCAAACCACAAAAGTTTGTTAGTCATTCCTTTGCAGCTATTCTGGCCTTTATTATATTTCTCTCAGCCTTCAATCTCTTAGTGCCACAATTCCGACAGACAGCAACAAACCACATGCAATAATCAGCAGGTAGGATAGTAGAAGTAGGCTTTTATTCATATTTAATTGGAAACTATATCGAATAATGCCACTCCCCAAAGGGACTTGTTCATACAGTCAAACACAAGAAAATTTATTATCACTGTGGGACTACGGTGATTGTTACTGAATCAGGTGAGCTTACTTGACCCAGGCTGTCTGTGACCGTCAAGCTAAACGTAAGAGTGGTCGCTTGTGCTGGCGCCGTAAAAATTGGAGTTGCTGTGGTTGCAGCGTTTAGGCCTACCATAGGTCCAGACGTTTGGACCCACGAATATGATACTATAGTAACACCACTTGTGGTGGCATAACTTGAAGCACCATCCAAAGAAACGGTAAATCCTTCGGTGACTGTTTGATCTTGACCAGCATTAGCTATTGGGGGTGACTGTATCGGATTGGTGAAAGGCACGCACACACCATTTTGTAGCACCGAGCCAATTGGACAGCTATTCGTTGTTGTAGGCATGCACACACCTAGTGATAATAGAAAGCCATTGTTACATGTGCCCGTTCCTATGTTATTTCCTGTTAGGAGGTTTTGACACTGAGGCCCCGCAGCCAGCCGTCCTGCTGGGCATAACGTTTGAAACAATCCCCATGGGTCTTGTCCAAATACTGAGTTTGGCATCAATAATAATAACGTGGTTGAGATCGTGCTCAAAACTATGGACAGCAAACTAGCAGAAGAAATTGCTTTTCTTCTCATTGGAAATCATCTGTTGCTTCTTTTGTTTGCACAGAATAAGGAGGTAATACTAATTATTATCCTTTTAAAGTGCTATTCTATCTATCTATCTGACTAGCTATCGGGGTTCGGCGAGTTCGAAAAAAACTCACCGAGGACACATAGAACTTAGCCCGGATGAAAATTAGAATAGAAAAAATAAGATTAGTAGTGCCCAGACACACAACCAGATAGGAAAGAGAGGGAATGGTTCGTTCGGTGCCTTGCGCAAATAATAAATTGT
>QHBN01000087.1 GCA_003176995.1 Candidatus Nitrosopolaris wilkensis
TAAGTGTGTAAGTACAACAGTTAATCATATTAGACAAGGCTAAATTTTATATAGACGGCTACTATAACACAGCGTTGGTTCTGGGGCAATGTATTTGATTCTTAAAGTCAGGGATGCTAATCATGATTATCTTCTATTGTCAGCAGAGGAGGTACAGCTACGATGCTCTTGTGGTGAGTCAGTTCTACCCATTATCACTAGTCTCAATGGGGTTATTGTTGCCATTACTTAAATTGGGGCCTACGGAACTGCTAATACCAGCTCTCGCTGTATTGCTTGTGGTCAAGGTCTGTGTATAACAATTCAGAACTTTGTTCTGAGTAAGTCCATTTAGACCGTTGGCTCCATTAGATATACAGGTAAAGAGGCTTTTCAAGTCTGCGTTAGATGTCCTAGATGAGGTGCCAATATTATTTTGACTGTCGCTGATTTTTCTTCCATGGTTCCAAGCTAAAGCAGAAACAGTACTGAAACTAGCTGCTGTAATAAGCACTAATGCTATAGTTGCCAATATTACAATGACATAGGTAGCCGATGTTTTTGTATACATCACTTTCTTGACTCAAAATATATTTTATATGAAGTGAGGTGAACAATATTATAACTAATCTTATGATTAGTCTACATCTGGTTTGTGATGAATAATTATAATATTAGATGGAGCAATCAATTCTAAAATGAATCTATCCGAATAATTAATTATTGTTGCACTGAGTTCAGTTATTGCTGAATTCCGAGTCAACGTTTTAGAATTATGCTCGAGCAAGAACTGATGCCGCAGCAACCTAGAGTCCATGGGCCAATCATTGCCTTTAGGTTTTTCAAACCATGCCGAGAACCCCTGTTTGACATATAATAGACAAACAAGAAGAATTTGAAACAAAGTCAAACTATAGCTCCCTTGTCGAGCATGAAATATTAGCAGATCGAAGCCATACATTATCCGAACGCATCATCAATTGGATATATCTGTCGGTTCCATCGTACCAACATATGCTAGTAGTGCCTCACGAAGAGGTAGTAAGGGTTGGGTGGAACTCCCACAATCAAATCTTTATTAGATTCGCCTGGTATTATATTAGTGGAAAACCATGGACTATAACCAATTATGTAAGGACATACTGGGTTTTGACGCAAAGGTCCGATTCGCTGGCGTCTGCGATGAAACAGGCGAAATCAAATATGGCGGTCAACGTGAAGGGATAAAGAATCTGCTAACTCCGGAGGAAACTAAAAAATCAAACCTCCAAGCAATGGCTAGATGGGGATTACGCAATTCGCTTTCTCCCAAGGTAGGAAGGGGAAAATATGCTATGGCTGAATATGAAAAAATTAAACGTATAACATTTCCATTAGACCCTGACCATTTACTTTTAGTAACAACAGAGGTGGTTGCTGAACATAACAAGGTAATAGATAGGATACTAAAGCAGCTTGGTGGATGAAGCACTGACTTGATTTGCGTAAACATCGTTGGGTGTAAAATCTGTATACCACTGCAAGTTCGTGAAGAGAACAATGACGGTATATTTGATTTAATATATTGGTGTAGCCTATTCAGGATGATCTAAATGATGATGTAGATGTATGCTCGTAGCCACTCACATCATGTGATGTGCCAACACCATCTCCTGAATAGTCTCCAGTATCTTCTATGAAGTCTTGAATCAGATTAATCAGACATATAGGTGCCGAGCCCACACTTTTCAATTTCGCCGATTTTCTTCATAAGGTAGCGGTCGCGGCGACGACCACAACATTGTTCTTTCGCTATATTATACCTATCCAGCATTATTCATTTTTGATTAAAGCATGCCACTATTTTGTCGATGAGTTGTTGATGAGCGGCGGGCATGGTCGGCGAGTCTAGTATATTGCTCACACATTGACGTTGTAGTGTTAAAGCATTCGTTCCCGCAGTCTTATTCATTCCAGGAGCAGCGGCAGTAGTAGC
>QHBN01000088.1 GCA_003176995.1 Candidatus Nitrosopolaris wilkensis
GAGAATTGAGCTACAAACTATTTCCCTTATGCAAGTATATTGGGTTGGTAAAAAATCCTTAGTCTCTTTATGTGAGTGATATACTCAAAATCGGAGAATTACATGCTTCAAGGTACGACGTTGTATCATCTGAATTTACCTTGTTTCTACCATTTTGTCTTGTTGGTCATCGGGCCGGCCGTTAATCATATTCTCCATCCCATCCTTCTTTGTCATATTGTCCGTCCTAATTCGACTGGCTTGACAGCGCTAGTCAAATTGCTCAAGGATATGAACAACTGTCCATTGTCTTCGATTGCAACAGTAATGCCTTGAAATGCTTTATTCATGTGCGTGCGTTGCTCTAGGACCAAATTCTTACGAGATTCACTTCCTTGTGGAATATTTTTGCTTGAACGAAACTCCCAAATCTGCCAAACAGGCTAAAGCTTTATTTCAATTGAAAGCCTAGACATGTGATACATTCAATAAAGATAATCGATATATGATATCATGCGACCTGACATTAGAGGATATTTACGTAAGTGGAAACAACAACTAGGACGAGGGCGGCTACAACAAAATCCAAACCCCAATTTGAGTTCAGAAAATTATGATATAAATAAACCAGCTGAGATTTCAGACTACATACAAAAACGATATCTGCCGGTATTTCACTGGTTCAAACATAGGGCTAGTGCAAATGCGCGCAGATTCCGATTGTGGAGAATTACGATTATTATTTTGACTTTATTTATTGTAATATTTGATGTATTAGCACTAGGTTATTATGCTGGTAGATCTTCTTCTGCTACGGCAATAGCTTCATCTATTGCTGCTGTTCTGATACTTGGGTCTACAGCATTCATCCAACTATCAAGAGCTCAAGAAAATTCGATACTGTTCAGCACAGCTTCACAAAGGTTAGAAAGAGAATATCAATTGTTTATGTTAAAAGCTGGTGTCTACACTCCTTCTACCCCTTCTGCTTCTACTAATGAAGCTGAAGATGATAAAGCTAAAAGCAAGTTATTTGTAGAGAATATTGAAAATATTATTTCCAGCCACACTTCAGAATCTAGATTCCAATATCCATCTGCCGTTAATCAAATTCCTGATTAACAGTTAAGAATGTTAATCATACAACAGATCAGGGATCCTCTCTGCTTCTGTACTGTATACCGGCGCCTAGGTTCGGTGAGGGTAATCTTTTTCCCTAAGAGAATTGAGACATTCTGCATCTTAAATCAATAAACTTTGCTGATGTTAATATTTTACATCGAGCACCCCTCCGTAAGCATATGAACTTACTTTTGGAATCTGATTCGATGTTTAGACCTTCTGAACTTGCTTACATATACAACCATATCAAAGCACTAGTAAAATATTTGGTTATAATGACTCATTATTATTATATGTATTATCACGGTACTATGCATCAACTAATCCGGGGGCATATGACACAGATGTTTAAACTATTGATACAATTCTATAAAACCTTTAAATGGTCCAACCTCAATCTCAAAATTGCTTTTTGTATCATCCTGATTTTGTCAATTTCCTTTTTATTTCCAAACAACTTTTCAATTAGTTATCTTTTGGCTAGTAGCCAAAAACATATCGGCCATCACAATGTTATAACTACTGTAGGAGGACCAACAAAAATTCAAAAGAGCCATCATAATGCAATTATAAAGACTAATCCAATCTATAATAATAACAAAACCAATGGCCTCTTCAATACTATTATTGGCAATAGTACAAAAGTAGTAATTCTAACTTTTGGTGATACTGTAAAGAGTCAATTTACTACAGCTAAACCAATTTTAGATCAATACGGATTTAAGGCAAGTTTCTTCATTACATGTAATTATATAGGCGATCAAACCCAAATGCAGCGTCTAAATTGGAATGATATACTAGCATTACAACAAGATGGACAAGATATTGAATCGAAAGGTATGACTCATGCAGATCTAAATAACATATCCCCAACTGCTTTAGATTTCGAGATTAGTGGTTCCAAACAATGTTTGGAAAATCATGGTATTAACTCACCTAATATTTTTGCAGTAGTGCATGGCGATGCATGGGATAATCCCCTTGTGATCGATACAATTTCTAAATACTACGGATATGCAGATAATGGTTTTGCTAATTCAATGTTTTTGCATTGTGATGGATATGATAGTAAACAGACTGATTGTAGAACATACAATGTCAACAATGTATTAACCTTTGCAAATAGATATTCTATAAGAGAGGAAAGTCATAACTCTTGGGATCAGTCTTATCTTCACAATGATCAAATAATATTTCAAAAGTTTGTAGAAGAAGTAAATAGTGGAATAAACTTCAACAATAAAAAAGGAACAGTCGACGCAATTCCAATAGTTGCTTACCATGGTATAGACAATAATGGCGATCCTTCTAGCACAGACATAAACTTGTTTGCAGCAGAGATGAAGTATTTGCACGATGATGGCTTTAAAGCAATACCAATGTCTGACTTGGGATATGATGCAAGCACAAACTCCATGTACATAAAACAATAGAAGAGTGAGTTTTGTGCTGCTTTGGTTGTGTTATGTATATAATTGCATTGCATCTTTAGGTTATGAATACCAAATCTTGTAATACACAGCCAACCTTATCCGCATACAATCAATTTTCATATCCGTTATATTTTACCACTATAAACAACTTGTGCATCTGATATAGCTCGAGGTACCTTAGAAGGGGAATAACCTAACCTAATTTTAAACCATCAAACAATTTCATCCAAATACGAGTGCCACATGGTAACCTCTTGTCTCCTGAATAGAGACGCTTTTCATAGCGTTTTGCCTGTGCTAAATACTTTGTCTATCCTCTTTCTATCATTGAACATGAACAATGTGCGGCAACCGTTCCTTTCTTTGAAATTGCCATTGTAGAATAGGAAGAATAGCTTGTCTTAACTTCTCGCCGTCTTTAGTTGACGTATAATCTACTCTAGGTGGAATTTCGTTGAATGCTTCTCGTTTAACTAAATTATTATTTTTTAATTCTTTTGGTGTCGTTTCCAAGGTTTGTCAGCAGGAGGAATAAAGGAAGACTTCATCGTATTTTTGACCTATGCTTTAGGAATGGGAAGTGTAATGATCGCAATTTCTCTCGCAATAAGCGCATCAAACCAGACATTTGTGAAATGGTTAGCGAAATTTGTTCCAAATATGAATCTTATATCAAGCATTGTTTTGATACTTGCGGGGAGTTGTCTCATCTACTATAATATGGTAGTTGGAAAACTATTAGTATGGTGCATCTAAATAGTGGCTAGTATCAAAATTTCAGGTATAAAAGCACATTACTACTGGATGGTAGCTGTGACTTCTACCCCATTCTTCATTATATCCAATCGGGTAACCTTCTTGTTATTAGGTGACCGTGCTCGTGTTTTAATCAATTAGTAAATCAGGGTCGAATGCCACAAGAATTAGGTCCATCTTCTAGATCTTCGATTTGTATCTCATTACATGGTATCATGCTCTTATTTATTTTTAATATTCTTCTATGATTTATTGGTTGGGGAGGAATAGATCTAGACACAAGTTCGACAAATTCAACCTTGTTAAGTGAGAGTGCTTTAATCTCTGTCTTTATTGACTCTAGTGTATTAAAAATTGGCTTTTGCTGTTCAAATCTTCCTCTAAAATGAGCTGGAAGAATTACAATTTTGTTGGGAAGTTTCAGAATTTTTTGCTGATATGTCTCATAAAGGTTTTGTGTAAATTCTTCCGCCTTACCATGAAGATCAGGTCTACCGATCTCATCAATAAATATAGTATCTCCAGTGAAAACATACTTACTATCATCATCTTTTGTACCATCCAGGCTAAAGCACATACTGCCATTTGTATGACCAGGAGTATGAATGGCATTTAAGACAAATCCATCCCCTACTTTAATTTTATCTTCGTCCTTAATCTTATCAAAGGTCAATCCATCGTTACGATTGTTTGTGATATCATAACCTTCCATTGAACTAATGCGAACAACTGTCCCAAGTTTTCTGGCTAGACTAGTCACGGCTGAAACATGATCTGCATGCATATGTGTATCAATTACGGCGTTTATATGCAGATCATTTTCTTTTACAACTTTTATGAAAGCTTCATTAATATGACAATTTGGATCTATTACTACGGCATTTTTATCAATTTCTGATGCGACTATGTATCCCATACATCCTTTGGATATTCGCCTTATTTGCCATATCTTTACAGGTATCCGTGTTTTGACAGGTATTATGACGATATCAAATACCTTATTCCAAGCAGACATTCCACCGGTGAGACTTTTTGCGTTATATCCTAGTTGCGTCAACAGATTGGCAGCCATCATCGATCTATTCCCAAGAGCACAAATTGTAACTATTTCTTTATCCTTTGGGATCTGCTCGAGTGCATCAGACGATGATAATTGATCAATTGGGATTAAAGTTAAATCTTTATATCTATCATAAGACATTTTCCAAGACTTATACTCCTCAGGTGTTCTTACATCTAGAATAAAAATGTCTTCTCCATTGTCTATTTTTTGCTTTAGACTCGTGGGGTCAATTTGTAACCTATTACCAATATTTTTTTCTTTCATATTTCATCAGACACGATTTTATTGAAATGATAACAAATTTATTGATCTCAAAATGAGACTAGGGTCTCTAATTCATTGTTAAGATTATCCATCTTCTAGACTTGTTGGTATCAATAGGTTCCATAACCGATCAAACCAATTTAAACTCAATTTGGCCAGATTTCTAGCAAATTCGTCGTACATGTCTAACCATGCATGCCACGTAGTCGTACTGGTGATAAATGGATTAAAGTAATAATCTAATACGGAATTAACACTCTCTGTTGTTTTCGTTCTCCCCTCATCTCGAAAAGTTAGTTGACTATTTTGGTCAGAGTTAGTAGTGGTGAGATTATTAGAAGTGGATTTCGTTTCCTCAAACGATGCTGATGCTAGCGGTGGTGTTTTTAAACTAAGAAGATTGGGTTCTCTATTTTTTTCAGGTACAGGGATAATTTGTTCTTCTTCTTCATTCGCTTTAACTACTGCCAACATCAGCATCGGTTCTGGCAAAACAGGCTTTTTATCAATCTCTTTAGCTGAGACAATAGAAGTAGAAGTAGCAAGGATCATTGAAGTACTTTCTGTGTTAATGCTTGGAAGAATATTCTCACCTGCCTTCCCTTCCATTTTGGTCGAGCCTAGATTTAATACTGATGATTTTGGAACTGTCTCTTTATGTTCATCGGATGTACGTATTGGTGATTGTGACGAAACCGATGACGTAGCTGATGAGTGGGCTATCATAGTTGGTGTAGTTGCCCCCGATTGCATTGATAAATGCGCTTCCGGGATAATTCTGACTGGACTTAGACTGGCACTATCAGAGTGTATAGAAACTTTTCTACCATCTTCCATTGTCCCTTTCTTGAACGATTCTGATGTCATTTGTGATGACGGAATTCTAACGGGACTGGAACTGGCACTATCAACATATTTTATTCCTCGTCCTTTTGGTTCTGTGGCTTTCGAATCTGTTGTAAATGGTTGTACTGGTCTTTCTATGGTTTTGGGTGAAGCGGACTTGATAGGCTGTTTACTAGCGTATTCTATTATGTCAACCCTTTCTGCTTCTAATAGTTTGTTTTTTCTTTCATTTCCTTTTGCGCTCTCTACCTCCTGCGTATGTATTTGCTCTTGTGCAGGTCCTGGTTTCAGACCGGAATCATCTGGAAATGTTTTTAGATATTTAGCTTCATTCTCAGAGGCGGTGTCTATATGTAAATTCCGAATATTGTTATAATTTTCAACAACCCGAATATTTTCGTCAAAATCTGCTCCGTAGTTTACTTTTTGTCCGTATGGTGTCCCCTTAAAACTCTCAAACTCTTTTGCATACTTTTCTGCTGTGGGGATTTTTTTACCATATTGATATTTTCCACGTATCTCTTCTTCGCTTAGTAGTAGCCATAATATTTTGCCATCAAAAGCATCGGCAACATATTTTGGAATCCAGAATCTTTGTTTGTGTAATTTTCCTTTTTGTAATTGCAAATAATTTTCAGATATCTTCTTGATCTCTCCAAGATTTTTTCCGTCGTTTGTTTTTACATTCTTACCATTAAGCGTTTTCCATATTCTCGTAGGTCCCACCCTGTTACTTAGGGCTGTCAAAGATACAGATCCATTAAACTATGGAAAACATTGTATTTTAATCATTGTCCCCTAAAGGAAGTATTCTACCGATTATGAAAAACACATAAACTTCAAGCCTTGTACAGGAGTTCTACCCATAGAAATCGCATGTGAGAGAGGTTTGTTAAGCACCACTACCTGGTGGATTCGCGCTTAATCAAGCAATAAACGCTGCAGGTCATAACCATGTATATGATGCCATGGAAAAATGTTTTCCCTCGAGTTTGATTAGTCAATTGTTGTCATGTCAATGTCCTCCTGCTGACTTGTAGAAACCCATGGAGTGTCTCTAGAGCTGCAGTATGTGGCGGCGGTGTGTCCTGAGTAGGTTTGGCTACGGATCCGTCAGATGTAGATTGAACTAATATTGACCCCTCTCACATGGTCTATTCATCAAATAAAGGTCCATTTGACGGGCTATTTGACGACATTTGGTAAAGAGCTATTAACCATTTATAATTAATATTATTGGATGCCAGCAGCAATTGAACATCAGGTAAAGGACAAGGTAATCAACCAATGGCTCTCCGGCGAAACCAGAGACAAAATCGCGGCCGACAACGGGATTGGAGCAGGTACTGTAAGTGGTATTATCAACCACTGGGAAGAGGGGCTCGGCGGCTCTGACTTTCAATCAGTAAGA
>QHBN01000089.1 GCA_003176995.1 Candidatus Nitrosopolaris wilkensis
TTAAAGAAATAACAGCTGACACAGTAGGAAGTAGTCTTACCTTAATTGAAGAGTCAGTCTCTAGCCGCTATTATAGTTGCTTGAATGTTAGAAAATTAAGTGAAATCCAATTTCTAAAAGCCTCGATCATATTAAATAAGTAGTTTTGGCATATATCAGAACGAATATGTCGATATTATTGATGATAGACTTATCTGATACAAATTGATCAGGATGCATAGATATCCTTATGTCGTTCTCTCTCTTTCGTCTCCCAGCCGGCGCCTATATGCCTTCCATACTATATTGACTATAGATTGCCAGAGTTGAGTTAACTGCTGGTTATTCATTCCTAACCAATAGAAGAAAAGCAGGTTAGCAACTAGGAGTGCATATCGGTTATTCTCCAAATATTTTCAAAGTACTTTCACCCAGTATCGTAAGAATAACGTTGCTTTGTCTGCCCTTGTACTCTACTTCTACCAATGGATTGTCTAACCCTCCAGCAATGCTTATAGGATTTAGTAAACCCTTAAGCCTGCTGTGTTTGGCCGCGCCTGATAGGTTTTTGTCTACCAGTTCTGCTTCTTATAGCTGCTCTAGAAGCCTGTTTTCTTCATCGTCTTTTGTGTTCCTGTAACGTTGCTTAGTATTTTCAGGATAGCAGGTGATTCGTCTTTGGGTTTGTTGATTGAATACACTGGAATTTCGTCTATTGAGTTAACATCCTCATCTGGAAGGCCATCCTCTGGATCCGTTTTGTCATTATACTCTATCTGTGCATAGTATGGAGTGCCTTTCCATCATGCAAGCCATAGTTCCAGCAATAGACGATACTTTACTCCCTGTGGAGACATTGACGAAAATATTAGATAATTTGACATGGCGGACTGGTAAATATGGGAATAAAAGACAGTAATAATACTAAGTTACGGGGATATCTATAAATGATATTTTTAGGCCCATGCCTGATATCGATACTTTTCGCCTTTGCACAATGTGACAATGCGCATAACTCCTATCAACAAGGATATGATCAAGAAATACACGACTGGAATACATTTTACAACGTGCCAAATGATCATTTTATCTGTCCGTATAATGATACTAGCGCCTTTTGTTTCGGATATGATGCCGCGTTGCGGTTTGAGACTAGTGATCAATAAATGAAAAAAACCAATTCTGTTAATGATTTCGATTTCAGCTATAATAACGACACAGATTGGTTAAGGATTAATCCTAACTATATAAACTAAAAAACCTAGTTTTCTTCCTGTAAGATACAAAGTAATAACATCTGTAGTTTCCTTGAATATTCGCGATGGAATTTTTTCCTAATTGCATTTTACCCACACTATCATTTATTATGTTCCTTGCATCGTAGAAGGAGTAGCGTGATGCTGAGCGAAACAATCAGTAGGCTAATAAATGGATTGCACCAAAACGTCAACGAATATGATCTGGGTGACCCTTTCTTTCAACAAGATGCATACAGGATCTATCCTTTTGCAAGAGAGAACTTTTATCCAATCAACGGAAACGGCAGCTCAAGAAAAATCGCATTTGTAGATGGTGGCAACCAAGAGCTAATAGGGGCACCGAATTTTTCAGTTCAATTAAATAGAATATACTTTAACGTATTTAACGAAACACAAAGGATAAATCAAAATGAATTACCTCAAACAATAGATTTTTTCTCAGTTACTCTTTTGAACCTTAATGATAATAGTATTCAGTACAAGACTTTACTCTTTGCTACAAAGAATGATTTTAGCGATTATCTTCCGTTTGAATCACACTTATCATTTGATTCCACAGATCGTCGTCTGATACGAGGAACCACAAGAACAGATATTAAAGAGGTTGCTTCTGTAGCAAGAAGATTTGCTGAATGGAATTATTCGCGCTTTATCATAGATAGAATCCTAGATAAAGGCGATGTACTGATATCTGATGGAACCCTTCAAACATCCTTTCCTAACGAAGGACACTACCTTGACGTTCTCCATGAACGGGCACGAAATAAAGGCGTAATCTTTTCTGGTCTCGCGAAGACGAGTAATATGATTACGACAACTGGCTTGTCATTGCTTGGGTCTCTACACAAACTCGTAGAGGATTGGGGAATAAACTTCGAGGAATGGTATTACTCACCTCTAGCAGAAGGTCTGTCAAAGGATCACTCAGTTATAATGACCATTGTGAAGCTACATAAAAAAGCCGATCATATATTTCGATATGAAATAAGCAATAGACAAATGAAGGATTTGGATGATTTGAACCTCAATGAAGTTATAACCTGCTTGGCTAAGAATTCGGTTGATATAGGCTTCCCAGGATATCCGTATGGGCTCATAGATGCAGACAACAATGCAAGAGTTAGAGCAAACGAGATTGAGACCTATAGAGTAATGCTTCTTTCAGAAATGTCCAAGTTAGGTTTGTGGAAGAAATTTGCACATCATATGCGATCGACAGATGCACATCATATTCTGAATCTCTTGGTCGGAGGCTATGGTAGATGAATGATGATTGTTGCGGGGAAATCGTTGCTGGAGGGGTGGAAAAATTAATTATTAGACAGAAAAGTGATGGGGCAATTGAATTAGGTGATCTACTCGTGGAGGAGAGAAATGAAGGCAAGCTTTTCTTACAGGTTTTTGATCTCTTATATGGTAGTCAGATTTCACAATCTTCACTTGAAAATATTTCGGGAATGAGACTTGAAGGCAGCGGTGTAGGCCTAGACTTCATGGAGCCTCATTTGAGAAATTATGTGCTGGCTTTGGCGAGATCTATTTTATATCTCAATGGTAGTCCTCGCAATCCAAAAATTCTGCCGAATTTTATGGGATCCATTAGACACATCAAGAATGAGGATTTGAATTTCCTAATCAAACCCAATAATCCATTATATTTTGGCAAGGTCAGAACTGGTTCGAAGACCCTAAATGCAGACGTTTATCTGGAAGGTCCAGATGTTCTCTCACATCATATTCTCATTCCTGCTACCACGGGCAGGGGAAAGAGTAACTTGATAAAGGTCATGCTGTGGGACGTTTTAGATAAGGACTTCTGCGGAATTCTTGTTTTGGACGCGCATGACGAGTATTTTGGGACAGCCGCTTCCATAGGGTTACGAAATCACCCCCAGGCAGCAAAATATCTCAAATATTATTCTCCCAAAGCTTCTGCCATTCACGGAGCAGTAGGACTTGTAATTAACCTGAGATCCATAACACCCGACCACTTAAAAGGAATTGTTGATTTCACAGAAGCTCAGTGGGATGCAATGCATCTAGCTTATCAGGTATATCGTGAAAACTGGATATCAGAGATTATAAGGGATACTCCTATCAACAGTGATCTCGAAGGTGACGAGCGAGAGATCAGAATAGCCAAGGGAACTCTGAACGTATTAAGAAGAAAATTCAACAGGCTTCTTGGAGTGTATTTCGATCATACTGACAACCAACTGAAATGTCGTACTAGAGCTTTTAGCGATACAGTCGGAGAATCAACGGTAACTCAAATCATAGATACACTTGAAGAGGGCAAAAAAGTGGTGATTGATACGTCGATGTTGGAAGATCAGACTGAGCTTCTGATAGGAAGCGTTGTAGCACACGAAATTCTGGATCGCCACAAGAGCGCAAAAGAAGAGGGCATTTTGGGAACGAAGCCTGTAATTTCAATTGTAATAGAAGAAGCTCCGAGGGTTTTGGGTGACGAGGTCCTTAGATCTTCTGGTTCTAATATTTACAGCGATATTGCAAGGGAGGGTAGAAAATTCAAAATTGGTCTTATTGCAATAACTCAGCTTACAAGCGTTATTCCAAAAACGATACTAGCGAACATGAACACAAAAATAATCCTGGGAAATGAACTTGCGACTGAGCGAAGCTCAATAATACAGAGTGCATCACAGGACTTATCAACAGATGACAGGAACATAGCAAGTCTGGACAAGGGTGAAGCTATAATTAGTTCTAATTTCACAAAATTTGCTGTCCCTATAAAGATACCCCTTTTTGAAGATATTGTGAAAGCTATGAAAGCAAGTCCAACTAAGAAGATCGCAGTAGTAACATAATTTGTACAAGTTTGCACATATAACAGATTGTCATTTGGGTGCTTGGAGGAACCCAAAGCTCAAAGAAATTAATCTCAAAGCCTTCCAGAAAGCCATATCCATTTGTATTGAAGAAAAGGTAGACTTTATTGCCATCACAGGAGATTTCTTTGATGTTAATGTCCCCGAGCTGGATCATGTTAAGCGTGCAGTAGATATCATGATACAAGCCAGGAGACATGGAATTGAGATTTATATGATTTACGGTTCACATGATTTCACTGCAAGTACAGTATCGATAATAGATATACTTCATAGCGCAGGACTATTCATAAAGCCTATCGAATTTGAGCAAATAAAAGACAAAATCAAACTGAAATTTATCCAAGATAAGAAGACTGCCTTTAAAATCACAGGCCTATCAGGAAGAAAGACTGGCCTCGATAGTGAATATTATGATCTACTAGATATGGAAGCACTAGAGTCTGAAGAAGACCTTAAGATATTTCTGTTTCATGCATCAATAAGTGAAATAACTCCTGTTGACCTTGCTCATGGAGAGTCTATTCCATTATCGTTACTACCAAAAGGATTCATATATTATGGCGGAGGTCATTTACATAGAAGGATTGAACATAAACCTGATGATGGAAAAAGTATGATTGTCTATCCTGGACCATTATTTGGGTCCACATTTACAGATTTAGAAGATACTGCACAAGGTGAAAGGAGGGGGTTCTATATTGTAAGTTATGATAATGACAACGAAACAATAAAGGCCGACTTTATAGAAACAAAGATAGTTGATATTATATTCAACGCTATTAATGTAAATCAAAATACTGTCAAGCAAATAGAGGATAAAATAAGCTCAATGGTAGAACAAATGGAGGACCTAACAGATAAAATAGTTTTGATTAAGGTGAAAGGAACTATGGTGTCGGGAAAGCGATCGGATATCAACTTTTCAAGATTTGAAGAAACACTTTCAGCAAAGCGTGCATTAGTATCATTCATTAACAGAAACAACCTTGTCTCTCCTGAGACTACCCAGGTGAAAGTCTATGGTACAAGCATAGAGGAGATAGAAAAGAAAGTGATCAAAGAAAGAATAGCATCAATTAAGATTGACCCTGCTATGACAGATGAGAAAGTAAAGAATTTTATAAAATCCAAACTTATATCTGAACACGGCGAATTTACGGCAAACAATTTATTACTTGCTCTAAAAAAGGAAAAAATTGAGAACGAAACTTTAGATGACTTTGAAGAAAGACTCATGTATGAAGCAAAGACTGTCATGGGATTATCAGAAATAAATAAAGAAATAAAATAATATGCTAATTAAAAAAATTAGTTTACACAATATCAGAAGTTATAAAGAAAATACAGAAATAGTCATACCTGCAGGCACAATCCTCTTTCAGGGCGACATCGGATGTGGAAAATCAACTATTCTCTCTGCGATAGAATTTGCTCTTTTTGGACTAGGTGATATAGATGGCAACAATCTCCTGAGATCAGGAGAAAAGAAAGGATCTGTTCTTCTTGAGTTTCAAGTTAAAAACAACAATTATCAGATCTTTCGAAGCATAATTAGACGCGATAAGAAGGTAACGCAAGCTGAAGGATATATTGTTGAGGAAGATGTAGAAACGACTTATTCCGTAAGCGAGATGAAATCGAAGATTTTGAAGATTATTAATATTAATGAAAAAGCACAGACCAGAACGACATCTGTAATTTACCGTTATGCTATTTTTACACCGCAAGAAATGATGAAGCAAATTCTTTCAGAAGTGCCGGAAAAAAGACTAGGGATTCTGAGAAGAGCCTTCAATATTGAGGAATACAACACGGTCAAGACAAATGCAGAGACATTTCTCGATTGGAGTACTGGTGAAATGAGTGTAAATTTTGGGATATCTAAAGATCTTCAAGAAAAGGAAACTTCATTGTATGAGCTCTACAAAGAAGTCGGTTTTTTGACAGCTGACGTAGAAAAAGATCAGGTGAAAATATCAGAGTTAGACAAAAAAACAAAGCAACTAAAAGAAAACATAGACAGTCTTAAACCGAAACAGGTTCTCGTTTTACAGCTCCAGGTATCCATACCACTTCTGAATATCACTATTGAAAGGAATCAAAACACCTTGAAGCAAGAACAAGAAAGATTTGAACTACTAAAAGGAGAGCGGGATTCCATCATCACCAAAGAGCACCTCCTTGAGAAGCTAAAACCAGCTTATGAGCATTATATTTCTTTGAAAGATAAATTAAAGGAGTTAGAACCAACAGTAAAACTACATGATATCGCAGAGAAAGAAAAGACAAAGTTAGAACAATTTATAGACAATGAAAGGAGAAACTTAGAATCAGAGACCAATAAACTAACGGAAGAGAAGAAGGCTGAGTTAGAAAAAATTGAGAGAGAGGAAAAATCCATAAAAGAATTGAGCGTATTAGAAGAGAAAGAACTAAGCCTAAAAAAATCAATTTCGGAGCTCCCAACATTAAGAGAGAAATCAGCCAATATTGAGTCTCTAATATCCAAGAACAGGGCTGAAGGATTAACAATGGAAGGACAAATATCCAAAAAACAAAAGGAAATTGAGCAGATAATCAGTATCGGAGAGGGCGCTCCATGTCCAACATGCAGGCAGAAAATGAGTTTAAGTCATATCTCGAAAGTAAAAGCCGAATTTGATCAAGAAAAACTAGGGGTAGGAGAGCATATAGGATATTTGAACAGTACGATAACAACTTATGAGGATAAAAAAAGAGAAAATAAAATCCTCATAGACAAGCTCGAAAGTAAAGAAGAATATTTAAAGACAATTCAGCGCGAGCTAGGTAAGTTATCTGAAAAGAAGGATTCTATTCAAAGGTCGAAAAAGACTCTTCAAATAAGAGAATTAAGGATAAACGAGAACATACAAAATCTTAGTAAACAAAACTATTCTCTTGAAGAGAGAAGGAAGTTATCACAAATTCTAAAAGAAATGGCGATATTGACCAAAGCCAAAGAACTCTATGCAGAAACAGAACAAACGATTTCAAAACCCGAATTTGACAGAATTGAATTTAGATATGTTGAAAATTTACAGGAAATCAAAAGGAAGTCAAAAATTGAAAAGGCAATTCAAGATGTTAATATATCAATTGATGCTTTAAAGATTGAAATTAATTCTGACGAACGAAAGTTACAAGAGAACGAAGCGCTATTCAACAAGAATAAAGATGCAAAAAGAGATTTAGAAGTGTTAGAAGACACCATGGGAAGTTTAGAAAAGGAAATGTCCGAAATAAGGCAGAGGATTTCAGGCAGGCGCTCTGAGCTCAAAATTTTAGAATCAAACTTGCATGAACTCGAAAAGGAAGTTAAAGATAAAAAGAATCGTCATCAGAATATGCAGATCTTTCAGCAAACGAATAATTGGTTAGAGCAACACTTTATTCCAGCGGTTCAAGACATAGAAAGACATGTTCTTCAGAGCATAAATGAGGAATTTAACCAGTTATTTCAGAGATGGTTCGCTATTTTAATGGACACTGGCGATATTAGTGTAGAAGCAGACTCGAACTTTACTCCAATTATCACTCAGAGTGGCTATTCTCTAAGCGTCACTAGTCTAAGTGGAGGAGAAAAGACATCAGTTGCTTTAGCATACAGACTTGCACTAAACACTATGCTTAAGAAGGTTGCAGGTATGGATAATGCTTTGCTAATTTTAGATGAACCTACTGATGGCTTTGGAAAGGAACAGTTAATTAGGCTAAGACAAGTTCTAGACGAATTAAAGTCTGCACAGATAATAATGGTCTCTCATGAGCGTGAATTAGAGAGTTTTGTGGATAAAATATACAGAGTAACTAAAGATGGTAACCAATCTAGAATTGAAGTAGGTTATAACTAGTTTTCAATTTAATTACTGATCTTCCTATTTAGTTATATTTCAAGAAAATAAAATACCTGATTAATATGTAGGATTAATTCTTATGCTCTTGCCACTTATGTAGTTCAAGTTCCTGTAGCCAATTAAATGATCTACCACACGCTTCACATATGTAAGATGTGCTGATGTAGAAAACATTTCTAGTAATTCATTTCCTGCCGTCTTATTTATGTATTGTAGACGTGTCACAATTTTGGTTCTCCTATTCCATTCTTTTTGAATATTTTATGAACAAAGAAGCAACGTATGTTCAAGTTGATAATGATTGCAGCCAGACTAGGCATCAAATATGGCAATCCAGATGAATCAAATCAATCTTTTCACTTTATACAATGGTTGTTCTGTAGGTGCAAAGGAATATTACCAATTTTAAATTAAGAGCATCTCTAATCACATTTTTGTTTAAACTGGAAAGTATACTTAGGATCCTTGGGAAAGGATATTATTTTGAACTTACAATTCTTTCATCAAATATGGAATTATTTATTTTACGGCATGGTGAAGCAGATAAATCTTCTGGTAACGGCGACTTTGCTAGAGCACTCACTGTCGTGGGTACAATGGACATAACGCAAGTAGCAGAATGGCTTAAGATTTAGATGTGTGTGTGAACTACTTAACATGATGCTTCCAGATAGATTTTGTCCCTGGAATGATAAGCCTTCTATTAAGAATAATGAATATTAGATTGGGTAAATATGCGACCACTATTGAAGTTCAAATGTATAGAAAACAGTCGGTATGATATGCAATACCATTACCATTGGCAGGGTTTTATCTATAATTTGCTTAAAGGAAGTAAATATCATGCTATGCACGACAAAACTGGATACAAGTTCTTCTGTTTTTCAAACATATTTCCTGCAAGAGACCTAATAATGAATGATCTGCGGACTGTGCTGATTTCATCTCCACAAGGAATTTATCGAATATCTATATAGAAGAATTGAATGCATGAAGATTGAAATTACAATAGGATCTATGAGATTCGCGATCGATTCTGTTAACAAACTAGATATTAAAATCCCTCACAATGTCCCATTCACTCTGATTACAGGGACTCCTATCATAGTTCGGATACCAAAAGCAAAGTATAAACTACATGGAATAAATCCAAAAAATGATTACAATTATCTTTATTGGAGAATTGAACATCCTATCGAACTGTTTGTATCACAAATTCAAAATAACTTGTCAAAGAAATACAATGAATACTATACATGCTATGAAGACAACAACAACTACAACAAAGATTTTGTGCGGCCCTCGATGTATGCACCATCATTCGCAAACCTTTTCGAGAAATTTAGATTCATAAAACAAGTATCAACAAAATTAGTTATTAGATGATCTGAACAAACCGTAATAGGAAGTGTTTGGGAATTTGGATTCGAAGGATGGCAAGATTCAAAATTGATTCAATTTGTACTAGATTCTGGACTTGGTGAGCGAAATTCATTAGGCTTTGGTTATATGAATATTAAATTAAAACACTCTGTTTGCGGTTAATCCGACAATTCAAAGCGTTCAAGCTGACAGTTACAAAGAAACTGCAACATATCTTTGACCTATTGGAAAAATGAGCTATATTAAATCTCACACCTAACAAGAACGGCGCTTCTGAACTAGGGGGGCAGGCTAAGTATGACAGCATCCCAACGTGGCGACATTTACAACTACTATAAACTTCGTATAGACTTAATATTGTAATGTCGGATTATCGAGTTTATCCATTAGTGAGTAATAATGTTAGCGTAGATTTTACGGAATTGGGAGAAAATTTTGCAGTCTTGTGATCATAAAAAAACTCTAGGTGTTTTTTGTTTGAGCCCATCTATGATAAATCCTACTCTGTAGTCCATGTTAAAATCCTTGCCTCTAGGAGGCAAGTTCTTGACTAATCCTTTTCGATGTTTCTCCCTTAGATGGACCCTCATATCAGATTCCATAGGTGTCTAAGAGTTACTTATTTTGTTCATATCGAGCTATTACATCAATTCTTCTCAATAGTGATTTGATGGTATTATCCTCTTCAATTATCTTTTTGAAATGGTCAGGTATAGATTTATCGTACTTGGTAACGTCTAAGAATCCCCTATTGTTTGAAAACCTTTTCTGTACTCTCGACCTTTCTTCTTTTAAGATGTAGGCAGCCTTCTCACGTACGATATCGTTCAATTCTACTACACAATCGGGAATTACGTATTCCGAATATCAATGGCACGGTTATAATTTCGTGTAGGGAATTTCTCTTCTAACTTATCAAGTATGAAATCCCAAAACCTCGCATTATTTTTGACCACAGCTAGTATACTATCGATCTCTATTCGCTTGTGTTGTACATAATCAATTTTTTCTGGTAGGAGGTCATCATGAATCTTTCCGGCCCAATCTTGAAGTGGCTTGATATGCTTTTGTATTGGCTTGTACGTCTCTTCTACAATGCCAGGATCTATGCGAAGATCCCCCAGGGTTTCAAAATCAATGCCGATCCTATATACTGAGGGAACGGTTTTTGCTATCAATAACCCCGATGCATCAAAGTCAGTGAGAATAGCGACGTTACATCCATGCTTCCCTGCCTCTTTTGATAGAATGGATGCATACTCTGTTAGAAATCCTCTGGTGTTAAGTAAAGCAATCCCATTAATGTCAGCGTATGGTGCCAATTGTTCAACGACACCTTCTTTTTCCACTATTAGCATATCAGATCCATACTGTGCAAGTCCAGAGATATCATTGAGCCCAACGTCATGCCACTCCCCCTTGAGATAAAGTTGCGCTCTATCTGCTGCTATTATACCTAGATCTTTTCTCTTTACTCCAAGATATTCCTCACAAGCTGGTTTTATTTGCCCAGTAATATACTCTCTATTAATGTCTTCATTGCTAAATCCACTATTCAGTAATAAGGGCCTTAAGTGATAAAATACGGTACTTTGTGTCCATACTTGCTTTTCCTTTAAGGTTGGGTCTTTTAATACTGTTTCATATCTTTCTTTCAAAAGTTGTCTCAGAAATCCGATAATTATTAAACGTTCAGATCTTGAAGTGTTGCTGCGACTACGACCGGAGCATGCTTTAGCTGTTGTGTCTGCAATAACCTCTGCAAAAGGTACTACATTTTTATTCGATTTGCCGTAGTTTTTGTAGTCTATCCTAGGTGAGATAAGGTTCACAAGTATGATACTATTGGGCTTCTTGCAAATATCTTCATCATAAGAATAACCATGATGCCTAAGTATATCAAGAATGGTTCCTGCACTGTGAATATTATTGCTCGCAGTTTTCTAACGAAAGGTATGCTCGTCAGGTCCTATAAGGAATGAATAGCTATTAGGAGCAACTGAACAGTTGAGACCACCTGTAAACTCAAGGGTACAGAGCTTATCACTTTGTATTACCGCTATTTCGTACAGAAATGGAAACTCTATCCTGTAGTAGATGAATGATAGACACCAAATTTCGAGTTATATTTTATTTTAGAACTTTCAGACAATCGATTTTGTTGTTGCAATCTTTTCTTTATTGCTTCTATTCTAACTTTCTTGTTAACGTCAAATGGTAGCGATAATTTTGATGGAGTTGCTAATGGTTTCATAGTATTACGCAAATCTTTGTAGAGTTTGTTAATATGCAGAGGCGATTGCTTTAACTGGCCTACCGTCATTTGTGCAACATTTTCTTTTTTTTATGTTGCTGCCCTCTCTGAAAATTTTCTTTATTACATCATAACTTGACGCATCGTTATTCTCCAATCCAAATATGAGGTTCTCAAATTCAGATAAAGTGTAGTAATAAATGCTCGTCTGATTTGTCCACTTAGTGATGATCGGTTGCACCTGCGGAAAATTCAAAGTATAGTTTGAGATATCCTTTATTCTAAAAGTAAAACCGATATGGGTGTTAAATGTCGTATAATCTATTAGGAAATATCGCAGTCTGGTGAAGTCTAAATTATCCCTGGGTATCGATAGACGAACTTCAATCTCTACAAACTTTGTCGCTAGATGTCTTTGTGGTTCTTCTTTTATTTTAGCATGAATTGTCTGATTGACTCTGTCTACTATCAGCCTGACTAGAAACGATGTTTGGTGACTTCTGATGATCAATGGTTCATTCCATTCAATGTTTTGCTCTTCTTTAGCCAAAGCATAAGGCATACACAATATAGCTTTGAATGCATCCCCTAATGCACCCCTGCTGATTTTAAACTGATTGCGCTTGCTGCTATAGAATGCATCAAAGTCGAATATAGCCTGAAGTTGGTCTTTGGTAAAAATCTCGTTACCATAATAATTGGAATTGCGAACTACGATACGTAAGTAATTAGGCTCTTTATTAATTACAACTTCTATCTCAGCTGCAGCAATTGTATTGTGATTTTTTTGGCCTCTGTACTGTGTTTCTAGAAAATCCAGAGCATTATCTAGAAGTTCTCTTAAGACAAAACCACACATGTCTTTTTTTTCGATGCCAGTTCTATTTTCAATACCTTCCAAGGTTACATAATCGATAACTGTTTTTTGAGATGAGAATGTGGATGAGGTTGTTGGTGATCCTTGTTCTGTCTGAGGGGGTGCAATTTTATGAGCTGCTTTGTAATCAAGATTGATTTCAGGCAAAGGTTGTGACCCCCCCCTCCTTCTCTCTCATTCTTGATGACCTGCTATTGACATAGTAGAGAGAGACCATGACAGATCGTAAGCTAACATTAGATTCTGATCACAGTCTCCTCCAGGGTGGTTTTTGTGATGCAGCTCCAATTCATCAGCACTTTTCTTAATGTTGTAATACTTGCATATGGATTCGTATCGTTTGATGAATCGCTTACGTTTTTGATCACAGGTCTCATTCAGATATTTTCTCATGATTCAATTATGGATACTGCCTATATATATGTAGGTTTTACAATTTCATGACATAAATCATGTAACTTATTGGTATATATCTAGATTAATACCAAGTATATATAACGTATTATTTTGAATATTAAACTACAAAGCAGGATACTTAACACTTAAACCGAGCAAACGAACTGGTACCACACAAGGTAGCTGTAAACGGAATAAGTTGGTGTAGAAGTAAAGCCTTAGCATTCAGTCCAATAAGTCCAAACAATCTAATCGATCTATTTAGATTATAATCGCTAATTTTATATAATTAGAACCCTAAAGATATATCGTCTTTGAAAGGACTTCCAAGAATAAAGCGAAAATCTCTAGGGTTCTAGAGTCTCTTATGCCCACCTTGGATTAAAAAGTTTATAATCTGAAATATCTAGGATTTAACCCTGGATGCGCTATTATAAATAAATATACGATTTCGTATGATGGTTGAAGATATTGGATTTTCTTACAGCTTTAGTTTAGCACAAACAATTGGAATAGTAGGAACTATGATAATGATACTAGCACTGGCCACCATGTATTAGCTCATTGACTTCCCCCGTACGTTGTGGTTAATAATTGTGGAATTGATTAATTGGTTAATAATTGTAGCAATCGCATCTTCACCTTTTCTTATAGTATATAGCTCTTCACCTTTTACTATATACTTTACCACGTTTAGATGATGCAAGTTATATTACACCCCAAATGCATTCAAGAATGTCTAGCACGACGACGTCGATTAAAAGGTCTAGAGATATTCAATAATATGTTTTACCTCCGTGTATTACTTGTATACAACTTGCTTAGAAGGCCGGCGTACCCTCCCGGGAGGCCCGCAGCGTTAATTTTGTATTTTTTTACAAAAAGTTTTAAAAAGTAATGTTGCCTATGAGCGTACGATACAGGCCTCTTGTGTCTCATGCTGACAGCTACTGAAAGTTACAGTTTGGCCTACCCAAATGACCAGGATAGAAAATAAAATGCCATATTAAACTTAATATCGTAAGTCAGACTATCGAGTTTATCCATTAGTGAGTAATAATGTTGGAATAGATTTTACTGAATTAGGACCGCCATAGGAACTAAACCAGATCAAGCCGCCCCAAAAGAACAACCTGGGTATCGCAAATAAAAAACAAGATGATCGGGATAACAATAGGATTGAGTCAAACCGAAGGAAAAGGCAATCATTTTAGACTGTTAATCGAATGGCCAACCAGTTCGTTGTAGATCCCAATACAAAAGAACCGAAGAATGTTGGATTATCCTCTAGCGAACTTGTGACCAAACTTGTAATTTTTTCATATGACTTAATTTGATTGCTGTTCGCAGGAATTTTTCTTTTCAGAAATCATCATTTAATGTAAGTATAGGCATCCGAAATTGGCAGGTAGCATCAAAACCAAGTGAAAATTCAAATTCAGCATCTATATGCTCTCAATAACTCAATTTCGGCTCAATCGACTGTTAGATTCGGCAGTACTTTCGTACCCGCACATCAAGGGGGAGAAACTAACAGTTTTTGTCAATCTCTACGCCAATACAGACTTTATACCGTCTTCCTCCCGGGAGACGCGCGAAATTCTAGCTATAATGCTTGCATTTGTCGTAGAAGAGATAACGCGAATCGTGGCAAGAAAAACTTATTCTGCAGAAGGATTACAAAAATTGTGTAATGCTAAAGATAGAAATAGAGAGGTTATTAGAACAGAAATATGACCGCTCTCGGAAAACTGCGAATTTGGGCACTGACATGCTAGTTACTTCTGATCGGAATTGTTTCCGTTCGTCCTTAACTTAGCGTATGCAATGCTATGGGAGCTTAAAATCGTGTCAAATAATTCACCCACTTAAATAGGTGACTTGATTATACTTTTTACTTCTAATGACTATTCTTATAGCTGCAATGCAGGATTTCCTCCTCTCACTTGAATCATCAAAGACAGGTTGGAAAACTCATGAGTCTCTGAAAGGAACTCATCCGCAATCCGTAACATTTGACCCTCGAAATCCAAACCGTGCCTATTGCGGGACGTTCGGTGATGGACTATGGAAAAGCGATGATGGCGGCCAAACTTGGGATAGAATTGGAAAAGACGCTATATCCAGTAATGACGTGATGTCAGTTTCAGTTAGCCGCCTAGAACAGGGAAATAAAGTATACGTTGGAACTGAGCCGAGCGCTCTGTATAGATCTGATGACGAAGGATACTCTTGGCAGAGAATGAGTACTCTTAACAATTTGGAGTCATCCAAATCATGGAGCTTTCCTCCTAGACCTTGGACTTCTCATGTACGTTGGATTGAATTAGACGTAAACATCCCTGATTATCTTTTTGTTGCAATAGAAGCTGGAGCTCTAGTCCAGAGTCGTGATGGTGGCAGAACTTGGATAGACCGGGTTGAGCAAGGACCATATGATACTCACACTCTTGCTACACATCAAAAGGCCCCTAAATGCCTCTACTCTTCTGCAGGCGACGGCTATTTTGAAAGCTTTGATTATGGAGAGTCTTGGAAGAGGCCGACAGCTGGGCTTAAGCATAAGTACCTTTACGGACTTGCTGTTGATCCGGCTGATCCCCACACTATTGTTGTATCGGCATCTCAATCGGCCTGGCAAGCACATTCCGTTGAAGGTGCGAATTCATTAGTATACAGAAGATCTGTGGAGAATGATGGTGGAGAGTGGAAAGCAATTTCAAATGGTCTTCCAGAATCACGAGGAACAATTGTTGCTATCCTTGCCGGAAATCCAAAAAATAGTGGAGAATTCTATGCCATTAACAACCGCGGAGTATTTTGTTCTACTGATACTGGCCTTGCCTGGAGAGAGCTCGATGTATCATGGTCCAAAGAATATCTTTCACAACATCCTTGGGCACTAGCAATTCGAGGAGAAGACTAGTAGTTCGCAAATTGGATTATTTTTTAACCGTAATGGGAACTATTGTTAAACATGGTTCTAGATACATATGCTAATTGTAATTGGCATCTAAATCAAGTCAAAAAGTTAAAAATGTCAGAGCCTATTCTCAAACCATCAAGGCCGAGGTTAGAAGCTGTTGAATATTAGTAGAGTTATATCTGAAGAGATTTCAGGCATTGACTGGCAAAGGGTAACAGAAGAACTGAATGAAAAAGGATACGCGTTGGTGTCACGATTCTTACCGGTTCAATATTGCGATGAACTTATCGGCGAATATGACAACTCCAATCTCTATCGCAAGACCATCACGATGGAAAGGCATCGTTTCGGATTAGGTGAATATAAATATTTCAAATATCCTTTACCGGATCTAATCCATACTGCCAGAAGAGCGATTTACCCAAAACTTGCACCTGTTGCAAATACTTGGATGAAGGTATTAGACATAAAAAGACAGTTTCCTGATCAGTTTGATGAATTTCAAAGGCTTTGCCATGACAATAATCAAACAAAGCCCACTGTCCTTATTTTAAAATATGGTAAGGGAGGGCATAATACGTTACACCAGGATTTATATGGAAATATTTTTTTTCCTTTTCAATTGGTTTTATTCCTGAATGAGCCAGATGATGACTATACTGGCGGAGAATTTGTATTAACACAGCACACTCCAAGAGCACAATCAAAAGCCATTGTCTTAAGACCGAGTAAAGGAGATATGCTCATATTGACTACAAATTTTAGGCCAGTGAAAGGGAGTAAAGGATATTATCGGGTGCAAATGAAGCATGGTATAAGTGAGGTACACGATGGAAACCGGCATACTCTTGGAGTTATTTTTCATGATGCCCTAAGCTAACTCCATGATACGACATAACTAGACTAGTGATATAGAACTGAAGAAACGAATTAAACAAAACGAGATTTGCTTTGGGGAAAATGTAAAGCCTAGAATTTACGGCAAACTGAATTGTAGATCAGGGAATGGAATGCATGTGTTTTTTCTGTTACGACAGGAAGCCCTATTGCAGGCACCGCATGATAATGAATAATGAATAAAAAAATGGATTTATTTGATCAAGACAGGATAAGCAATCTTTTACATAAAGACGGAACGGTAAACTATTACAGAAACGTACTGACACATAATGAAGCAAACCGCTATTTTGATTTGTTATTGCAAAACATATTATGGAGAAACGATGAAGCCGTCATTTTTGGTAAGCATATCGTTGCAAAGAGAAAAGTTGCGTGGTATGGTGATTCTGACTACTTGTATACTTATTCAAATACAACAAAGCAAGCATTAACATGGACCAAAGAACTTTCTGACCTTAAACAAAGAGTAGAAGACGTTACAGGAACAAAATTCAATTCCTGTTTACTGAACTTATATCACAATGGAGATGAAGGTATTGCATGGCATAGTGATGATGAAAAACCATTAGGAGAGAATAGCATCATTGCCTCATTGAGTTTTGGAGCAGAACGAAAATTTTCATTTAAGCATAAGCAAACTAAACAAACAATTTCAGTTGTACTTGAACATGGCAGTTTGCTTATAATGAAAGATGCTACACAAACGAATTAGCTTCATAGCTTACCCAAGTCTAAAAAAATAACCCGACCGAGAATAAACTTAACTTTTCGATACTAACCTATCCCAAAAGACCACCTATAGTGACATTGACGCTGTGAAGTTTGCCTCACGACTGTGCAGATAGACGATTAAGAATCTTATTAGATGTTACAAGAATAGCAAGTTAATCGCTCAAGCAATCTGAATGATTTAGATGTTAGAATAAATTGGATCTGCGGAATATCTCAATGTAGATAGAGCGTGGCTAAAATTTAGAGGTGAAGAAAGACTATTTGGAGTATATCCAAGCTAGATTAAATTTAACATTTCTATAATGTATGAGCTTTATTTACTAGTTATCTGGATATGGGAGATAGGTTTAGCTTCTTTGGTCTGTATATCAATCTTGATACTTATACTTGAATTTCTCCAACTACACCATTTTAAGGTCTATTCGGAGCATTTGAAGATCTTTCATTGGATGAGATAAAAGCACAATTTGAAACCAATTTCTTTGGAGTCATAAGAGTAACACAACATGTCCTTCCTATCATGAGGACTCCGGCGTATGGCGGTGGTGTTATTGTAAATGTTAGTTCGATTAATGGACGCATAGCATTTCCTGTGATCTCCGCATATGTAGGCACCAAATTTGCTATCGAAGGTTTGAGTGAATCTATTGCATACGAACATGAGCCTTTTGGAATCAAAGTAATATTGATCGAGCCGGGTGCAATTGGCAGTAATTTCATGAAGGGAAGTGTTTTACCTGAGCGCTAGATCCACAGTCGCCTTACTCAGAATTGGTGCAAAAATTTAGCCTTAAAACGAGTTCTCAGCATGATAATGCAACACAGCCGGAGGAAGTTGCAAAGATTATATTCCAAGCTATTTCAATTGAAAAGCCTGAATTTAGATATGTAGTTGGCAACGATGCTGTTAGTTTATTGGAAGCAAGAAAAAATATGCCATATTCAGAGTTCCAAAAGATGATAATACAAAATATCATACAATAGTTATGCACATCATCAAATATCTGCAGACGATATGTAGATAACAAAATAAGAACAATATACCTCCAATTTAAGAGTTCTAATAATATGCCTAGGCCAGTTCGAACTTCCTGTAGCAGCTGCTAGATGCTAGCGGTTTCCACATAAAGTCGGCCAATATTTTTCTCCTCTAGATTAGGGAACTTGGTTTCAGTCTTGGTCTATTTTAGGTAAGGAGCATACACCATGTCTCTTCAACGTAATCCTATGTTTATCTGGCAGATTTCTAAGCTTCAGATACGTATGCATGCATACATTACATCGTACACCAATCCAGCATAAAGAACTGTAGAATAGATTTACGTTTTCTAGTGAATGCAAATATCATTTTATATCATATGAGTAAACATAGATTCTGGCTCTGTTTTAAACCGGGCAAAAAGCTTTCCCAGTCTTCCTCATGACTAACTCCATCTGTAAGTAAATCTTCGAATATTTCATGAGTAACTAGATCTTTCATATGATATTTTTTTGCTTGTTTGATATATTTTTCGATTGCACAACTTTCACCTTCTATCACCAGTTCCACGATTCTGTATCATTAGCCATGGTATTGTTTAGGCTACAGTAGCGGAATGTGCTTACCTTATGACGATTCGTGGCGCTGACGGTCTTTTCTTTATACTACCAGCAAGTACAATAGATACTACTGAGAGCAATGTCGCTGTAAGAAATATTAGATTATATGATTGAGGAGCTGGAAATGAATAACCACTGATGCCTTTAACGAACGCTTGATTTGCTTGCATAAATATTCCAGCTATGATTGGACCAACAGAGGTCCCAATTAGATAAAGAAGAGTAGTCATTCCAAGCGATACTCCATTCGACTGCTTCGGAGTATTTACCAAAATGATATTAATGCTACCGATCTGTTTTAATGATAGTCCAGTTGCTATTACGGCAAGGGAGGTTGTTATTAAAAATTCTGTTGAATGTAACACAAAGAGCAAAAAGAATCCTGCAATGGATATTATAATTCCTGATATGGTAGGGCTTTGATTACCAAATTTTGATATTATGAAACCGGATGCAATAGATACTATTAGTGATATAACCATGTAAGGCAATTGAACGTTTGCGATACTTAATGCATTTCCACCAAATCCTAACGGAGGTGGACTTCGAATCAGTATAGGTATAGTCTGATACACTACCATTAAAGCAGTAATGCCAACAACCATGTTTATGATATTCGCACGAAGTAGAACTTTATTTACCAATAGCTTGAGATCGATTAATGGAGAAATTGCCCTTCTCTCTATCATAATAAAAAATGAGAGAAATAGTTACTGCAGCTCCAAAACCAATTACAATGGGTACGTTTGCAGAGGCTGCTGCATTAACTGTTTGTATGAATTGTAATGCAACTAGAAAAGAGATTACTGTGATAGATAGTGTTATCGCACCCATCATATCTATAGTAGCCTTCTTCTTGTTGATGCTGCCGCTTCTACTATCATATTCTGTTGTTGTACTACTACTTTCGGAAAGTAGTATGTCCCTTCTCACATGAATAAACCTGCAACAAAATTCAGTATTTTTGTCAGATATTTGTGATGTTGCTTTGTCCATGTCGATATGAATAACTCTACTAATTGCTACAAATAATACAATTGCTATTGGTATAACCAGTAAGAATGTAGCATGCCATCCAAAATTATTGATTATAGTTCCACCTATTGCTACTCCTATCACTGCGCCAGCCGAAAACATGGAACTAAATATTCCTTGAGCGACTGCAAGTTTTTCTGGGGCGAATTTATCCCTTATGATACCAAAAGAAATAGCAAACATTGAGGCACCAAAGCCTTGCATTATTCTTGCAATAATCATAACTGTGAAATTTGTAGAGATAGCAGCCACAGAAATACCAATAGTATAAATTCCTACGATTATGAGCAACATTTTCTTCTTACCATACATATCTGATAGCCTTCCGGCGATAGGAGTCATGACAGCTCCTGTGATTAAGAACGATGCAAGTATCCAAGAAGACGCATTATAGGTTATCTTAAAATCCCTGATAAGATCTGGAATAGCTGGAAGTATCATTGTATCTGCGAACATAGCCATAAGACCCATACAACTTAAGATTGCCAGTGTTATCCATGGAGATCTAGAAATTTTTCCACCGGTTTGACTATTTGTATTTGGTCTGTTCACAGTCTTGATCCCTTATTGTCATTGATTATATGTATTGCCTTATGCGGAGTGAAAAATATATCTAAAACAACTGGATTTAGGTGTTTAGTCATACCTCTACACCATAAGTGTGGCATATCTGAGATCAGTATTAAGAAAGTATGCAGGACTTTAGATCAAATGAACGAAGTTCCTCAATAGTTCCCAAATTAATTTCGAACCACAATCATTTATTGAGATACGGAAGCTAGCAGACAATTTTCATGAACAAGGTAATTTTTTTCGAGAAACTTCAATCCAGATTATCTCGTCAAATGGCTTCGTAATATACGAGGCCATGGTATGCGGTAGTGGTTTTACGCAACGTAGGTTTTATCTACATAACACCGTTCCCAATCCTCTCCTGGTTCAAAAGATTTTACGATAGGATGATTAGTTGAATGGAAATGTTTTGTGCCGTGTTTGTTGATAGAAGAATCACAGCAGCCAACATGACCGCACGTAAGCCAAAGACGCAAATGTACCCAACTGGAACCCATCTTTAGACATTCTTCACAACCCGGAGTTTAGCATGTATCTGTTGGTTTACCTGCTCAAGATGAGTACAAGAAGTGTTCTCTATCTTTTTCATAGAGCTGTTGTCTTCTTAGAAGAGGCTAGCGCATGTAAAGCAACTCGTTGTATCTATCTACTTGGCATTTCGGTCGTTTTGGATAATACCAAACGAAGTTCCTTCGGTGTCCTCACATATCGCTAAATATCCAATGCCCGGAATGGCCATTTTGGGCCTCACAACTTTGCCTCCTTCCGTGGAAATATTCTTAGAGAAATCCTCTATAGAAGGTACATCAATCGTATTTGTCACTCTGCCACTGGTATCACCACTCTCTTGACTCATTTTAGGAGTAAGTCCTCCGTTTATGCCTGGCTGGCTGTCTTCTCCTGTTTTTACAAACCAGTATTCTTGAGGACCGTTCCATTTATTGAACTCCCAACCAAAAACTTCTTTGTAGAATTTCATTGCTCTTTCGGGTTTATCTGCAACTATTTCAAAATGAATAACTCTTGGCATAATAATAGAGATCTTGAAGTCAATTATTTAAGTTTGATCCTCCTGCCTGGACAGACTAAACGTTCGTACGTTTTGTAGAGAAATCCTAGAGGTAAAACAATAATGACTACCATCCAAAAGTTTGGTAGCAAGGAAAAAAAGTTAGCGTCTTTATTATAGATTCTATATCTAACGCACAATAGGATACCATTTAAGAGATATGATAGAATACAAAAAAACAGAATACAAACATGCTGAACGGGCACAGGTCTTTATTTTTCTTTCTCTTGTTCGAATGACCATCGACGCATATAAGACTCATCCTTAAGCTGAAGCCCTTGAAACATTTTAAAATATGCTTGTTTTATCTTATTTTGTTTGTCGAATTCAGATTGTATCCAAAGTGTTTCAAATATAGATATACATGAAGAAACTGTCAATTCACTGTTCGAATAGATGGCAGGTCCTGATGCTTCTTCAAAGGTTTTCTTTGTATCATCGTTTATTTCCATAGCCACAGAAGTGGCTTGATCAACAACGATTGTCACAATCTTGGTTTGTAAGGGTTTTGTAATGTATTGAACACGTATTTGCCCATGACTTTGCCTAAGTTCTTCCTGAATTGTGTCCTTTTCAAGATCATCTCCTGCTTGAATCAACACCTTAACGACTACATCCTTTGGTACTTGCCGTAATAGGTTTAACATACCACCATACTTCGCCCGATAAAACGAGTTAGCGGTGGAAAATAGTAAAAGGATTTCATCTCTTGCCGACATTAATTGATTGTTGACAATTTTTCTTATCTCTGCAGGTTCATTAATCGTATCTGCAATATCGTTTCTAATTCCTCTTTCAATTTCCTTGATTTTCTCTCTCGCAAAAATCGCATTATTACAAAGGTTATCAAATAGATACTGTTGTATAGCTACAAATGATTTGGTCTTGGTGTGGAAGAGTTGCTGCTCCTGCTCTTGTTTCCGCGCAATTTCGCCTTCATTCTCTGTAATGTAACATAGGTAGTTACTTCCATCTGCTATCTGAAAATTGCCTTTAACCTTGTCATTATGGAAAACCTCTCCACATTTCATCAATTGTCTGCAAGAAGATATATTTCCTTCATTGACGCCAGTAACGAACCTCACTCTTATTCCTTTATTTTTAAGACCCTTTATCGCATTCCATAACTTTTCATTCTCTGTTATTAGGGCCACTTCATTTAGGTCAATACAACAATCTGTTATTAGGGCCACTTCATTTAGGTCAATACAACAATCAAATGTTTCCTTAATATTCGAAATTATTTCTAATGGTAATTTTGCTATATCTTCACTAGCATGAGGTATTTCGATTTGAGCCGGACGCCACTGTGTCGACAAAGTCAACAGTGTATAGTTATCGGGAATGTCTTATACTTTTTCCTTTTGAGGAGAATACTCCTATTAATGCCCTGGGGAACATAGTTAATGAAGGCTTTCCAATCATCACATTCTACATTGTTTTCTCTAATAACTGCTTCTAACACCATTCTTTCAGCTGCATTTGCAGGGAACCTACATTCAAGTTAATAGATATTTTGAGAAATGTTCTATCTTATACTGAGATGCCTGCAGTCTTCATATCAAAGAATCCTAATTGCTTGTCAAATCGTTCATCATTCAAGCTGTCTGGTGTAGGTTACCAAAAAGTAACTCCTGTATCATGTGAAACCTTAGTATTTTTATAGTTCTATTTTTTAATACCACTTAACCATGATAGTTGAGTATACCCGATACAAGATTGCTAATGAAAAAACAAAAAGAATTTGAGAATGCTTATACAAAAGCTGAACATTCACTTAAAGTGTCACCTCACTGCTTACGTTACGAGCTTTCTCATTGTGTGGAAGAACCTGAATACTACACACTTCGAATTGAGTGGGATTCTGAAGAAGGTCATATCAAGGGATTTCGCACAAGTCCAGAGTTTCAGCCATTCTTTGAAGCAGTAAAGCCGTTCTTTACCAATATTCAAGAGATGCATCAGTATAATCTAACACATATCAAGGGTGAGCAAAGTTAACTGCTTGTTGTTGTTCTTTGTCCAAGTCTTATAATCTCATATCTATGTACCTTACGTACGTAACAAATTCTAGTTGAAATGCAACAAAGACATACTGAATCTCTTTTGATAGATTTGAAACACCTTCCAACAGAGTACAAAGATATGAGAGTTTAGGCGAAATGCGACTAGTTACAGTAGTACTTCATCGAGCCAAACTGGTTCTGTTAGAACCCCGCTTAAAATTCCTGGCATGATGGGATCTTAAGACATAAGAGAATTTGACACAATGATAGGGCCCGTAATAGAACTTTAATTCTTTCACTGAATTATCTCCAGCTGGAAAAGTACGGCCATCTGCACCACACGCCGAAGAGATGATCGGCGAGGCAGCCCTTGCCGTCAGACAGAATTTGAAATTGAAGACGTCTAGGACACAATCCATGCCCACACAACACTTCCGGAATCGTTTCTTGATGCTGTAAGAGACGTTAATAACATCGCAATACATTTACCTAGCTAAAGAAGTCTTAAAACACAGTCAAAAAAGGGCAACTCCACTAAAGCGACGAATACGTCGATTTCCTCGGTTAAAAGATTATTCGATGAATTGTGTTGGGATGCATATTAGCATCATCATTCTGATTCCTTATCTGGATGCGATTATTCTTGCACTATGATACTAGTCTGCCCTTTGGCAAATAGCCTGCTTTGCAAAAAGAGTGCGGCAGACATAACAAGATAGCTTGAATTATAGAACAAATCCCATATCCACTCTTCTTTTCGTGCTTTATGTATTAGGGCGCTATATCCGAAGCCAATATCTGCTACTGTGACAAGCACTATAGATAGAGCTAACAAACTCCAATTTGCTGAAGCCATATTCTTACCCCGTAATACCCACAAAATTAGGACGGCAGGAATGAGCAAGATTCCATCTAATATTGGATACGCAATACTGATCAGCCATGCTAGGCTACCTTCTTGAGCAGACAATAAATCTGCGATACCAAAAGTGAGATTAAGTATATAGCCCAAGATAATCGCGGCAGCTAATGGTACAAGAACCACTAACAATTTTTCATTTTCTTTACTTAAGAGGTTGTATATTCTAAACATAAAATAAATAAAAAATCCATAGCCGCTTAACCAAAATGCATCAGCAGAAGACGGAAATGGAGTACCAATATCCAATACAAGTTGATAATAAGTCCAAGTGACTTCTGCAACGAGCCAGACGGCTAGTCCCACAGTAAAAATGAAATACGCTTGAACAAAAAATCTATCTATCCTGTGTTTGTAGGCAGTAACTACCGTTATGATAGACAGTGACAACGCGGTAGCGGCTGCCGTGTTTATGGTCCAATTAGTAAAGAAATCTTGGGTGTCTTCGCTTGAAAGGATAATAAAAGAATTTGATACTACTAAGGATCCGACCAATATGAGTATCGTTCGCCAGGGGTCATTTACGTACTTCCGATAAGATAGCAATCTAATTTCCACACTGTTCTCTAGTATCGATGGCATCACTGACTGGTCTAAAACCCGAAATTCGAATAACATCCAGTAGGCTTAAAACATGTGCCTCATTATGATAACTAATGTGTTCCAAGAGCATTACACCCTTTCAAATTTGGACATCATCAAAGATATCAAAGCGATTTCGATAACAAGCATTCCATGCAGTCCCCTTGCCATGCGTACCGCCATATTACTCTCTAATACGTCTACTCTCATATTTGTATATTCCCATGAACGGATATAGGTTTAATACAAAGTGGTATTATATTATCTGCAAAGATCTATCCCTAATCGGATATTCTAAACCCGATATAGATAGTAGGTTTATGCGAGAATGGAAATAAAATCGAAGCTATTTATAATAATGGTTTCATTAGTTATAGTCACTTTACTTGTAACGTCTATCATTTCACTAAACTCATTTTCAACAGGGATGATATCGGAAATTAGAAAACATTTACAGGATAATACTGCTAGTACCATGGATAAGATATCCGAGACTATGTTTGACCGAATTTCAGATATTAGGTTTCTTACCGATCGTAATAACGTCATATTATCAGAACCTTCTCCGACCCAGAAAAAATTGGAATATTTGAATTCAGTTCTACGTATAGATAGACATACTTACGATCTTGCAGCTATATTTGATAACAATGGTAAAGAAATAGGTGCTACCTCAAATGCCAGTGTCATTGGTACCGATCGTTCACACGAATCATTCTTTAAAAGTGCAGTTAGAGGGGTCATTTTCTTTGACAAGGTACCAGTAATTTCGAACAACTCTTTAAATCACTATGTAATCCGTGTCGCAGGACCACTGTATGCTACAAACGGCAATATCTATGGAGTTTTACTTCTCGAGTTCCCATTTAGCAAAATAAGTCAAATACTGCAAACTGGGACCACATTGCCACATACTGAAATAAATCTCGTATCCAATAATGGTTCGATCATGTATTCTACTTCTTATGATAATTCTAATTTGCAAAAAAGTTTGAGTCACCTGCCAATATTTGCAAAGATAAAGAATTCTAGTAGTTCGATAGAAAGTCTTATAGCTACTAATATTAATGGTCAAGGAGATGCACTATTTGTTGCTTCAAAAGATAAGGGTTATTTAGACTATCCAGGGAGCGGATGGTTTTTGATTACTACGCAAGCTACAGAACAGGCATTTAGCCGAGTATTAGACTTAAGAAATAGTTTCATATTAGCAACAATTCTAGTCTTGTCCGTTGCAATAATTGCAGTATTCCTTGTTACGAGAACTATTTCAAAACCCATAACAGAACTCAAAGAAGCTGCCGATAAGATCTCTAAAGGCGAGCTTGATCTCAACATAAATGCTACAGCCGATGACGAGATTGGAGATTTAGCCCACCACCTAGACAATATGAGAGAAAGTATACAAACAAGAGATAGAATTTTGCGGTTACAAACAGAAGGGTTAGAAAAAGCTAACCAAGAGTTGAGAACAAAAGAGCAGGAGCTAGCAAAGGCTTATGGTACCCTCAAGGAAAGTGAGAAAGCAAAAGAGATATTCATTTCAATGGTCAGTCATGAATTAAAGACACCAATTGTTCCCATAAAGGTTTATTCAGAAATGTTTCTCAAGACAACCTCACTTGGCGTTCTAAATGCCAAACAGAAGAAAGCGATGCAAATAGTTTCGAGAAGTATAGAAAAGCTTGAAGCACTAGTTGGAGATGTATTGGATGTTTACAAACTTGATATTGGTATGCTAACTCTATCAAAATATGATGTTGATATTACAGAATTCATAAATAGAACAATTTCGGACTTGACACCGATTACTGTCGAAAAGCAAATTGAACTCAAGTCAGATATTAGAACTGCAAAGGAAGATACTGTTTTCTGCGATCCAAAAAGAATTGAGCAAGTTCTTTCGAATTTGGTAAAAAATTCAGTCGATTTTGTTCCTGACAAAGGCGGGAGAATAATAATTATGGTGGAGAAAGGGCGGAATGCAAACTCAGAATTTATTTTTACAGTAGAAGATAATGGTATTGGTATTACAGCAGAGGAGAGACATAAGCTCTTCGATAAATTTTATCAAATCGATACAAGCGTTACTAGAAAACATGGCGGTTCAGGACTTGGACTGGCAATATGCAGAGGTATAGTTGAAGCTCATGGTGGCAAGATATGGATTGATGATAGCTACACTAATGGCGCCGCGTTCAATTTTACAATCCCTAGTAGCCAAGGGCAGAACGAAACCTCACATTGAAGTTCTCTTATTGATGATAACGTAAAGATCGCTGAAGTTGTACGAGCATATCTGGAGACTATCAGTGGGTGAGATTTTTTGGAGTAGTCATTATGGAACTTTATCTATTTCGTTCAGCCTTCTTGAGAGGTCATTACTTTATTTGTGTGTAACATGATTAAATCCTTGTGCAATAGCTTCATCTTAATTGAGACTTTGTAACTCGGAGTAAAATAATCTATTCTCTAATGTGTCAATTAATGTGTGAAGATCGAAAGGTTTTTGTACAAGTTCTACAAGCTTTTCTAGCTCTTTTCTTGAATGAAAAAGACCTTCTCTTGAATGGGCAGAAGAAATAATTATTCTCTGTCTTGGGTTAATCTTGATGATTTCTTTTGCAACTTCAATGCCGTTTAGCCTAGGCATCTTATAATCTAAGATTACAGCGTCGAACACTTGTTGTTGTTCGTTATCACTGGCAGTAGATCCGATTCGCGAAGTAAAATTTCCAAATTCATGTCGATAAATAGTAAGACAATCTTCGCCATTGTCAGTACTCACAACATGATGGTTTCTGGCTTCTAACACAACCTTGTAGAATAATGCAATATCTATGTCATCTTCAGAGATCAATATTTTCAATATTTATTTAGACCCACTTTTTTTCTAAGCCAAGGATCTCTTTCTTCAGCGGACAAATGTAGTTTTCTTCTAATTGTAGTATCTACTGGCTGTACGACTGAATTATCAGTCTTAGCCCGCGTTATTTTAGTCATTTATACTCATAGATAGTTCAAGACTGTTTTACAAGGATCTTTATGATATCTTGATTGTCTATTAACGTATTAATTATCTTGTTGCGTTCATCCACTGGAAGCTTGTGTTCTTCTTCAAGAGAATCAATGGCCTTTAGTTTCCAAATTGTGTTAGCTGCCCTTCCAATCATCAACTGTGCCTCATAGACTATATCACCAAATGACGTAAGGTGGTACTGCCTGTTCTTTCTGCTTATCAAGCCAGCTTTTTCTGCTTATCAAGCCAGCTTTTAACAATGCAGAGATTCTAGAGTAATACTGTTTCCTAGTTAGACCTAACCTTCTGATAAGAATATCACTATTTCCGCCTCCAATAGAGATGGTATTGAAAAGAACTAACGACTTGTCGTCGGCTATTGCTTTAAGAAAATTTGCTAGCAAGCCTTCCTGCCTCTCAGGATCAGATATGACCTTCCGCTGATATTCCAATCTCGCCACGATAAATTGGATAAGAACGACGCCATATTAATAGGTTTTGGTATGTCCACCCAAAACCATCCATTACACACCAAAACTATGCAATACCTTTAAATGTGCACAAGCTAATTATTGGAAGCATTGCCAACTTCTCCGATCAAAACTATTACGCGTGTGAATTCCACAGTTAAGGATCTTTTTATCTATCTATATGATTTGTCATCGTTGGAATTGGATCTGCTATTCATTTTAATTAAGAATAAAAAGTCTATGACTTTAGAAGAGCTTGCAAAAAAAGTAGATAGGGATAAAAGTTCTGTTTTTAGGTCTTTGCAGAAGTTAGTAGGCTTAGGAATTTGTACTAAAGAAACAAAGACACTGAAGGAAGGAGGTTACTATCATGCCTATGGCGCTATTGACATTGAATCATTTAAGATAGAAACAGAGAAAAGGGTAAAGGAACTCGAAGATAGTTTTCATAGATTATTGAGAAAATTTGAAGAAGACATGGGGAGAGCAATTTCGTCCTTCTATCAAAGATAAGACGCTCTTTGTAAAGATTCACCATACGCATACATATGCCAGATATAAGCATGCATCATTGTGGAAGACACAGGCGAGATCTAGGAAAAAATGAAGCGTGGCTAGTGCAAATTGTAGTACAGTCAACGAAACAAGGATGAATCTATACTTTCTGTGATAAAACAACTATTTAGAGAGTCAAGATTGGTAAGACGGACAAGAATGATAACACACAAACGAACTATCTCAGATGCATGGCCTACAATATGCACAGATTGACTAATCTTATCACAACATTGATGTTTCCCACACAGATGAACACTCTGAATATTTATGTGCAAATCTATATTGGATTACGCGGCAGGAAATCATATACAAGTCTTAATATCCAACCTCGGTAATACTGTACCAATAGTTGCATTATGAGGATACTCATAGCTGAAGATGACATTGCTGTTTCTGAATCATATAAGGATGCCTTAGAAGCCAGAAACCATGAGGTTAAACTCGCTAAGAATGGGGAAGAGTGCTTAAAAATCTACAGAACGGAATTGAAAGGAAAACAGAGAGAGTTAGAAAAACGAGAGAGCACTGGTACTGCCTTCGATGCTGTTATTTTGGATTACATGATGCCACGGAAAGACGGAATGCAAGTCGCAGAGGAAATCCTCGCAATGAGTCCAAAACAGAGGATAATATTTGCTTCTGCGTATGTGGAACAAACTCTGGATGATTCAATTAAACAACTGAAGCAGGTCGTAGAATTAATGCAGAAACCATTTGGGGCAGATGTACTCGTAAACACTATTGAGGATAAAGAAGTCTATGAAGGGTTAAAGCAAGTCATGTTAAGCATGAAACAAATTAGGACGCGAATCCTTCGTCGAAGCAACTGAGATCCCTGCTTGAAAGCTTAAGGAAAATACAAAAAGGAAGAGCCTTCTAGTACTATGAAGGGCATCAATCAATGACCGTATTTCGTATGTTGTGTTTTATTTTATTATCCAGACGGTTTCCCTTACTGAAATTTCCGGCCTGGAGCCAGTTAGAATTAGGCCCATGCGTTCTGTCGTTCTACTCAAAAAAAATTGAGAGAAGATTTGTCTTACTTCATTCAAGTTTTGACATCCTAAAGAATATCAGTATAACTAATGGTTAGATGACTTCTAGCAAATGGTTACAAGTCTATCCCCAGCAATCGTTTCCCAAGCAATCGAGATAGAAAGATAGAAAAACAAAAAGAACCTACTCATTGTGATTCAAAAAAGTGAAGGCTAAAATTATCATTTGTAAACTTTTCATAATAGTATCCATAATACTGGTAGGTTTAATACCATATCTTCAAAATGCAAACGCCTTTTCTATTTTTGACTTTTTTAACAGGTTATTATTTCCACATAAACATGAACCGGCAGGTGTTGAAAACATCACGCCTAATAATAATTCTAGTGCAGTAGTCTCAGGAAAGTGTGATCAATCCTTATGGAATCATGTTTACCAATCATATAGATTACAAGTAGTTAATCGCTGCAATCACTGTTTCAGGTGTAGTAGAAAGTATCAGAGGTGAAACAGACGGTGATTCCCATATCAGGGTAAAGCTAGATTCTCAGTTTACTAAGCTGATAAATTCGGCGAATATACAAGGCCAATTTGGTGACCTTGTTGTGGAACCAATATGTCAACATTCAGTAATACAACCAAACGCATTTTTTGCCTGTATCAACTTTCATCAAAATATCAATATCCCTCCAATCGGTACTCATGTAAAAGTTACAGGCTCTTACGTTCTGGATACGTGGCATGATAAATGGGCTGAAATACATCCAATAACCAGTATATTGCCAATGCGATAATTGTATTGTGGAAATAATTGATGTACCATTGATAGTTACGAGTGCGTCTTAATGTTCAAAAAGTTTCGTTTTAATATCTATATTCCCCGTGGTCGGATGGGGACCGACGGTAAAGAAAATCTAGGTCTTCAAGTTGGAAAATGGAAAGGGGTTTTAAAGGGCCTTCCCGGACAAGTGGAACAATGATTGGCGATAATCCAAAGAGTGCACCTTCACTCGCAAATAAATCAAATATTTTCTTAGCTTCTTCCTTAGAAGCTCCAGGTAACATTGAATCCCAGTCTTCTCCAAAAGTCATACAGGGGGTATTGCTGTTGTCTTCTTAGAAGAGGCTAGCGCATGTAAAGCAACTCGTTGTATCTATCTACTTGGCATTTCGGTCGTTTTGGGGGAGATTGTCGGTACTTCTAGCGTAGACTATACCTTTTATCCTAACGGGACAGTCAATGTGGAAATTACATGTAGTAATCATCCCTTCAAACTTCAGTCTGAAGAAGATCGTAGTCGTCTTTTGGTCTTCTTTGGTCAGGTCAGACAGGTACTCATATTTTTTCTAAAGGATCCACATGAACGGATTGTCCCTCATGCCATGAAGTGGGAACTCACAGAATGCGATATAAATAAGGATATCAAGGTTAGCGATTGGTTTCATTACACCGGGCTGAAGATTCAGGTAAAGCACATTGATCATTTATTCTGTCTTTATATCAAGCCAATGGGGAAGGAAGGATACAGTATACAGGGTGGAGGAAAGAAAGCAACCGCACAAACATCCTCTGGATTTCATAAATGACATTCTTAATCCCGTGGTCTGTTTCTAGCGGTGTCAATCAGCAAAGTCATATGATAACAGGTGGAGCTTCACAGATATGAATGGAGTGTCTCCTTGGTATTGACTAATATTCTTAAGCATAACTTATGCACTTTCATTGAAATAGTTGAGCATTTGCACAAAGCTGCATCTACTGTATCATGGCATCTCAAAAGGCTGAAGAAAGCGGGTCTAATATCCGTCAAGTACGGAGGCGAATACCAGCTATATCAGATCATGAATCCTGGACTGGTGGCAGATATACTTTACAACTACAAAGAAAGCTTCCTAGATGCAGCAGTAAACAACTATACACAGATCGTCGAGGAACTTTAGTTAATGCCACATACTTTGGAGTTGATAAACGAATTATGAAGCACTTTTTTTGATAGGTAGTCCTCCATAGGAAACGGGAAGCAATAATTACTCTTATAATCCTCTTTCTAAGACTCAATATACCCTGGTGACTGATGGTACCATAACGGAGTGAGAATTGGCTGTAGCAATAAGTTAGCCGTTACAATAAATCGTGTGTATTTACTCGCGATTATGCCTGATTTATAAGCCGGGTGGAAATCCTACTAACTACTTAAATGGAATAGACTTTGCTAAATTGCTGTGTTAGAGAATCTAAATAGTTTCTTGGAAGAAAACAAAAGGGATATTTTCTCCTTTATTGAAAACAGTCGCAGACCGATCAGTCTAGACTATGACAACAATATATTTGAGAAACTTCATAGGCACTTGGGTACAGGTTTTCCAGTTTGTCATTGCAGTCCACAACAACAGACTCCCAGAATTTGACAAAGTGCACTATGAATTGACAGTCGCAATTCTTGAAATATTTTGGTGCGGCTGTCTTACTCAAATGAAAGAGAACAGACAAGCGTATTATTCTGGCACTACTGACATTTTCAGACAAATACTAATTGACACGCTCGATGCCGGTAAAAGATATGCGCCTATGGAAGAGACGTCGTCAAAATTAACAAACAAGAACTCCAAATTCTGAATGACAAAATCTTAACAGGCATAGTTCGTTCATCCATCTGACCATGACAACTAAATTGACATTACGGGAACTTCGAATTACTTTTATTCCAGTACTTCAGAATTGCTCTAGCCTCAACTATATAATACCAGAACTGTGTAACGGTATAACTGTTTGACTGAATGAAATGATGAAAAAATAACTACAACCACAATGATAACTAAAACTGCAAAAACGGACTATCCTATAAATGAGCTCATGGCAAAAAGGTGGAGTGCAAGAGCATTCTCTACCAGGCCTGTAGAAAAATCAAAGCTATTGTCAATTTTGGAAGCGGCTAGGTGGGCTCCATCTTCACGCAATGAGCAACCATGGCGTTATATTGTATTTACAAATGAAAATCCTGAAAAACTAAAGAAAGCACAATCGGTTTTAAAGGACATAAATGAATATGCCAAGAGAGCGCCAATCCTAATCTGTGCAATAGCAAAGAAAACTTACTCTGAAAACGAAAAATACAACAGGCTTCATTTTCATGATTTGAGAGCAGCTAATGAATATGTTTCTTGAGACATTCAATCAAGGCCTAATTATGCATGAAATGGGTGGCTTTGATGTACAGAAAGCCAAGGAAGTTTTCAGTATACCTGAGGAATTTGAAATAGGCATTATGATAGCTATAGGTTATCAGGATACACATGATATATTACCTGAAAGTTTAATGAAGAAAGCATTTATGCCAAGACAAAGAAAATCGTTATCAGAAATCGCATTTCTAGAAGAGTTGAATAACAGTTTATTGTTATAACCTATCTGACCTCTTCTAATATCTGACATCTTCTACTTCTTCTAATACTAATTACAATTTTGAGACATGCGTCTATTTTGTACCCTTATTGTCTTGTTTTATAGCAAGGAGAGCTGTATTAGGACAGGGAGAGGGTCTTACAAGTTCTATACCTTAATCATACTATAAATGATAAAAGAGAATCTTCTTCACAATTAGTGCGTTAACTCTCTAAGTAGAGGGTCGGATCTTATACATATATTACATAGACCATTATAGAATTTATCATGTGAATTGATGTAATGAAATAACATTACGCATCGCTCACATTGATTTAAGTAATAGTTTGTTGTGACGTATCCGAAGTAACATATTCAATATGATTATAGTATCATGCGCGTGCTGTTTTTTAGAAAAGTGTCATGTATGTATTTGCAACCTTTCTAATTCTTCTAATGAATATATTGTAAAGTTTTCGTTTTTATAAATTCAAAACCAACATACTAGGAAAAGGGGTGAACTAACCATAGAGAATTGGGAAAGGCCTTTTACATGCCTTTCAACAAATCAATTTGCAGAGAATGTCCTAATCGTAATTGTCTTGGTACTGCTTTTATATTTCAACAAATCAATTTGCAGAGAATGTCCTAATCGTAATTGTCTTGGTACTGCTTTTATATGTATGTGATTATGAAGGTTGTTTTCAATCTTGTGGAAGGTATAGAAAATGAGTAATTACAAACAAGCAATAATAGTCAGAAAAGACTTAGGCATGGGTACAGGAAAGATTGCAGGACAAGTTGCTCACGCTGCGGTTCAGGCTGCTCATAAAATCAGAATATATAACTATGAATGGTATAATTCGTGGCTGTATGATGACGATCCACCACAGACTAAGATTGTGTTGAAAGTAAATAGTTCCTCAGAACTGATTAAGTTGACTCATGAAATACCACTAAATTACTTGGCATTCATACATGATGCGGGAAAAACACAGATAGAACCGAATACCCTAACTTGCATAGGGATTGGTCCATTGCCAAACGACGTGATAGACCCTATCATAAAGGATTTGAAACTACTGTAGTGTGTTATTTGATAGCATATAAGATTTGATGATTTGTCTGTGCCTGATGTACGTAGAAGTTCTTAAAACAATCTTTAGATCCATGCCAGCACATTTTGCCGCAACCCCTATCTTCTCCGGACTGAAGGCTAACTTACTTGAGTTATTGCTATAATAATCTGCGTTATTAAAACAGACTCCCATTGATCCAAATCCATGCTTTTGATTTGTTGGCAGTACGCAGTAGATGAGAAAATCTAAAGATTTAGACGCCAATCTATAACTTCGAGAATTAAAATACAAGTAAAGGCCGTATGCAATTATAGCTGGGTCTGTCCTGATACGTTTTAGAATATCCATGAAACTTTAGGACATACTCAGCTTTAGGTTATACTATGACTATTTAGTGCTTAAGTTAACGGAGCCGCTAATTAATTCGTAAGTTTATTATTCCCTCGACATACAGCGGCTGCTGTGGTTGTGATGGCAGCTGGGTAGGTGGTTGCTGTGTCACATCAGTATGATCAGAAACTGTAATTGAATTAATAATTTTCAGCGTATCATCATAATATCTTTTATAATCGTCGTCTGAAGTTGCTTTATAATAAAAATCTATTATTCTATCCACATGGCGTGCCTCGTTTATAACGACTGAAACTATCATATCTTTAAAACCGCTATCTCCCTCTTCTAGCTTATAGCCAGCATAACGTGAAATGTCAACCTTCTCTGGAGGGCCCGAATGATTTTGAAAAACATAGGCTTTAAGTGGACTATTTCCTGAAGATTCAGAAATTCCAATTGATGCTGCTCTGTCTCCTGTTCTAAGAATAATTACAGGGTTTGATTCGCCGGTGTAACACGCCCAACGAATGCTGCATATCCCATGTAATCCGTAAATATCGTAGCCACAGAATGGGGACATAAAGGTTGGGCTAAGGATGAAGTCCTTAAATGATGATTTCAGCGGATTAACCCCGTTCTTCATGCATTGTTTAGCATGCCAATAAGATGGATATCGTAATGTTAACGCCCCATAATTACTATGAAAGGGTGAAGGAAGACAGACTCTGGAGATTACGATACCGTATTAAAAGAAAGTGCAATATTAACTACCTTCGGCGGTGTTTTGTTTGCTTTTCTATTGAGTATCTCTATAGAGATGCAAATCAACAACATATTCTGAAAAAATCTCGTTATATTGGCGTTATTTTTCCATAACTATTGCAGTCTCGCTTTTTGTTATGCCTGTAATTTATTATCACTTACAATTTCCTTATACTGACGTGGATAAATTCAGAGCTCATAGATTCATAATATTTACCCTTATTCCTACTGCCTTCACGATATACCATGGGATGGTTCTTCCTTTTTCACCATTGATAAATGAATCGACATATTCTGTTGCTGGTTGCTGGTTACCATTTGTTTTCGTTTATGTTCTATATATAAGGAGAAAATAATAGTGAAAAAAAGAATTTTCTTCACTTACTGATATTCCTTACTTCGATACGGCTGGCAGCTAATAGTTTTGTTCTTATTGACCCTTCTGACCTTCAAGTAACAGGGGAAAGAAGTTCTGGATAACATTCTCATCTCAACTAAATCTAGCATGTTAGTGCCCCATGCTGCATGCCCCATTAGTGTTGCCCGTCGGGAGCCGTTAATTTAAACGTGAAATTATTATTATAAATATTATAGCAGATATCTACACTGGGAGGCCTTGCGACAGAATTCATTCATGATACAAGGGTTGCATATGTTCCGAGGAACATGGTGTGTGTATACCAACAACATGTGGTCAATACAAAAAAATAAAAAAGTGGTCTTGCGCCCGAGGACGTTAGTCTTTCTATCTTTATGCTGGCCTATTATTTGGCACAGATTCCCTTGAATTGTTTTCAAACGTTCTTGCGGTGTTAGCAGCTATTCTAGAAAATTCTTTTACATCATCTTTCTCGCGCTGAGCAAATGCTTTGTATGCGCCGATATTTGCAAATAAGGTATTGTTTGCTATTCTATTGGTAGCCATCACGTTATCTGCGCAATTGCTTACTGTTCTCGCATAGCCCTGCCCTCAAATATACTGAGCAAGTATACCTATCTATATCTATAGCCGTTTTTTTGGTTGTAAACTCCAAGTGATATATTAAGTTCGTTCAGTCACTAGGCTTATGTATTCGTACGCACCGATCGTGTTATCAAAAGCATAGTGAATTTGCTGGAATTGCTTTCTAAAGTCAGCAACATCTTTTGCTACTATGTGAGGATCCTGCTTATCAACAACCACCCGTTTTATGAAACCAGCAACCTCCTTCATCTCGCTCTCTTTCATTCCTAGCCTAGTCGTTTCAGGGACACCAATTCTCACTCCGCTTGGGTGCATATAGTGTCTACCTGCCTTAATGTCTCCAGGTAATAATTGTCTGTTCAAAATAATATTGGCCTTTTCTAGATCCTTTTCGATTGTACCACCATCACCAAACTTGGAAACATCCACTGCAATCTGATGCGATGCAGTATAACCTTTTTTTTCGCCTAAGACACCAAAGCCAAATCCAACTAGCCCTTCTGCAAGGGCCCGAGCATTTTTGATTACTTGTTTTGCATAATCTTTTCCAAACTGTAGTGATTCTGCTAATGCAATAGCCTTACCAGCAACATGATGTAGATGATGGGAACTTGTATTACCGGGAAAAACTGCTTTCTTAATTGTTTCTGCGTGTTTTTCTAATGATACGATGATTCCGCCCTGTGGCCCCCAAAGGGTTTTATGTGAACTCATAGTCATAGAATCTGCTCCCTCTTTCAGCGGGTCTTGAAATTCGCCCCCAGCAATTAGGCCAGCAACATGTGCCCCATCATAATTGATATAGATACCATGCTCATGCATAAAATCCGATAATTCTTTTACGGGATGAGGAAAAAGAAAGAGACTGCCTCCAAACATTCCAAGCTTTGGCGATTTGCCATCACGTTCCATTTCCTGGATCTTCTTTTTCGTCCCATCTACATCTATTGTCATTTCTTCCTTCGAAAATGGATAATATTCGATATTTAAGCCGTGAACAAGACCTGCAGTGCCAAAATTCTCCTTTTTCCCGTGTGAAATATGTCCTCCATTTGGAATAGAAGCCGCTATCATATAGTCTCCTGGACGTGAAAATGCAGCATAAATAGCCAGATTAGCTACCACACCGGATGTCGCTCTACAATCGGCAAACTCTGATCTGAAAACCTTCCTTGCAAGCTCGTTGCAGATTAACTCCACCTGATCGATATATGTACAACCAGCATAAACCCTCTCGCCTGGCCATCCTTCCGCATATCTATTACCAAAGTCTGACATTAGTGCTTCTCTTACGGCTGCGCTTGGTATGTTTTCGCTTGCGATAAGTGGGATTGATTCACTAAACCAGTGATGGTGTTCTTTCATTAGTCTTAATACTTCATCATAGGAAGCTTTAGCGTTCAACTTATGTTATAGAATCTTCCGTTGCTAGTCCTAATTTAAAATATCGCATTACAGCATTACAGAAAAACGTATTCACAATAGGTATTGAGAAAAACCCCCCAACGGAGATAAACTCAATCCTTCGTTGTGTAATTCACTAGCACTTCTCAAGCTACCGAGACTTCACATTATCAATCACATTTACATTTACATTAAAGTCTCCAAATGGAGTAGTAGACAACAATCCTTTTCCTCTATCCATCTTCGCTGCGCTTCACTTTCGTAGGTTTCTTCTTCATAATCCTGGTTTTCTGCTACTTGCTCAAATCCAGTTCCTCCGTCGTAGTCCGTCTTGGAATCTTGGAATATCATATTTTGAAGGTAAAGTCTGTCAATATAGATACGGAATTAACAAGCATTACTATATTATCTTAAAAAAGATAATGTATTGTGCAGTTGTCTTCTATCCTTCATTAGAATAGTAATAACATCCGAGTCTGTATTTGAGTGAGTGATACCATGCCAATTCCTCGGCGCTATGGTGTCACTACAAGACAGTACCTATAGAAATTGACATTACTCTCCGTCCTTTGGTGATTTGCGCCTTGTCTGCTCTTTTATCCATAGTTCTATTGCTTCTTGTAACGCTATACTGATATTTCCTTTCCTGAAGCCTTTAGTATTGGCCACTGTCCTTCTAAATCGTTCTTCGATGTCATCTTCTACGACTATATTCATTTTACCCACCTGCTCTATAAGGAGATACCACTATACAAACATATAGAGTGAATCCATAATACGCTACTTACTGCTTGCGACAAAGTTTTCTTGGAAGTATTTTTTAAGTCTATTTGCATCGAAATCACTTATCAATATGTCATCATGGAAGACATCCTTTTTCCCTTTGAGTATATTACCCTTGTCTGCCAGTATCTTCAACGCGGAAGGAGTACCTTTTGACCCTGAATGAACTAATTCCATTTTTAATGCTGGACCTTTAGAGAACGTACCCTGTTCTCCCTCACCGCGAATAATAAACTCATTACCCTTATCCTTACGAGGTCTGTCAAATTGCATCGAGTATCTGTTAATCCTGTCTTCTATTATTACTCCCAATTTGTCTACTTTGCTGTCTTTCTCTATCTTGAAAGTATACTTCTGAAGGCCCTCTACTTCAATGACGCTTCCAATAGGGTCTTTATTATTTTCCTCTTCATGCAGGTGTGAATCCTCTTTAGCAGCCCAGAGCATTCCTTCATTTGCAACTGTTATTCTAAATCTACCATTATCTCCGCTAACTTTCAGATGAGAATCAATATTTCTTTGGAGTTCTGCTGTTGTCATTGCCTTGGAAGGACCTTTGAACCATTCGTTTTTACTCTCCTTAAAATCTAATAAGCCACTATATTGGACAAGATAGCTCTCCTTTGCATTCCATCTCCTTACAAGCTCGTATGCCTCAATTACAGAGATCATCCCTGATTCGGGATGCGGGTTGTAAGTGTGTGTGCCTAAGACTAAAAGATCCGGGTTCCACAACAAATTCTCGTCTGCATTAGGTAAGGAGAGGAAGTCCCAACCCATAATGATCTTTTTGTCTTGATACTTGACAACATAAATTACAGAACTTGGAGTGGAATTATCACCGTGATTTGCAACAACCGGTGTTACCGTAAATGGACCAGTTGTAAAGGGCTTATTTGATTCTATGATGCTAAAAGCTGATCGTCTTTCTGCCAGTTGAGGAAATTTGCTCATAATTTGGTCACAACACTCTTTGGTGCAATAGACACTGACCTTATCAGATCCGTCCACGACCTTATTGAAAAGCTTAGGAAGGTCTTTTACCTGATCATCATGAGAGTGTGTAATCAGGACAGCATTTGGAATATCAGATATTATTATTTTTGATTGAGCAGACGTAACATCAGTTCCACTTTTTTCCAAGCTCTCAACAACACCTTCACCCACATCAACTAGAAGATGAAAATTTGTGTTCGCACCGCTGCTATCAGCAGCAGGAGGAGATGTGCTGAATATAGAACAAGAAGTATTTGCAATTATTTCCTTCCGTTTTATTTCTGCAGCTCTTTCAGATTTTTGTTCGTCATCCATCGTGGAAATATTCGGTAACGTCCCATTAATTCTTACCAATAATTGGGTAGTCTTTTCTGGGGTAGTAAGTGTTCTTTGCATATTCTATATATACACATATCGATATAAATAGATATCGATTTATCAGTTTATAAACATTTCAACAAACATACAAATATGTATAATAACAAGATAAAATATGACAAATTCGCATGGAACGATATAATCGAAAATTCCTCGCCTCGCCAATTAACTAAAGCTGTGGTAGTAAAGCAACATGCCTAAAGACTAAAGTCCTCCATTTATTCTATCTTTCAATTGTTATCTCAGAAATAGTTCGTCGATTCTTCAATCAAAAGCATCTTTTCTAGATACTTTTCATATTCATTCTTGACCCAAACTTTAAGTTAACGCCATATTTTTGATCATAATCAAAAGTAAATGATTCGTCAGATAATATTGGGAAGCTTGAAAGTTCTGTAGTCAAACAAATGGGACATCTATCTTCCACAGGTAACATAAACTTACCAAAGTACGCTGCACACCAGAAACATGTGTCACATAAAATGAATATGTTCTCTTTTTCCTTTGGGTTTTCTTTTTCCGGGTAAACCTTTTTTGCAGACATCCCCCCTCGTGAATTATCTGCCATCCCCTTTTCAGATAATAAACAGCATAATTATATAAATTGTATCATGACTGACATGGGGCAACGACCGATGAAAAGTTTGCTAACAATGGAACCTTCATTACAAAAAGGGGTTCCTTTCGTTCAGGTGACGGCCAGTTCAACACTCCAAGAAGTATTGACGAGGGCGAGATCAAGAAAAAATGTGTACGTAACCGATATTGGTAACAATCGCCTTGAAAGGCCAATAATGGCTTAATTATATTTCAATAGGAGCCTTCGATTTAATTTAGGATCATCCGACTGATTCTCGAAGACATGTGGCTTTCCCTGCGTGACTGCCTTCGTAGGTTCCAAACAGCCATGTGGTTTGCCCTTACCATCCTAAGTCTGGACTACACACCATTTCTTTCGAACTAGCGGTTCACCTATTAATCCTAGTATGACAACCATGCATTTTTCCATGGACATACTAGGCCTTTACCTAATACGGAAATCTGCATGATGGATCATCCTTCTGTTTCGGTCAGTCGGACATGAGTATATCGCATAACATCCTATTATACCTCTAACCATTCTTACTGTTTAAATTATTCGAAAATGAGCGGGGATGTTGGGATCAGAGTTCCTAGTAAGCCCGTGCAATTTTTTGCTCGAGTAGCAGATAACATATCAACACGTCATATGCTTCTGCTCTGATCTTGCAACGTGCTCCAGTACCTTTGGTGCGTGCATATACAGTACTCGCCCCTATTCCTAGAAATTAACCGCTGTATGTATATCTGGATCTAGTTGTTAAACAGAAATATAATATTTATTAGAACAAGTACAACGTGATCCGCAGTGGATACTATCGAATCAATAAGAAATGCCAAACGCAAAGCCGCAGAACTTGCTGACACTGCTCTATCACTAGTTAATAGTAAAGAAATAGAAACTGCAAGTTCCTATTACCTTAAAGCATTAGAAGAAGTAGGTAGAATAAAAATTCTCCAGGACAACCCAAGAGATGGAATCGCAAAGATTGAAGGAGCATTCGTTGCGGATGCAGATTATGTAATGCAGGAGGCAAGAGATTCCAGAATTCACGCAGCTCTGGCTTATTTGGTAAGAGAAAACGATGTTAGCTTCGTTGTCAAAAATGGAACACAGTTAGTGATCCGAAAAGATGTCTCGGGGAACGAATTAAAAAGAGCATTAGTATCTTTAAAAACAAAACTGGCATTCTTATAGCCTGACCTGAATCGAATATTGTTTGAATGAATTCGAATTTCGGTTTTCCGGGATTCCACCAGACTACTCTATGCCTCAACTACCGTGGCTGCGCCTTTTAATGAAGTTCCCGATTATTGCCGTGTAATTTGTGTAGGTAGGGTTTCAGTACGGTTTTAGTGGATCTTCGTGGGCGGCTCTCCATAAGTTTGCCGTCTACCTTGTGAATTATAGCCGACGAAGTCAATCGTGGTTGTAGGTACGAATGCGAAAAACGATGATGGGTCCGAGTGTGGATCATACTATCCGAAGTCAATGGAATAGTCAAACCCGATATGACATGGAGGATATTTGGCTCTTTTTATTGGAAATGCTTGATCAAAGCTGAAGTAAGCAAAAAACAAATTAAACGTCGTAAGATAACAATCAATTATTTGTCAGTACTAAAGAAATAATAAGTTGTCATATCATTGGGTCCATCTCGTCAAGGGTCCGGCTGTAGTCACCCTTGAAGGATTTGGGGAAGTACTAGGAAAAGACGTATCTAATAACCAAGTTTCTGTAGGAGTCGGCAAGATTTTACCATTTGAGATCGGCTCTGGTTGCAAAATTGATATCAAGGGTGGTAAGAGTCGGATGGTGTCCAGTTATGATTTTGGAACAACAATATGGCATCAGATTATTCGAAGAATTTTTCTCGAAAACATGACAACAGTTAGAAAAATATTGATTGTCGGGGATACTGATACTGGGAAATCTGCTCTAGCAACTTATATTACGAATAAGGCACTTGAAAAAGGATACAGGCCTGGCATAATAGACGCAGATATAGGTCAAGGGGATCTGGCCCCTCCAAATGCGATTGGTAAGGTTCTACAGCACCTATTTGTTGAATGTTTTTAGATGAATTAGACGTTGCTGGTGTGTTGAAATAGGTATTTCTATTTCAATTTCCCACCAGAAAGCCTAAGCCTTCAGAGTATTAACCAAGCCAGACATATTTAACGTTAGTTATAGGCCTTGTTTTAGGAGTGTTGAGAATTCAAGAATCTCGCCAAACTTTACTTCTTTTTTTATTTGGTGTACGTACAGTCCAGTGAAAATTTCAATGAGATATGGCTCTCATGAAACTTAATTTTTGGTGAATATATTCTTCTTGAGAGCAAACAACAATTTGTTCTGCACTCTGGGATCATAGTCTGGTTTTCGTTATTTGTTCTGCAATCCTCTTCATATCTATGTTTGATGGATTGCTTGTATCTATTATAATATGTTCTCCCCTTACAGGTTCATAGATATTTTTCATTTTTCTATAAATAGAAATATCAGCATCAGAGTAGTCATTTTCTCTATTTTTTAATCTTGATATTATGACGTCTTCTGAACAAATGCATTCTATTATTGAAAACCGGTTACACGTCAGAACTAATTTACGTCTCACCTCATTTCGAGAACTTTCTGTGCTAAAGGTGGCATCCAATATACAATTTACCCCCGAATTTTGACAATATTTTGCTATTAGCGTCATAACATCATAAACTAGCCTTCTTTCTTCCCAGATATAGGTTGGAGTTGCTATTAACTCCTTTCTTATTTTATCTGTAGATAGAACAGTGGCATTAATTAATGGGGCAAGACCTGTAGCTAGTGTGGTCTTTCCAACTCCTGGCAGGCCACAAATAATTACTATCATTATAGACGCCTAGTACAGCATAATGAACCTAGCAAGTGATTTACATTTCTAAAGCCAAGGACGTTGTAATCAAAGTATTTTATGCATGGAGCGGTTTGTTAATTCGTTTAGATGCTCGTTTCCTATCTTGGATCTATTAAATCAACACTACGGAACATGGTTTTAAAATCCCTTAATAGTAGAATTCCCTAGAATATTTATATGAAGAAGTGTACAATATGAAATATACTAGACTATTCTTAATTGCAACTGTTTTCTGCTGATTCAGCTCCGAAATTTTACGCGACTCT
>QHBN01000090.1 GCA_003176995.1 Candidatus Nitrosopolaris wilkensis
GCATAGAAATAACGGAATTCTCGCATTTCTTAAAACACGCAGCATGGTATTTGCTAATCTGACATACCTTGATTCTCTCAATAGGTATATTGTATTATGGTCTTACAAAGCTTTGACGGGATTATCAGAAAAAAGGCTGGTTTCTATTAAGCCGTTTGTTCCTAATGCCTAGAAGTAGAGAGAAACTTCCAGACATACATTACGGTTACATCCTGACCTAAATGCAATTATTGAGCATGAACCGCTGAGTCGGAATAATTATTACACCATAAAAGGAGCAAAAGGCAAACATAGTATTGTGGACCGCTATCAAAAATTCAAAAACCAATACATTGGTAGGCTAACTACATAGAATATATATGAAATTGATTAATGTACTCTATTAGATTGCTCGTGCCGCACAGATTGACCGCCATCCCGCTATTGTTCGTAGCATCTTTGATCCTATCTTCTTTTGTCTCATACATTTTTGCTGTTGTTATTCAACAGGCATCGGCGTCATCAAGACATCCTAATCATTTTCCCCCTATTACTAACAGCAATAATAACAATAATGTTTTTTCACTATCTCCTTCTATAAATGTCTGTTGTGCTTGGATAATAAATTTGCAGCAGGACAGTTAACATACACAATAATCGGCGGTGATGCTTCGCCTAAAAAAGCAGTTGTTGAAGCATTGAATGAATGGGCTTCCAATGTCAATGGACTCCAATTTACAGAAGTTTCAGACAAAAACAGTGCTGACATAACACTGAATTTTCAGAATGGAGGAAGCGGCGGTGGTGGTCACAATCAGGTCAATGGTCTAGGTTCCGTCAGGGGTAGTGGGCATACTGATATAGTGGGAGAAACAATACTCCACGGTAGTAATGGACTCATAAGTAGTGCCCAAATAACTATAGCCACAGCTGCTTTTGGGTCTTCTTTTGGGACACCTCTGGTAAAACAAATAGCAATGCATGAGATTGGCCATGCTCTTGGAATTGGTCATGCTAATTTCAAAGGGGATATCATGGCCCCAGCGATTAACTATGAAAAAGTGGCAATATCTAGTTGTGACGTTAATGCTGTATCATCGGCCAATCAATGGAAGCTTGCGAATTCGGGCACAGCTCCACAAGCACCACATCTGGACCATGTAAACTGTTGATGACATTATTACCACGTATCGGGGAGATGTTCAATTGGGGCACTTTATCGTTTGTATTATTTGTATTTGAGGCTTGATAAATTTGTCAAGAATAGTTGTTGTGCTTCCAGCTGTAACTCTAAGCATGATACGCATCAATTTGCTCTGGTTAAAATAAAAAAATAATTTTGGTTGGTCTTTTCTATTACCAACGTCTTTCCGTTTTCGCGTTTAGTTGTTGTAGTTCTTGTGGTAGTAATGATGGTGGTTGTGGTGATAGTAGTGATGGTGGTGGTGATAGTAGTGATGGTGGTGGTGATAGTAGTGATGGTGGTGATGGTGATAGTAGTGATGATAGGACTGCTCTGACGAAGCAAATGCGTAGTTTCCAACTATGGGTCCTGTGGCGAACAGTAAGACTGCTGCCGCAATGGCCACAATACTGAAGGTGATGTTTGTCTTTGAATGCATTAGTGTCAACCTTACCCCATTAGATAAATGAGTTAGGTAACTACCTGAATTAACAAGACATGTTAAAACCGATATGTGAAGGATTTCCTTATTACTGCAACTAAAGATTTTGCTGAACATTTTAATGTAGAATGTCACAGCATTTCAAATGTTATCATATCTATATCCTAATTTTCACTTAATGTTCTCGATACAATTGGAGGAATTATGCATGTCGTACGTGGTAACTGTAATAGGAACTAGCAAATGTGTGGCTAAATTGAAGGACAATTGATAAATCTCTCCTAATATTCTGAAATAAAATAAAATTCGATTTACTGCCATTTTAATTAGCCTTATTAGTAGAAATTTGATAATCTGATCAGTAATGTTCCTACACCACCGCCGCAGCGGTTTGATCGAATCATTGATTGGATGATTGTTCTTTTTGGTCTTTATTTTATTAATTTAAATGAATCGATCATTTTTAGTGCAATTGGTAAATATTTATCGTATTCATTTGGTCCCGCTTCGTACGTCAGAATATATATCCTACCTCCCTTTATTGCCCCAATTTCCGTATCTTTCGTAGTAGTGTTCTGATCAACCGAAGTATACACTATTCTGTATGCAGGTAATCCGGCAATAATCATGCTACTTTTCGATTCAATCAGTTTAAAATCATTATTAGCAAATTGCTGTTTGAGGGAACCGATTTCATCGCTAGCATATTGAGTTAAAGTTGTACCCGGGGAGTCTGTAATATCATCCACCGTGACGTCAAGGCTTGCATTTGAATTGATAGTCGGAGGAGTAAATGTAACCAAATCAGTCTGTGTGCCTTGCTTTGTTCCGTTTTCTTGTTTAACCCAGTTGGATGGGTATTGCAATTTTATTCCAGCGGTAGAGTTTTGATACGTCAGTACGTTGGCCGGAGCTGTTTGCGCTAAAAGAGTATGTGGCATTATTGCAATTAATGATGTTGCAATTAATGATGTTGCAATTAATGATGTTG
>QHBN01000091.1 GCA_003176995.1 Candidatus Nitrosopolaris wilkensis
TAAGAATTGCGCTACAATCTACAGGACGAGCACTCATACAGAACCCCCGCCCCAATAGTATCTTACTCTATATTAGAAACTATGAAGTAGCCAAGGTGAGCAATGTACAAAATCATAAGCAGGAGTAAATTACTGACAGAGGTACAAAAAGGAGCCAAGTCAACGCTCTGAGTATTCGCAGACAAAGCAAGAAGAGAAAAATAACAATCTAGAAATCGAACAAGAAATTGAATGTCCTTACTGTGGTGACATAATGGCATTATGCTCTGACTTTGATAGAATTTGCGATCTTTGTGGATGTAATTTTTCCTCTTTATTTGAATTAGTGAAGTTATTTCAACACCCGGAAATAACTTGCTGCATAATTTATCAACAGGAGATTGTTCCACGAGAAGATTAATCTACTCCCCCCTCCCCGTCTCCCTGGTGCTTTTCAGTATTAATACAACCAACAATAACTAAATCGTGAAATATGATAGCAGAGAGTAATATCAAAGAATCTTCTCCGATGGCTAAAAATGGTGATGTTAATGCGATACCTGAAACTTCATCAGATATCATAAACCTAGAAATTCAGGATATCGAAGGCATTGGTCCTACAACAGCAAAGAAGCTCAAAGAAGCAGGTATTGTTTCAGTGATGGATCTGGCAGTAACAAGTGCGGACGAGTTAGCTGTGGACATTAATGCTTCAAAGGAAAGTGCTGCAGCATTCATAATGGCTGCCCAGAAACTTCTTCGAGATTCTCATATTATAGAAAAAGAATTTGTTACGGCAGACCTTGCCCTTGAAAAAAGGAGATCACTGCTTAGATGTTCTACTGGATCTCGAGCCCTTGATGAACTTTTGCTTGGTGGAATAGAAACACAGGCAGTAACTGAATTTTATGGAGAGTTCGGTTCTGGGAAATCGCAGGTATGTCATACCTTATGTGCTACAGCTAGACAACCTACTGAATCAGGTGGAATGGATAGTGGTGTAATATACATAGACACGGAAGGTACGTTCAGACCTGAAAGAGTAGAGCAGATAGCTAGATCCAGAGGACTTGATCACAGAGATGTATTAAAAAGCGTTGCAGTATGCAAGGTCTACAATAGCTCACATCTCGAACTGATAGTCAAAGACCTCGGTAAATATGTCAACGATTTTAATGCTAAACTAGTGATCATTGATGGCATAATCTCTTTACATAGAGCAGAATTTTTGGGAAGAGGTACTTTGGCCGACAGGCAACAAAGACTCAACGGTATGTTGCATAAGATTATAAGGTTAGCAGAGATATTCAATATTGCTGTCGTTATAACAAATCAAGTTCAATCCTCTCCAGATACCTTCTTTGGAGATCCTACAAAAGCAGCTGGTGGCAACATAGTAGCACATGCTTCAACTTATAGGATATATCTTAGAAAGTCTGGAGAGAATAGAGTTGCAAGGATGATGGACTCGCCTTACCATCCATATTCTGATACTAGATTCACCATAAATGAAAAAGGGGCTGATGATGTCGAAGAAGAAGGAGTATCAAAGAAGAATGTTGGTGGTAAGAAGGGTAGCAAAACAACAACAAATGATTAGTTCAGGTTGGTAGAATTGGTAGCGACTCATAGTCTTTCCTTTGATAGTTCACTGTTAGTAAAAACCAAGACCTGGCAATTGTCATCTCTCAGCATCATATTCAGAGTATTAGTGCGTTTAAGAATAGCTGGTTGATCGCAGACAAGACGATAGACAGTCCTATGCATACACTGAGGTGGCGGGGATAGTTTACGTTCATATTGCCAATAAATTCGCAATATATTGAGATTAATCCTGTTTTATTTTTCGTCTAACTTTGATTTCCCATCTGTTTCTTATACAACGTTGGTTATGAATGTCTATGCGTTACTGTAAAAGATACTTGCTCTTCAGGGAGAACTCTAACAATCTTTGTCAGCCTATCAACCGATATAGATTTTGTTGCTCGCCTTCCTCCAGGGAGGGCTGCGACCTTATTTTTGTACTTTTTTATGAAAACTTTTAAAAATTAATGTTACCTATGAGCGTGTGAATGAGGCCTATTGAGTGATAAGGTGGCAGCTACCGAAAGTTATAGTTATAGTTTGACCTCCCCAGATGACGTGAGTAGGAAAAAAATGACGAATTAAACTTAATATCGTAAAGTGGAATTATTGAAATTATCGTAATGTTGGCATAGATTTTACTGAATTAGGACCGTCGCATGGCAGCAAACCAGGTGGTACAAGTCCCCTCAAAGGGGCAGGGTGTAGAAAAACGAGAAGACCTGATAACGATAGGCTTTCGGGTCAAACCGAAGGAAAAGTCGATCATTCAGGACTATGTTAATAGATATACACCAATACGTAGTAGAATACAAAAGAACGGAAGAGAATGTTGGATTATCACTCTAGCGAACTTGTGAGCAAACTTGTAACTTTTTCGTATATGACGCAATTTAATTGGTTCCTGTAAGCAGGAACTTTTCAGAAATCATCATTTAATGTGAACATGACATAATTGGTGATGCAGTCGCCCAACAGACCAATGTGAGGAACTATCTCTTTAGAAAAAATGCTTTAAACTCTTTTTTTCTTCCTCTGAATGTTCATCTTCCTTCATAAATGGAAATGGAACGATTGGGCTTTGAAGGCCAGAGTCGGTATGTGGTCTAGGATTACCAGTTAACACGCATGCTGATAATGATAGAATGTCATTATCATTCACCTTCTAGAAGTTTTTGCCTCTCGCTATTCTTGTCTCAATTGCATTTTTGAACATTTCAAGCAGCGGTTTGTGCCTCTCATCTCCTAGAGAGCCGACTTCTCTTAACAATTGGGAATGTGGTTTTGCTTAATATGTTGCTGGGTTTCACTCTTTCCTTATTTCGCATTTACCTTTGTCACTCCTCTTGTGCGTCCGCCAATGTGTAGCGCAGCCGACTATTTTGTGCTCCGTACAACCACATATTGGACACCATTTTAACTTCTGATTATCTGACATCTGTTAAAACACCTCTACTATTGATCTTATCGGACATTTATATCGTTATTAGTGCTTTGGTAAATTCAGCAGTTTTGATGGCTATCTAAAATTACGTTACGTTATGACGACATTTTTGCGCTTAGATTGTCTTTAGAATGATGATAAAACTATGACGAGGTTGCCGCTGCTGGAAACGAAGAGTCTACAATAACAGGACTTGCCAGTCTGAGTCCGAGCAAGACCTTCAATGAGCAAAATCGTTCACACTCTGCCAAATGTATTATTCGGGGCTGCTAGGATGGCCGAAATTTGCTCATTGATGGTGAAAAAAAACTATAAATAGATACTGCATAAAAAAACTCCAATATTATGATAGGAAATAAAAGCGTTGTTAGATAATGAGTACATTGCAATAAATCCTAGATTTGACGGACTGAGAACTGATCTTAGATATCTTTAGTTCTTTGAATAAATGGAAATACACGTAGCCGAAGACGACACCGACACGGCATTATTATATCAGAATCTTTTAGAAGATAGAAGAGGTCACCACGTTACAAATACAATCAGCCTGACTCTAAATTAGATAGATCTTTCTGAGAGTAGAGTGTACCATAAATAAACGAGTAGAATGGCAGCTGCCTCGATTGGTAGAGCATAAATTTGAGGGATGAAAAAGTCACTAAAAATAAGTGGAGCCAGCAAAGGAAAGCTTGCTCCTGCATTTACAAAAACGTCATAAGCGATATGCGAGATAAATGCTGCTAAAGTGATAGTCAGATACAGCGCAAATATATCCTTCTTCTCTGGAGCTAAAGGTGAATTGTGTACGCTCTTGCTATATGCCTTTGTCTTTTTTTTCTTACCGGATGATGATTCAGTTGACATCATCTCATTCCAAACTGATATTTTTCGGAAGATTTGGCTTACCATCAAACCTATTAGAACCGAAGACAGGATGGCAAAAGAAACAGAATGACCCATTCTAGCTTGTATGTCGAACCCAACTGCATTGAGTAAATGATCCGCGTCAATAGTTAATGCCATTAGCCCGCTCAATACGCCCATCTTGAGATTCCTAGTGGGAAGAGCAACTACATAGCCAAAAAGAAAATGTCCTCCAATTTCTTGAGGAGTAAGTGAACCAAATGCATCAAATGATAATATTATTTGCCTCGTTACTAAAGAAACCAATAAATGAATAAAGAAAGGCTAATGCTCCAAATGCTAAAGCTATTAAGATTATCGTTAAGGGTTTAGGAGCTCTTGAAGCGATCCGTTGGCAAAGTAACATATTGGAATCGATCTTCGAAGCTAGCAATCTGTATACTTCTATTATAAGGTTTTTGAGCGTTTGAGGATCAAATCCTGATACTGACATGAATCTTAAGACCACTTTACTAAGTCGCCTTGCGCAAATTGCTGACTGTTTTTGAGATCTGGCTGAGCTTGTCACTTATTTGTTAACGCGTGTGTAGTTTATGTTATTTTATTAACTAAAGATGTGAGTTTACTATACCTCGAGTAACGCGGAACAGGAACAGGGAATTACTCGATTATCTTATAAACGATATTATTTGGAAGTAGAATAGTTTTTTACATCCAAAACTATACACTGCTAGAAAGATATAAACCATGGGGACTGTGAAAAAGAAACCAATTGTTTTCCGAGCAGGTATTCATTCAAGTCATAAGCGATGGAGTAAGAAAACGCGTTGGTAAATATAGGCAATATATTAACATTGAGATATGACCCCTCTTCTGATTCAGTGACTAAAAATAATGATGGTGGTGGCATTAGAAATATAACACCAGATGAAATATCACAACTGAGACAAAGTACTACTAAAGACCACCACAATATGCCATCCCCACAAGACCTAGAAAATGAAATTAGACGCCTAATAAAGAAAAGGATTGAAGGATCCAAAGCAAAACGAATAACAATTGCTCTGAGTTCCGGAGTTGATTCAAACGTAATAATTTCTCTGATTCGTAAAGAGTTTCCTGAGGTTGATATGGAATGTTTAAACGTGACTTTTGATGAGGATTCCAGCGAAGCTCTTCGAGCAGGACAAATAGCAGAAAACAATGAGGCGGGATTTCATGAAATTCACGTAGAGAATCCATTAAAAGATTTGCCTATGCTCTTGAGCATTATCAAAGAACCGAGATGGAATTTATATCAATATTATTTCATTGAGAAGGCAAGATCTATCTCGAACGTCTTGTTTACCGGAGATGGAGGTGATGAGCTATTTGCAGGGTACACGTTCCGATACAAAAAATTTCTTGCAACTATAAAGTCATTGAATCGTCCTTCTTGCGAAGAGAGGGTTCATACGTATCTTCTATGTCATGAACGCGATTGGGTTCCAGACCAGGAAGACATGTTTGAGGGAACACAAATTAAATTTGCATGGTCTTCAATTTATCATCTAGTTAAGAAATATTTTGATAACAATTTAGATCCACTAGAACAAGTTCTTCTTGCGGACTATCATGGCAAATTGATGTATGACTTCATACCTACTAATGAGAAATTTTTTAAACATTTTAACATTGATGGTATAGCGCCGTTATTATGCAGTCAAGTAATTGATATATCCATGAAAATTCCATCATCCTTAAAATATGATTATGAAACCAACATAGGGAAAATTCAGTTACGTGAAATCATTAAACAAAACATGGCTGGATATTCTTCTGTAGGAATAAAAAAGATTGGTTTTGGTATGGATCTAGCTAAATTTTGGTCTAGATTTGGAAAGGAAATAGTCACTTCACATTTAGACAAAGGAAGAATATTTGAAGATAAAATAATAAACAAAGAATGGTACAACCAGTCATTGACTAGAATAAATGAGAATCGAGAAGAGGCTACAAGATACATGAGCAAGATGTTACAACTGCTCAGTTTAGAAATATGGTATAAGTTGTTTGTTACATCAGAAATAACCGCTAGCTATTCAATATGAAAAAATCAAGCCATAAATAACGATTCGGATGTTTTTGTTCCTATTAAAAGAGGAGTAAACCACCACAGTTAGGAAAAGCAACACAACGAGTTGGTGGAATTGGCGGAACTGTTAAGACTTGTCTGGCTCTAAAACCCCGGATACATCTATGAATGAATAATTATGTGCTTAAGGGTAGGCTGAAACTGAATGTAGCACCTTTACCATCCAGATTATTTTGAGCCCAAATCTTGCCTCCGTGAGATTCTACTATACCTTTAGAAATAAATAAGCCCAGCCCAGTACCTGTATTTGATCTTGTAGCAAATTTTGTAAACAGTCTTGTCGCTATCTCTGGATCTATGCCAGTTCCTGCGTCTGTTACACTAATTATAACAAGCCCGTCTATTGTCTTTTGTGTAGTGATAGTTATATTACCTTGTTTTGTAAATTTGACAGCATTGCTTAAAAGATTCGTAAGTACCTGATTGATCCTCGACTTATCTGCTTCCACGTTAATAATGTCACGTTCGGATAATAATTCTAACTTTATACTGGGATTAATATTTTTACTATTATTATTATCGTCATTATCTCTTGAAATTTCGTTTTTAAAATCAGCAAGAGTGTTAAGTAGAATTTCAGTCAGATTGAATTTTTCTTTATTCAATTGCAGTGGTTTTTGGCTTTCAATCTTTGAAACATCTAAAATGTCTTCTGTAAGTCGCCTTAGTCTTTTTGCATTTCTTATGGTGACATCTAGCATTCCGATTTGTTCGGGATCGGTTATTTTAGCTCGCATTATTTCTGATAAACCCAGTATGGGTTGTATCGGATTGCGCAATTCGTGCGCAGCTATATGAATAAATTCTTTTTGCATTTCATCTGCCTTTTGTAGTTGTTCATTTATCATATGCTCATTCCAAAGTAAATCAAACACAGATTTAAAAGAGTCCACGCTGCCTTTGCTGTTAGAATAAAGAGTAAATCCGATTGCTTCTGCAAACTCTTTAGCAGATGACTCTCTGAGTTCTGCTCGAATGAATCTTGCACTATCTACTATCAAAAAACCAGAAGTAGAGTTATGGCCATTTAGAATTCTAATATTAGGTGCACTAGTAGATATTCTTTTTACAATGTCTGAGTTTTCTTCACTTAAAGGACAAATAATCCTTACAGTCGCACCATTTTGTGATGCCTTAATAAGATGATCGATAACTCCTAATCTGTCCACCCTTTTCATTGACCTATCAGCGGGAAGAAGGAATACGGCTTCCAGCTTTACAGATTTTGCAAGCTCTACAATAATCTGAGACGCTTTTAGGGGATCGGTAATAACTTCAAATATTTCTGGTTCTATATTTTCCTCGATAGTTTTTATTCTATCCCGAGCGTCTGTCCCGTCTTTCCACAATTCTTCAAAAATGGAAACAAAGTGAGTAATGTATGGGTATTCATTACTTACTAAGAGACTCTTAATATTTTCTTCGCCTCCTTCTGCCTTCTCAATTGTGGCAATCATCTCTTTGTCCGAAACAGCAAAATCGATTGGCGGCATATTCTTGGCATGTCTTACATGAACGCCTATCTCGAGAAACTTTCTAATTAGATTGGCACTATCTTTATCTGTAATCGACGTAACCATCCTGATGCCCTTATGCTCATTCTTCTTATACTTGTCCAATACTTTCGCATACACATCAAGATAGTTATTATACACTAGTCGTAATCCACCAAATCTTGAACAAACTAAGAACTCAAAAGATGACTCTAAAATTTCTTTTCCCTTCTTCAGGATTTCGTCTACATTTTTTAGTATCTTTATTTCTTTTAATACTGTACCCAAATACTGTTTCATTTCGTGGTCTGTAAGTGATGATCGGACTCCGGTCTCTTGTATCAGCATTTCTTCCTGCTCTTTCGCATTCGTTAAAACCCTTCTTTCTATTTCTTGCTCTATCCCAGGTCCTTCAATAACATCTGTTAGTTTAGAGACTTCTAGAGCAGAATTCCTAATTGATTTTCGTAATGAACTATCTTGGGATATCGAAATTACAAGAGAATATAATCCTATAGTAAACAAATAGGACGCTAGTAATACTAACGAATGCGCAGCCACACCATATGTTTGTTGTAGGGCAGATATCTCATTTGCAACACCAATCGGGACAATACCCATTGCAGAAATGGCTAAATAATCTTTTATTCTTGCCGCAGTTAACTTTCTGGACACTACGTAAAACGCAAGACCAAATAGAACACTACTGCCTATCGTCCCTGCTCTGAATATAAGTCTGTAATAGAATTTATATGGTATATTCGCAGGCAACGAAAATATTAAACCGCTTCCTACTAGGTATAATATCAAAGGAATAGATAGGATAAGCCAGAATTTCAGATTTAGCTTGCCTGTTCTCTTGTAGTAGTAACGTAAAAGCATGAAAGTACCAGCCCATGTTAATATGTACGGCGCATCCGAAGTTATATATATAATTTCGTTATAGAGAGGTAGGTTTGCGGACGGAACGACATATAATCTAGTAATGTGGGGATTTACTACTTTATATTCTACTTCACCATGATATTTTGCAAAAGTTTCGTAAATATAGGAGGTTTGCGGAATTGCTCTCGGCGGTGATTTTTCTTCTACTACCTGTATTAGTAATATTTTATCAATTGCATCTCCTGCTATTGATATGGTTAATGCTGCCGCTGCAAGACCATATAACAAGACTATGAAATTTTTTTTATTTGATTTATACCATGAAAAAAATTTGAATGCGATAAAGCCCATGATAATGCTAGCACCGATAGTGCTAATTGCGTATACTGAAGTAATGGGTACTCGGGACGTATTGCATAGACTAAAGTAATTAGGGCAGTTTATGATATTATCAAATATAACGTATAATAAAACCCCGAACAACGAAAACTGCATTACAGTTACACCCCAATGCGTTATCTTAACAAAAGAAGATTTAGATCTGAGATCGCCGGTTATATGTTTAGTATAGCCTAAAAGGATCCAGGATCCTATTCCGTATGCAATTATTACAGTCAGTATAAAGAGTGTGGTCTGCCCAGTGTTGTCAAGATATAAAACCTGACGAGTGGCTAGCAAATCAATGATAACTATAATAGTTATAGCCGCTGCAGTAGCGATGGCAGCCTTCCTACTTCGAGTAAGAAACGTGAATAGATTGAAGTTTCTCAACATCATGATTTGTCAGTTCCCAATATGGGGAAATAGTAGCATCCCAGGTAATATACTTTAATAGTATTTTACTGGTGCTGTTATTTTAAGCTCAACAAGGCTTAGGTTAGGTATGATCGTTCAGGCAAACGTGTTGCGGTAGTTGACATCTGTGTATATCCGATACAAAATTATGTTACTCACTTTGAGAGATTCATAAAGGAGCAGCAAAATAAAAGTCTTTTCGGGATGACTTTACATATTTTATCTCCATTGAGAAGTAAATGCAACTAAGAATCTCCCTCAAAGCAAAATGATGCTGAGGAAGCTCAAACAAAGCATTCAGAGCCGCGAGCTCTAGGGTTGTAATTGATGATCCTATCCTTCGATTTGATCTTACGATATAGGATCTGTAGCAATTAGCACAGACCAGAGTTTGCTACGCTGAACGAAGTAAACCAAATGCCAAATAAAAAAGAATCTTGTAGAGGATGTGGTACATTATATCTCCTAATGCTACTTGTAATGTTTGTGACGAATCTGTCTTGCGGATATGTAGTAAATGTGGAAAAATAGACTAACGTGCTTGCAGGTTGATTTAGTTGGTGGATAACAGAAGTTTTTTATTTTGTTCCTAGTGGTGTTATTGATCCATCATTTATCAAATAAGGCATATAATGTATTTATTCAAATGCTCGAATCTGTTTATTTAATTGGTCTTAATCCTAGTGTATTAAAATGAACGCAATTCGTTTGCTGCTCGCGGAGCAAGTAATTTGATCATCTGGTTAAAAGTGATTTCATTTGAATAATGTATCTGCTATATATTATGTCTAATGATTGCGGAAACATAACAATTAAATTATAAATATAGAATGATAGATTAGAAAAAGTATGCCTTGTATTTACTTTTTTCTAGTCTTTCCCTTTTGAATGCCTTTTTGAATTTGTAGTATTTGTCTTTCCATCTGCTTAACTGAAGCATTAATATCCTTTACCAATTTTGATTGTACATCTGAGCTTTTTGCCAATTTCCGTAACGGTTGAAGGCTTTGTTCCAGTCTTGCTAGATAACTGGTTTGCTTTTCAAGTTGTTTACCTATATCAGTTATACTATATTTTTGTTCCTTTCTTCTATACTTTGGTGCCTTTTTCTTCTTCTGAGTACGCTTTACCTTTTGTTCTTCTTCCTCTTCTTCCTGTTCAGGCACTTTCTCTGCGAGCGTTTCTCGTTGTTCTTCCTCTGCAGCTGATCCAGTCTCATGCAATGCTCCCATGCCTTCCTCTGCCCTTGCTTCTGCTGGCTCCTGTGATCCTTTTTCCATCTGCTCTTCTATACCTGAATAACGTCTTTCTTCATGTTCTGACATATTTTATATACAAAATAGAGGAAATCAAGTTGTTAAAATTACTTTCTACCACCGTTTTTTTTTACCCTATTGATATACAATATTGTGCATAAATTAGTAGAAATAAATGTAAATATACTACAACTATTCTAGAAATTTCTCATTTCACAGTTTTTGATTGCATTCTCTAGCTGAAGACAGTATATGAAGGCGTATCCTACCCGATTCCTCCAATTTCTCAAATTCCGGGTCCCTTCCATACCGCCCTTCTACACAATTTTCTGGCATGTCGATAGTATGCTAAGGATAAATACGATTCACATGTTATACGGCGATACTTCTGTCTAATAATCTATTATATGCTCAATACTTTGGATCTAAGTATGATCTTTTCTTTATTTCGTGTCAAATTCGCTGTATGCCAAATCAAAAACGCAGATTGTGTCCAAATAAATACGTCTGTGAGTATTCTTTGGACGGCTCAGACAAGCACTCATATCCTGTGTAATGGATAGCCACGAACGACTTGCGCCTGAGATAATGCATTGGGAGCTGACAGAGTGCGACATTAATAGGGATATCAAAGTCAGTCATTGGTTTCATTACACGGGATCGGAGATTCAAATAAAACACCTAGACCATCGCCTTAGAATTTACATCAAATCAATGGAAGAAGATAGTATCTGTAGAAGTTTAAAAGTGAATATAGGACAAGATTTATTCGCTCATTTTTAACAAAGTTACTCAACTTTTTGGCTCACTGGCATGTCAAGTGTAAGTGTTGCGCCTTTACCATCAGAATTGTTCTCAGCCCATATCTTCCCACCGTGAGCTTCTACAATGCTTTTAGAAATATACAAACCTAATCCTGAACCTCTAGAAGAATTTGTAGCAAATTTTGAAAACAACTTAGTCATAATATCTGGTTGTATTCCTGGACCTTTTTTTCTGTGTTGACTATGATGCTTCCGCTTTACTGAATTTAGCAGCGTTACTTAATAGATTGGAAAGAACTTGTGTCAATCTTGCTCTGTCTGCTTCTATAAGGATGCGATTAGTACCATTGCTTTTGGTTGCATTGTACTCAGCCTACTCTTCCATTATCAATTTCGTATTGAGCATCATGAATAGAATTTGATATTAAGTCATTTAGATCAAGTGTCTCTATGTCCAGATGTAATTTCTTGCTCTCGATCCTTGTCATTTCTAAGATGTTTTGTTCGAGTCGTAGCAGCCTCCTCGCATTTCAAATGATGATGTCAAGGACTTGCTCGTCTTCCTTGCTGAGCTTACTGCTGTTACTCTCTCCTCCTTTTTTTTCCATACCGAAGAATTTCTGATAAGCCTAGTATTGGTTGTATAGGGGAACGCAATTCATGTGCTGCCACATTAATGAATTCATCTTTTAATTGATCTTTGTATCTCAGGTCCTCGTTTGCTGCTTCAGGTTGCTTTGTTAATTCATTCTGTTTTTTAGTGTAGTCTTTTATAGAACCTACCATGGAATTGAAAGATTCATTAAGAACAGAAGGTTCGTCAGTATCTTTTTGTTTGACTGAAACATAACGGTTCCCCTTTTTTACTTTAGACGTTGCTTGAGTCAGAGCAAATATTGGCCTAAGCATTCTTGCAACAAGATACAAGATACAAGATTAACACTAGAATGCCAATAATTAGAATCGCAAACAGGATTTGTAATAGTATGAGGTTCTGAGAATTCTTCTCTGTTAGCTGTCCTAGCAGTGTAACCAATTTATCAGAAGATTCAATCAAGTTGGATGCCATCGATTCGAATCCTTTCCTTGTTAGTGACTGGTCCGTAGTGGTTCTCGCTTGAGGTGATGTACGCAGTTTATTAGTAACATAAGTTTTGAAACCATTCCATCTTCCATCAACAATATTCCAGAGATCAAAAAAGTTTGAAGGAAGAGGTTTTAGATCTGTACATGAAACCATTCCTCCTTGTTTCAGGGCTATGATATTTGATTCCAAGTTATTCATAGCAACTTTTAGTTGAGAGATATCGGATGATAATCCATACAGATATTTTTCAGTTTGTAATAAAAGATTGGAAGTAAGATATCGATTCTTGCCAGCAATATTAATTGAATTTCCCAATGATGATTGCTGAGACTGAAAATATGTTAGCACGCCGAAACTAGCAACAATTAAAATAATTTCTATTATAACCAAGAGTGTGATTTTTAAGAGAATTTTAGAATTTATCCTTCGTAGCCAGGTCGACAACTAACTCTACACGCCTCTCGTCGTCCTGTTCATGATCACTATGGTTCTCCATCCAATCCATTCAAAATTGGCATGTCGTCTTCATTCCTGATCTGTTTACATTCTGGTAGTTGCAGATATAGATTACTGAATCTGGGTACAATCTCAGATAATTGTCTGTTTCTTGTAACGAAATTGAAAGACAACAAAAGAACTTATTAGCATTCGAGCATGTCATAAAGGTCAACACGAATTAGTCTTTTACCATGTGTTATATCCGAGAAGTCTAGCTATGAATCTGAACTCAATCCAATTCTGCCTTAATTCGTTTAACCAAATAATCCATCGTCACTGGCTTTTTGAGAAAACATCCCAAGCTTAATGTTGGATAAATTTCTCTTAAGGCTTCCAGATTTATTTCTCCTGAAGCCATGAAGCAAACCCTGACATTGATATCTATTTCTAAAATCTTTTCACATAATTCAAATCCGTTCAGATGTGGCAGATCAATGTCTACCAATAGCAGATCATAAAAGTCTCGTTTGAATTCGGATAGTGCCACTAACGGGTCATTATATGGATAAACCTCAATTTTCTTATTGTCGTTGCTAGCATCATTATTGCTACTTTCTATGCCTAACTTGAATGTGACAGTAATATCTGGTTCATCGTCTATAATTAAGAGTTTTTTCCAAAATCGTTGTTTCTCTCTTACAGTAACGGCACCATAAGATAGATTTCTTGTATCTTCAAAAAATTTCATTTGCATGTAATCAGTCCTTTCGCAAATTCTATGTTATTTGCTTCTAAGTAGGAAGTAAAAAAGTAAGCTAAGCTAAATTCTATGTATAGTGGTGGTACCATTGATAAATTCATCTATCCTTCTTCTCAGCTCTTCATTAAAGATGAGACTCAAAATTCTCCAAAGTGATGGGAGAATATTCATTCGAGTCAGCTTTGAATCCACTTTGTTCCAGCGCTCCTGGGTCCCAGGTTCATCGTCAACAATGAGAATCCTCGTTGACATAATTATTGGTCGATAGCCTCCTTTCCCATCATTCTACACCATTTTTTTCTTTTTTTCCTTGTTCTCCCGCTGTCCGGATTACCTATTTGCTATACACTCAATAAAGCTAACTTTACCTGCTTAAACATACAGGGCTTTATTGATTTGTCATGAATTTTGCATGCCGTAAAGTGCCAAGCTGCTTCAAGTGCAAGGAAGACAGTTGCAAAGCCGAGCCCTAAATATGCTATATTTTCTAACACCTATGGTCTAAGATGATTGAAAGATATAAGGCTGTTGGATATAATATTTAACAATTGATAAGTACTGTATCTGTAATAATCGGTATCCCTAATGTTTAATATCCAAAATGTTGGCTGTATCATCCATTTGTAAGCACTCCCCGTGGGATGTCAACATCAAAAACCTGTAGAAACGTCCTGTTCTCGTTTAAGGACGCATGGCAACAATACGAGAGCACGTCGGCTAAATTGGTCGGTAAAGAATTCGTGTGGTATCATAGCAAATATAGCAAGATCCCAATGTGACCATTAAAATATATTCGATGTAATTCAATAATTTTGTAAATCAGATTTGAAATTTGAAGAGTTTAAAGACAGACATTCAAATAACACATTGTTATCGACAAAGATGAATTTGAAAAATATGTATACATTTCCAAAGACAAGTAATATTTTGCATGAAAAACCTGAATTGGCCGTCGACGAAGGGATTAAAGCTACGCTGCCTGCCAGCACGAGCAGTAAGCAGTATGTATGATTTATCAAAAACCTTCCTTATTAAGGTAAATTAGTATCCCTCGGTAGCCTTGTATGTTTGAATATCTGATCTACTCAGCGTTTGGATTTGTTGGCACACTCTTAGCACTCGAGATAGGTGTGTTAGATGATACAGTGTTACTAAAAAAATTATAGAAAAAATCGAGATAATTTTTCATCAATTAAAAATGCGCCACGGCAAATTTAACCAAAAAAGAGAAACACCTTCACAAACTGAGGTTTATTTACAAACAAGACCTGACAGGTAGATCGTGTTTCTGGTGTGAATCATTGCTATTCTATGACACAGTTATTAAATGTCCTAGCTGCCACAGCGACACAATAGAATTAACTCCAATTTCCCATGATCAAGTTCACAGACTTCAACGTACCCCAGGGTATGGGATAAGTTAACAAGAGTCTGGTCAAACAGCCTGTACTACTCAGTCTTGTGTTCTTATTTCTTTTTGAAAAATGCTGTCGTTACTATCTCCTTATACTATACAATAATCACAAAAAGCTCTGACGAAAAAGGACCATTACAACAAAATGCGCATAGAATTCACAAAAAATTAGTAGCCGGTTAAATCTAGACGAGTTGCTAGTACCACCGTTCATGCAGCGGCAATACAAAGAGAATACCGATTAAGACTAATCCGACTACCATTCCTATGATATAGATGTTAGACTTGATTTTTGATTTCCACATGTATTATAGTCTGTTTCTACCGGTATTACTATTGTACTCAGCTGCGTTGATGAGAAATCAGCACTTTTGCTTACAAAGAGTGAGAACATAAGGCTGCTTTACTTTGTATTTAAAAGTATATACAATAAATTTGATTGGCCTCGGTCATGGAATTAACAAGAATGCTGCGCGCACCGATTAGTAATCGCAAATGCTATGCCTAAGCAGTATGTTTTTACTTGCTACCAAAAACATTCTTGATTTAATTAATTGGAGGGAAGTAATCAAATAAAAGGACAGTAGTGGGTTTTATACGGATTATTATTTATTTATTACTAATGTTTGGACAAAATGAAACACTGCTTAGGGAATATTATTGGACAGATACAGCAACAATGATATCAGCTCTCCGTATAGAATTAATCGATCAAAAAAGAACTGCCCTGAGTGTAGGGGAAAAGTCGGACAATAAAAAATTGCCGTATCCTGAAGCATCCAGAGTTATTATTACAAGGAACGCGCAGAATGGCGATCTTCTATTAGATTATTTCCAAGATGATAAGCGAGTGGCGCAGGAAATAATATCAGGAAATACAATTTCAAGAGTGTCAGTCGAATTCCCCTAGATTCTTCTACGGTCAGTACCTAAACGTTGTGGTGGTTTCTTGGGAACTCTGGATCTATAGAGCAACGTCGCCTGTTTCTTATTGAGCCTGTATCATAAGCTTCTGCAATATCAGAGACAACTATCTTGCCATCCGAACCAAGACCACAATATTACTACTATGGCACGCGAAACACTCATAACCAATAAGGTCAATAAACAGGAGTCGGGTATCCATGTCCTTGAGATCGTTGTGCCTCGTGATCGCTTTCCATCACATCTCCCTTCGAGTTTTATTTGTTATTATGTTCAATACTACTCTGCAGTTTAGATTCTAGCGGTGTGAGATCTATCGTCTATTTCAAATCGCTTCCTCATTTGCTTAAGAAGATCTCACGCAGCGTTTATCTCAATCGGTCTTTTGCGCTTTCCTTCTGCCTGCACTTTAGAGCATTTTCTAGTCCCCTTTAGACAAGACAGAAACCTCAAAACTGCTAATGGCACGCCTATGCCGAATGCAGGATATGCCAGTTTCTATTGACAATTTTAGAGGTCGCCCCTGACATGTAGATGGTATTTATTATGTATAAATTTGATGAAATAAATTGTGATTTGAAATTTCACTTTGATATTAAGGCTGACAAGAAGGGATTTATAATATTCGAGTAATAGAGCTCAAGGAATTAGAATCCTCAATCTTCAGATCGCCTCGTAATCATAATAATCATAATCATATTCAAAGTGTAAGTGTGACTGGAGCCGCAAAGTCAGCATTCCAACCTTGGATTTTTTAAATTAATAGCTCGATCAAATGTCTTTCAGACTTTCGAATTCATGAACCAAGCCGGATATGCTCCATTTTATCCTGTACTCCATGGCGCATTATCTCTTCACATTCCTGTCCCAGTTATTACATATTTACTGGTATTGCTAGTATCTCCTGGCCCTGCTCCAATAGATCAGGTCTCTCTTATTGGGATACTAATTGTGGTGCTGATTGAGGTCGTTGAACATATTGCCCTTGTCGTTCTTTATTCTCTAGCCGTTGAAGGCGGCTAGTTAATCGCTGTTCTTCCAGCTTTAGCTTGTCTACTTCTATGAATTTTAACTGATTATCTGCGTCTCTTAGTGCGAGTAAACATTCTTTGAAATTATTAAGCTCATTTATTGCGTGTTCCTGTGCAGTTGCTACTCATTGACTAAGAATTCTTTATTTATCTACCTCACTCGCTAATGATGCCTTTTGTCTATCTAACTCCCCTTGTTCAAGTTTAAGCTCATTGTTTGCATGTTCTCTCGCCAATTCTAACTCTTATTGAATAGATTTTAATCGATTGTTTCTATATTCTCGCCCAGATTCTACCTCTTTTAGAATGGATCTTAAGTCATTGGCTGAGGATACTTTTCGTCTTTTCAACTCAAATATCTTGGGTCCATCCACGTCAATATCATCTTCGATGCGTTGACGTTCGGCTTCTAAATTTGGTATCTCTTCAGCAACCTTTAATGCATCAATTACTTGTTGTGGCGTCATACCTTCTTTTTTGGTATGTCGATATAGCTTGACGAAAGAAAAGATATTGTCTTTGAACTCGGCATATATTTCATGTATTTTGTGTAGATCTCATAGTTTCCAATATTCACTTTACAGTCTATCTACCTCCTCAGTTTCAATGTCTAGTTTGATAGCAACTTGTACTGGAGAATTGCCTTCAAGCAGCTTCAAGGCTTGTGAAGCCTTTGACATTCTAATTCTGTTTAGCTCTTCGTCCTCACCTGTATCCAGCCTTATGATAAAACAAATATCTGCAAACGACATATGCACAAATTGAGCAATTTGACGAACAGTTTTTCCCTGGTTGTATATCTCTATGCTTTCTGCTTTTCTGACCTAATTAAAACCAAGTTATCTAGTATATGATCATCGTATGATATTCCCTTCAGGCTTATTGCTGTTATTTGCTGCTACCGCCACAATTCCCTTATTACTTTGTTGTTTCTGCTGCTACTTACTGCTGCTTTGCGTATTTTCACACGAGGGATTTAGCACTACATCCGGTTTAAGAAAATTATTTAGACATCACCGATGATAAACCGGAGATGATAATTAATGAGCACAACAAAGAGTTTATCAATAGTATCGATATAGAATTGGAGGAATGAAAACATGTGAAATTTGTGGTGGCCTAGGATCATCTGGAACCCCTAACACTATATGTCCATTTTGTAGCGGTACTAAAGAATCTACATCGGCTTCAAAAGGCTTTATCGAACATCATATTTGTGGTTGTAATAACACAGATAGAAGGAACTGCCCCTGGTGCAAGAAACCGTGTCATCATGATGCGTCCTTGAACCCCAGGATATTAATTTCACCAATATAAGATTTAGTCCACACCTGCTTCAGTCCTAATAAGAAATGGCGGCAGACTTCATGTAAAAACTAGATTGGGGATATTTATGAAGATATGGTCAAATTTCGCACTGCCATGGAAACTCAGATAGAGGCTAGAAATATGATGACCATTCTAGGAAATCTTTAAAAATATGATAGCTTGAAGATGTACTAATGTCTAATGATGAGATGCGTGAAATACAAGCACAACAAGATGAACTAAGCCGTAAACTTACTGAAAAAATATCTGGTGACTTAAGCAAATTTCAAAAAACAATGGACGATATATTTAAGCAAAAACAAATAAGTCAACGCGAATATTTCATTCAGAAAATCAAAGAAGAACAGGAACATGCAGACTCCAATATAAAATCAGGTGACCTAATGAGTGCAATGGCTCATAAATTAACAGCTGATTGGTATTCATCTATGCTAGTTATTACGATGCATTAGGTTACTTTATTCTAGATTTTTGTTTTTGAAACTTGGGATTTAGTAATCCTTTTAGTTCGTTATTTTTGGTCTTCCTCTTTCTTTCAGATTGTTTAATATTCTTAAAAAAACAAGAGACGTGAAGCAATGAAGATAATTTATTCAACCTGGATTTACGATATATTTAATTTCTTTAATTGCGTAGGCTTTTTGAAATGAAAGCAATTCGTATTCATTCTTATGGAACTCTGACCAACTAAAAATCGAAGAAATACCCAACCTAAAATCAAAGATGATAATGAAGTTGTTGTTAAAATTCATGCTGCAGGAGTCAATCCAGTAGACTGGAAA
>QHBN01000092.1 GCA_003176995.1 Candidatus Nitrosopolaris wilkensis
GGAATCGAGGACCTTGTTAGGTCGCTTCGATCTATAAATAGCTTGAAAACGGTTGACATGACAACGAACGGATGGTTTTTGGCTGAGAAAGCTAAGGAATTGCGAGAAGCTGGATTACAAGGTATTACAGTTAGCCTTCACAGTCTCCGCCCCGACAGATTTGAAAGGATATCAGGTGAGAAGGCACTCTTATCTAGGGTTTTAGAAGGCATAGATGCAGCTTCCGATGCCGGTCTTTATCCTATAAAAATAAACACAGTTGCAATTCGTGGTTATAATGACGATGAAATCATCGACATACTTGAATTTGCAAGGAACAGGAACCTTTTGGTAAAATTCATTGAGTTTATGCCATTAGATGGAATAGGAATCTGGAGCCCAGATAAAATGGTAAGTGGAAAAGATATTATCGCAACTGTTTCTAGACACCACAAAATTATCCCACTAGGGAGGCAACCAGCTGATACAACAACTCATTGGGGTTTTGAAGATGGCAGAGGTGAACTTGGGGTCATAACACCAATGACTGAACCCTTCTGTGATGACTGTGACAGAATACGACTTAGTGCAGATGGGAAACTACTCACTTGTCTTTTCGACACAAATTATTATGATTTAAAACAGATTATAAGAGATGGGTGTACAAATGAGCAGCTGGCAACACGTATTGTTGACTGCGTTTTGAAGAAGCCTGCGGGAGTAGCATACATGCCGTTTGTAAAGGAGATGTGGAAGAGACCCAGGGCAATGAACGCAATTGGTGGGTAGACAAATATCTAATGTAAAAGTTTTCGTTCAAAGCACGTGAGGCAGCTCTCACCGTGGCGCAAATATAGGAATTCCTCCCTCGGGAAGTATGGAAAGCCGTACTCCTTGAACTTGATTTTAACAAATTAAATAGTCTCTGAGAGTAATTTACATAATCCTAAAATCATTTCTTAGAATTAGTCACTTAATCTTAACCATCATCTAATAACTTCTGGTTGCTTGGCACGATCTTCTATAGACCTTTCCACACTAAGAGTCTTGAGCCGGGTTACATCGCGTTTGAAGAAGAGATCTATGAACCAATCTACTACCACTCTTAATTTCTTTTCTACCGTTGGAAGATTTCCCAAATAGTATGAACGCCAAAGCCACCAAGCTGTAAAGCCATGAACCTTATGTCCGTACAAAATCCCGACACCATTCCTTTTTCCGATCAAAGCCATCATTCCCTTTGTTTTGTAATTGAATATCATCTTTTCGACATCAGCAACACTCCTTCCATTAATGACTGAAATTAAGTTATTTGCTGCTACCGTTGCCTGTCTTAGCGCATGTTGTGCTGTTGGAGGATAGGGATTTCCTGTTCTGGGATCTTCTATAGAGGCACAGTCACCAATAGCAAACACATCCTTGCAGCCCGTGATCTCTAAATGATTATTAGCTAGTATTCTACCAGCCTTGTCATGATCACATGCGAGCTTTCTGATGAGAGGATCAGGAGATATTCCACCAGTCCAGACTAGTGTATTACATGATATAGTGACACCATTGTTTAAATTCACCTTGTCTCGTGCGGCTCCTACAAGACGAGTATTCAATATTACCTCAACGCCATCTTTTCTCATCTCTTGCAAAGCGAATTCAGCCAAGTCTTCAGTGACTTCTGGCAGAATCCTTCTACCAGAATTGACAAGTATTATTTTCGCATCTTTATCCTCTAGGTTGTGATAATAGTGTCTTATAGATTCACGTACAAAGTCGTTTAATTCTCCAACAGTTTCTACACCAGAGAAACCTCCACCAACAACTACAAATGTTATCAAGCTTCTTTTGAGTTCCTCGTCTTCACTTTCAACGTCTGCTTGCTCTAACATATTTATGACATGATTTCTCAGTATTATGGCATCATCTATGCTTTTCATGGTGAATGCGTGTTTAGCTACTTCAGTCATTCCAAAAAAGTTTGTTTCACCACCAAGTGCTAAAACGAGGTAATCGTATTTCAATGCGTGGCTTCGCCAGGCAATTGGATCAGTTTCCTTTCCTACTGCGTGGGTAATTAGAACCTGCTTATTTTCTAGATCCACTGTCTCTATATTTGCTTCGTAAAACTTGGCTCTGTTACAAAAAGTTCTAATTGGTGTTACGATGTGTCTTGTTTCAATCATACCAGACGATACTTCTGGAAGCATTGGCGTAAAGAGAAAGAAGTTATCCCTGCTTACTAGTGTGATATCAACACTTACGTCATCTTGAAAAGCTTTTTGAAGCTGCCGAAGAACCTCTATTCCAGCGAATCCACCTCCTAAAATTAGTATACTTTGTTGTCGAATTGGAGTTTCTCCATGAACAAGCTCTTCATGTTTTTGATATGAGTCAATCCTAGAAAATGAGATATCGTGTATGGGACATCTGTATCTACTCCCAAATTTTATTGACAGAAATGATGAAATTATCCCGAGAGTAACTCCAAAAACCAGATGCATTACAGCTGAACCAACTAGAATATTTAGAAAGTTACTAGAGATATGACGCGCTGCTTCTTGTTGGCTCATAAACATCATCTTCGACATCGTATGGGCAATCTCAGGAGCTAAGATAAATTGCTGTAAAGGTACAAAGAAGATGATAAAAACAGCAGAGCCTGCGAGAAGGCCAAAAATTAGACCATTTGATATTTTGCTAATG
>QHBN01000093.1 GCA_003176995.1 Candidatus Nitrosopolaris wilkensis
TCTGGGTGATAGCTTGATTTACAGTACCGACATCTCCCAATTCTAGTTGCCTCGCGAGTTGTACTATTGACTGTGATGCCTGTCCACTGTACCTTTCCCTAGAAAACTGGTCAAGAATCTGACTTAATACACGTACTGTGTTTCCTCCTTTGTTCGCAGTCTGAAGAGCCACTTGATGAATAATTTGTTCTATATCTGACTGTCTTACTCCCGGATTCTTAACTACTGTCTGCTCCGCTACTTGAGATATTTGCTGATTAATAGATTGTTGAATAGCCTGCTGCACCAGCACCTGCACTACATTTCCAGCACCCCCGCTGACCACCGATTGGACAGCCACTTGATCAACAGCTTGATTCACGGTACCCGCATTCCCTGATTCTATCTGTCTTGCTAACTGGACTATTGATTGTGATTATGGACTTTTAGGATTCCTTGCAACCTGAGCTGCAATTTGGTTAATAATTTGTTTAGCATTAGCACTTCCTCCTGTGCGAGTAATCTGTGTAGCTAGTTGCTGTAGTGTTAGAGTGATCTGAGCTTTGTGTGTTCCTGGATTTACAACTATAGGTTGTTGTGCGACCTGATTTATTAGCTGTTTTGTACTTGGTGTGCTTGCCGGTAATGACACTTGGCTGGCCACGTTCACATATCCTAATGCTGTTTGTTCTTTGCCATAAGCCTTATCGATTTGTATGGAGGTTGTTATTATAGGTCCAACGAGAATAATTCCTAGGCATACTAGCGGTAAGCACACTAGGAAAGGGCTTTTAATATGATTTATTTTATTATTAATATTATTTCCAAACTGCTTTTTGGCGTTTTTTTTGTCTTAGACAAACTCATTAACGTCCTGTAAGCAACATTGCTTATATAGTTAGTAGTACCCTTGCAGTTCAACGATGGACAAAGGGCTACTCCCAAAAGTGGTCGCAAAAGTACTTAGACGTCGTCTTTAATTCAAAGAAATTCAATAAGAGTAATGGTTCAGAATGGCATGCGAGCAGCGACTAGGAGTATAAAAGAATATTCTTGTTTATCTTATGGCGCTGCTGGGTCCTTTTGGAATAGATACACAAGGTATCAACACCTGATGGAGTAAACAAATATTTGCGCGATATATTGATAAAAACTTTAAGACATCACACTATTCAGGAATTGGGCTTTGAGTTTCGATATCAAACTTTGGCATTCCATAACTGGAAGCCTGGCGTTCGGATTTGCAATAGGATTCATGAAAGGTTAGTTAGATTGTTGATGTACAGATGACCAACAAAATCAGCAGACTAATCAAAAGAATGACAGAAAAGCCTTTACCAAAAGGAATCATAAACATTGGAGGTGGATGGTATCAAAACACAGACGGATATACGTTTTATCCACTTGATCCAGAAAAATCTAAAACAACTCCATTGAGTCAAAGTTGTAGCAATGGCAGATGTACTACTACGTATGAAGAACCTACATCAACGCGCAAACCAGTAAATCAAGAAGACTATCTGACAATATTTGATGAAATAGTATGGTATGAGGATCTAAAACTAGAGATTGTCAAAGCATTGATGTCACACAGTCCAATAGGAATTTTATTAGTTGGACCTCCTGGATGCGGCAAAAGCGAGTTTCTAAGAAAGATACACACAGTATTTCCAGATCACTCATTGCTAATAGACTGAAGTTATGGCAGCAAGCCGGCATATTTAAAAAACTATACAACAGCAGGCCCAAATTCATGTTACTGGACGAGATAGACAAGCTTAGCGGTTAGGATCAACAAGCACTGCTTAATCTAAAGGAAAGTGGGAGACTAACCAAGACTACGAAATCAGAAAGTTACGATATACATCTTGATGCATGAGTCTTCGTTACTGCAAACAAGAAAGAGGATATACTAGAGCCACTATTTGATAGGTTCGAGAAATATTTCCTCAGTGAATATAGTGACGACGAGTTTAAGGCAATCCCAGTACAGAGGCTGAAGAAAGAAGGAATGCAAGATGAGGAACTGGCGTTGTATATTGCAAACGGAGTACTAAGAGAGCTTAATCGAAAAAGCATGCGAGGTCTTATTAGAATTGGCAGAAAGTCAAAGACACTCAAAGATGTAGACGAGACAGTTCAGACACTTAAGAAGTATGGTCTAGAATCAACATCAAGAACGACATAGAGAAATACATTGAAATCCATGTAGGTGGATTTTTTCGTCTCCTTATTGATGTAAAAATGCCAGGAATGCATGGGTTTGGTTTATGCAATGAAATTAGGAAATTTGATATCAAAGTTAAAATTTGTTTCTTGACGGCCACTGAAGATACCCATTATGAGTTTAGGAAGCAAACATATCCTAACTTTGAAGAAAATTGCATCATTCGGAAGCCGATCGAAAATGAATTATTGATAAAACGAATAAAGTCGATTATATGTTAGCTCGTTAGTTGTTATTGATACTGTCCAAGATGTAAAGAAGCATTCATTATAAGTAGTCGGCAGAGAGAGATACTTACCTTAAAGTTGGTCCTCGTGTGTTCAGTATGAATGGACTTCTTCCTTGTGTTCTCGCAACTGCTTTTTCTTTTTAAATCGTTCTCCACATTTTTCGCATTTATATGGGTTTTCGAATTCTAAAAGAAAACGCGCCCTTTTTTCCTTTGGGTCTTCGACTAGGCTATTATCCAATTGAATTATTGTAAAATTCTTGTTCTTATAAGCATTAAGCATAATTGTTAGCGAAACTTTAAACTGACGACAAAGACTTGACAGAGCCCTTTAGTGATATCGGTGCATGTGCTGCCTTACCCACAGATCCTATCCAGGAACCGCTTATCTTTGGAACATTATGGAAAGACAATCAAGGTTGATGATTGCTTCAAGATTTTCAGAACACATAGATGCAGCAGGTTGTTACAGAGCGTTCAACGAAGCGATTTACAATGTTCGGTATCTCAAATGAATCAATCATCTTTTGTATTGTTGGCAGGTAAAACAAGAATTTTGCTGGCTCTGCAAGATATGAAAGGACATATACCTTATCACCATTTGTCATTCCAATATCCATTGCCATCGCTTTTCCAAACACCAGATCTGTATACTTATACACCAACATATAGGCAGGGCTATCTTTAACTGTAATTAGTTTTGTATAAACGAGCTGAAAATCTGACAAATGTTCAATGTGCTCACTTATAGCTCGCCTAGATAATTCATCTACATTATTATTATTACTGTTAAAAAGGCTGCTGCTAGATACGCTAAAACTTTCCAAAAATCTGTCTGAATTGCTTTCTGACGGTGAGAGGAACAAGACACCATGAACATTATCTTCAGACTCTATCCTTTGCCAATTAGTTGGATACTGTATTTTTATTCCTAAGGTAGAATTATTTTCGTATGTTAGGAATGAATTACCACTGGATGGTTTTGTAGTAGTTGCATTACTAGTCTCTGCGATTGCTTGTTGTAGGTGAGCAGTATATATTGTAGAAATGGCTGGGGTCGAAAAAAACATCAATGATACAGACAAAATCACAAGACAGGGGATAAGCACTGACAAATTTACTCCCCAGTTTCGTATATCATTGTCTATATTTCTTGCCATTCTCGTCAGGCCAAAAGCAGCAATCAATCATTATGTCAACACGAAGAAAAAGAATGGTGTAAGTAGTTTTCCATTTCTTAGCTTACACTAGCATTATTTTGTGCTGTGTTACTACAGCTTGTCCCTTGGCCGCTGCAAAGGTTTGCTTGGTCGATCTGTTGACTAATATGGACATTATTCGAGCTGTGGTGTGGCAGATCAACTGAAGCGTTGTTTTGTGCTGTGTTATGACAAGAGGCTCCTTTATCACAGGCATTTGCTTGTATAATCTCCTGATGGATTGTCACGTGGTTGTAGTGGTGGTGATGATTAGATGCAAAAGCCACAGGTGCACCGGGAATCATCATAGTGGCTATAGCTATTGCTAATATCACCATAAGACTTAACTTGCTGATTTTATACATTGTATGTTACTCCTTATCGGAATATTAATGAATTTAGAATCTCTATCAGGGATCGATAAAATATAACAAAATTCTGTTAATCTTTGCGTGAAAATAAGAGTTTCTTAATCGTAAACAAGATTGAAGTAGATTGCTCTTATTAAAGATATTGTATTCCATGATTTTAATGCACAGAATAGGAAGATTCGAACATTTTAGGTTTATGTTTCAGAAGATTAATGAAGATATAGTAAAACATTCAGTATAATTTTGGAATATCCTTTTATACTTACTAACTACTTCATGATTAATGCATAAATTTGGGTTGACATTATGCTCGGAATTTGTGAGTTGCAGACTCTGATAGTTGCAGACTCTGATGATTACTGGTTATCACGTCTCCATATTGCAACAATACTTTCTGTATCTATATTATTAACAATAGGCGCTAGTAATACATCCCCAGCGCAACACAGTCAGACTATAGCAACTGCAGCCGTTCACAAACCCTCTAATGTTCATAATACTTCGACTGCTGATCTTAGTTATGATACTCAAAACATGACCCATCGTTCGGCGAAGGCAGAATGGCAACCGCATCGAGCCCAGACGACAACGTCACAGGAGTGGTGGTATTTTACTGCTTTGCTGCATGATGCGTCAGGTAACCGATACATGCTTTTTAGCACAATTTTCAAATACGATGGCAAGGACGTTCCAATAGTAAAGGGGGCACCTGAGTTCGCTCCAAAGTTGGGGCCCAATGCAACGATTATTTCGCCTATTGTGAAATTAAGCAACTATGATACAGGGTTTCACACTTTTAATAGCGATGCTGCTATAGTTGATCCGAAAGCGATCTGGAACTCAAAGAGCAATACTCTGAGCTATACCACTCCTCAATATACAGGTTCATGGAGCTTTAATGGCCAGAACCTGACAGCGGTGTTAAAATCCCCAAAGATGTCATTTGATTTGAATATGCAAGGTGGTAATCAAGTGATGTGGGCAAAGGACGCAGCATTTAACAAGGAGGGATTTCTTCAGCAGGCAATTCCTGGAAACGTAAGCTTCTATTATTCACTTCCTCGTCTTATTATCTCAGGTAAGCTCAGCTATACGAATGAATCGGGAACTAACAAGACTATTGATGTTGTAGGGCAAGGCTGGGTTGACCGACAATGGGGAGACTTTAAGACCCAAGCATGGGAGTGGGCTTCCTTCAGGTTCGACAACGGTGCGCGGGTTAACCTCTATAGCTTTGAGAACGCACATAAAGTAGGCACATATCAGAAGCCTGACGGTTCGTTGCAATGGCTCGACAACTTTACCGTCAGACAGAACGGGTATGATAAAGCGCCGAGCGGGCAGTGGGTCTCCTCTGGCTGGGGTTATGATTTTCCTATCAATGTCGAAGGCAGCATGCACTATACAGTGATTCCCTTCAGCAACAATGATTGGATCTGCAGCCCTCCAACCTTTTGTTTTATTGAAGGGGCAGGACAGCTCATCGATGGTATGACTGGTAAGCATTTGGGTAGCTCTATCAATGAATCTATGGATATTCGCATACTGAAGAATGGGCCGTACGACGTTAACCAGCATTGATAGGACAGCTATGATTCGTAGACGAGCCTCTGCTATTAGCAGACATCACTCAATTTCCTTGTTGAAAACGAAGATTATGACTATCTCTTTTTATACTAACATGCAAACCGCATCACTCGGGTGATGGAGCAAGATATCTGGAGCTGATGCTGACAACGAAATGAAATAATTGCAATAAAATTATATCACTTTTTGGGGTCCTGGTGGACTTTTTGCGTTACCTGTCACCTGGTGCATTTTTTGCGATAAGTTAAATCTACCAATCTAGAAATTCGAAAGTCCTCCTTAGCTAGTCAGCTACATGATAGTGCCAAATCTTTGAAATAAATCCGGTTTTTACTCCAATTGGCTATCAATTCTATCAGCGTTATTTCTTTAAATCCTCTTAGCAATGGTATTATCACCTAACAAGTAGGTGGCCATTCGTCAAGTCCTAGGCTTTGATTGTCATCTCTGAAGTATTTCTGAACGAATCTCTATGTTCGGACGTTAGAATAAACCTATCCCATTAAAGAGAGAGATATCGAAGAGGGATGTATGAAATCGACTGGAAGATGGTCGTCGATATCTCACAGGTTATCTCTAGCGCAGCAGTTGCAGTGGTATTTGGGTATATTGTTAAAACATTCCTCTGGGCAAGGAGATCCGATCAAATCGAATTAGCTGAAGGTGTGTTCGGGGAAATGCAACGAGAACTACACAGAGAAGTATAAAGAATGACTGATAATAATATTTCTGTTGAGGTTTATAAGCTACGGACATTATTGTAAGAAATCATGGCAGATATCCCAATTGCTATTGACGACCCAGTAAAAGACGAAGGAATTATACGAGAGAGACTAATGGATGAACTTTGTAAAAGGCAAAGAGACTCTGAGAGAAATGGTAAACCAGAACCGTGGAGTATAACCGATGTATGGCAATCAAGCTTCCCAGCTTTTCTGAGTAGGGAATATATAGACAGGTTCATCGAGAGGTATCGGACATACAGCGAATATTTTGAAATCCTGCCTAACGATATGATTCGGCTTACTGAACGTGGAAAAAGGTATTGTCGTGATCTAGAACGGATTACAGTTGATTAATATGAGGACACTAGATGACCTTTTGGACAAAATTGATTGGTGATGCTGAAATACGAGCGTATAAGATCGACGGATCATTGTTAGCTTGGGATAAACCGATATCAAACCCTGGTGGACTTTTTGCGTTACCTGTCACCTGTTGCATTTTTTGACAATCACGCGAATACTATGAGCTAAAATAGATCTGCTAAAATACAAACTATAAACAGCTTCTGCTCACGAATACATTTAGCAATTGCCTCAGGTTCGCCCAAACACCACAATTATAATGATAGATTCGATGTTATGGAAGTTACGGATGTCGTTCTGCATGGCAAGAGTCAAATGATTAAAGTTAACTATATTACTACACCCTGTCATTGTGGCAAGAAAAGCGAGTACACCAAAGGCTTGATCAGGTGGTATATGTAATACATCGGTACCAGCGTCGAATAATACCGTACCGTCTTTTATGCAATTTATTGCACGTTCTCCCTATGAAGTCAGAGTGCCGTCACCGTTTACAAGTACCTTACATTGTTCGTATAATGCAAATTCACAGATCTTTCAGCCTTCAAGTCCCCCAGCTTGATTTTTTAAGAGGCACAATCTTCACGTAGTCACTTCCGCGCAATATTGTGGCTATTCCTGTAATCTTCAGACCCCTTGATGTTTTAAATTTAAATGCTTACTATTGACGCAGTCATAATTATACTGAATCACTCATTCTCTCCTTATAATCCCATTCAAACATACTGACTGGTGCGACTTCAATTGCAACCTCGTCTTGCAGATGTTTTTCTGACAACAATAATTTATATAATCTTGAAGTTTCTTTTCCCTTGAAGTATTTTTGTACTAACAGGCGAAGAATATCTTCGCCTTTATCCTTTAGTATTGATGCCTTACCATATCCTCTAATGCCACGATAGGGAAAACGATCTCCTGCAATCTCAAAGCCACATTTTGGAGAACATCTTAGATATTTTACGATCTTGGCTGTATTTTGCGTAGCACAATAGAATTTCTCACCCCTGTATACATACCATAATGAGACAACTGCCGGCCAATCTGAAGTAGATAGACAGGCCAATCGTATGGGTATATCACTATCTATCAAATATTGAATCATATTCTTATTAATCACAATATTCCTTTTGTATTATAACACACTTGAATTTGAACTCATTGTTATTGTATACTTGTGCTGATGCTGCAATATTAGGAATTACGTAGTTAGTCCGTTAGAACGCAAACTTGTCATATCACTTGTCAACATCCTTACTTATTGGTGTTTTTAGTAGTTGAAAAATCAATTAGTTTTATAATCTCTTCAAAAGATGCATTTTGCATCATCAAAACCATCTCATGTTCTTTTAGATAATTTTCAGGATAATCTGAAAATGCTAAACCGCCTACGACTATGGGTATTTTATTATGTTTATTATTATTTTGATTATCTTCATTATCAAACTTTAACACAATTTGTTTGATTAATCTTTCAGCCGCTTTGATATTATCTGGATTAGTTACAGAAATAAGAATTATGTCCGGTTCTATATTTTCTATATAACTAATGACAGAATCAGCAGGTACTGATGGCGAGATATTGTAAACCTTGTACCCTCTTCTAACAAGGAGTGACTCCATCATATTGCAGCTTACATTATGTAGTTCACCTTCTGGTGTGCAAATCATAATCTTGCAGATAGACGAACGCAATAATGCTTTAGATACATTTGTTGCTGTATTAATTTTATGAGATACTTGTTCCTCTATTACTTTTACAAAGCTATTGACAGTATTAGTAGAGGCATGTTCGGTTGCTACATCCAATTTCCCTTGTTTCCATAAATCCCCAATTTTGTATAATACTGGTTTTAGTAGTTTATCATAGAACTCAACCAAATAAAATAACTTTGAATATTCCTTGTATGTGTTGACAAGGCCGTCTGTATTGCATTGCATGCATAATTCAAATATTTCTTTTTGAAGTTTAGGAATCACTTTTTCTTTTTCTTTATGCGTATAGCCATAGGTAGAGATAAAAGCAATAATTTTTGGATCATTTCTATATTCATCAGGTATATCTTCTAGATTTATGTCTGATGTTTTTCCAAGATATTTTATTGTTACTTGTTTTGATGTACTATTTTCATGATCCCATATACTTTGAACAAGATATGCATAGTCAAGACCTTTTACCTTCTTATTCCTTATGTATACCAATATTATTTAAAACCCCGCTGTATTGTACCTATCAAAGTCTTGACTTTTATTTTATTATTATTATTATTTTAGGTGTATCTATATACATCATCATCGAATACACCAAGAAAGAATATTTTATGGTGAAACTCCTTTTGCACCGACCTTGCCTATCGTCTTCGTCTTTGTGAATATTCCTAGTTCTGTCGTCCTTCCTGAAATATATCCAGCCATCGCACCATATATCAGATGGAAAATAAAAGAGCCACCAATAACAACAAAATATAGTTGATAGAAGTGTGAAGATATGCCTTGTATCTCTTGATTAGGCGCTGATAGTATTAATGAATCGAGCCTTGGCTGTATTCCATAAGTAGCAAGTGGGAAAAATAATACAACCCATAGAGCTACACCTACTATCATTCCCATTATACTGCCGTGTATAGGATTTAATGGTGCGATTTTTGACCAAAACAATGCAATTTGACCGTAGATATTCCCTGCTGTTATTCCTGTCAACAAATGTAAAACAAATCCGACGTATTGAGCAGTGGTAGGATCGTTAAAACCTAATGGAATGCCTATAACAGAAAAGAATGTTCCTGGTGGTGTTTCTGATACTAGATCAACAATTACAAGTAGTCCTGAAATTGTCCAAGATGAAATGAACCCTGCTAGCGAGCAGTATATGATAAATAATTTTGGTGATGTGTCATAGCGTCTTTCCATACGTATTTGCTTATTCACCATTAATATATAAGCAAGTGGCAACATATATTACTAGTGCCTAACTATCATCTCCATTACATCTATTGCTATCTTTAATATCCTTGTCAAGGAATAATATGATAGCATCTTAGAGCCATAATACTAAATGAATTTGGTAAATTTGGTCATTTCTTTTTCTAATGAAAACGATCTCTCTTTGAGATTCTGAATTAAATGCTGGCATGTTAGCACTATGTTGCGTTATTACCACTAGTTTATATATTTGATTTTACTTTGTTTAACTATGAATACAACAAGAAGAATAACCTGTGGCCTTGTAACTGCGACATTTGGAGCACTATCGTTAGGGGCATTGAACGGACAACCAGCATTTGGAATTGCAACTGTAATATTAGGAGGAGCTTCAATGATAGCTTCTTTGATGGTAAGACAAAAGGTACAAAGAAAGAAACTAAGCAGCGAGATAGCCATGACGTTACGCTAGTTTTCCTTTGTTTTAGCTATCTTTTTTTTCGAATGCATTTTAAAGCTAGAATTTTTCTAACTGATCGCCTAATTTTGGTTTTTGAAGGCCATATCAAGACGACAAAACGTCTTCAAATGAAGTATTTTCATTGCACATAAGAGAAGGTGCATATGAGCGACCTTAATCCACGCTGGCAGCAATTTACGCTAATTCAACGAAAAGGAAGTATCCAAAGGATGGAAAGAATCGTACGTCTAGTCGGACGCATTGGGATATCTGTATTGGAAGTAGTAGTGATGCTTAGAGTTATAGCGAATCAATAAATTTTACGAATTCATGGGTATGGATATCCTTTGTCTTGTCCCACACTTTCTTGATTTTAGGAATATTCATAGTCGACTTGGCACTTGCTTTCCATCTGTCCCAAAGCTCCTTATCCAACATTTTTGTCTTGTAAAGACGAAATAGAAATTCAAAAAAATCGATTATTGCACTAATATTGTTATATTCCTCTGGACTGTCAACCAAAGCAAGGTAACTTGAAATTTCTGGACTTTCCTTTGCTATTTTAGAAATAGTTTCATTATTCCACAGACTGTAAGAGGAACTCAAGATGTTCATATATAACTGCTGCTCAGTTTGAATACGAGTATTTCTTCTTACCTCCGAAAAGCTAATCAAAGATATACCAAGTGCGCTAGCATAGATGACTGTAGAAATTATTTGGATATAATCTGAGGCAACCATTTTCTTTCAGCTTCCCTATTGAATAACAAATAGTATGTGTGTTTACCAAATTTTGCTAATAGTACTTTTATGTACTGATCATCCTCATTCACAGATCCGGAGGAGATAGATTATTGTTGAAATAGCCATTACTGTAATAGTTTAGGTGCGTCGCGGGGAATACATACAAAGCTGTTTAGGACTGCCATCCGACAACATTGAGCAAGATAGCTGATTGCGTAGTCCCTACACTCGATACACCCATCCTGAATTCGACAAGAGAGTCAACATTTGACAAGCTAATTTTTCAGCCTTACCTGACCGTTGGAATTTTCACTAAAGTAAAACAATAGTTTTGAAAATGGCTAGTAATTGCTAACTTTTTTAGTTATTATCCGTATTTGAATTATCATTTATATCAAATGCTTATGAAATATATCGTCAGCATCCTACAACAGTATATCCCTAAACAAGCGTATCGATAATGTATGGTTAATTGTTTGAAAATAACAGTTGGGCTTCCGAGGTGAATAGTCTATGACATTAGAATCAATTGAACTCCGAAAACCAACAGTTTCAAAGAGCAGCACGAAAACTAAATCTATAATTGTAATTGGAGTAATCGGATTAACAATTATTGTTGCTGTTGTAGTGTTGCAACGAGAATAAGTACGGGTCTTCCTTCTTCTCCTATGAAACTTACAAACTGTACGATCAAAGTACTTGAATTAGCACAAAAGGGGATAGTTAGAGAAGTAGGAGGGTACAATGGAGGAATATACGAATGTACTCACATGCATGGTTTGAGTTCAGTATACGGTGAAGCATCTAGTTAGTGCTATACCCAATATTTGACTGGAATGTGGGGGGGGCCCTCCATTTTTGATTTGTTAATGGGATAAGCCAAAATTTTTAGGGTAATCAAATCAAGATTGCTCTGTGTAAATAGCCGAAATAGAACAAGTAGGTGAGTTGATTTCGGTAGTGGGTATTTTGATGTATTTGTACGTCAGCCTGAGCAAATCTGTGTGTGTGATAGTGAGCGCATTTAAGTAACCATTAATAGAGAGAGGCCGGATATTACCGATTGGAGGGAAGGGAGGTAAGTAGTCCCGTATACCCTATCCATGAAGTAAGAATATGCTATGATAAATAATAACAATGAATCACGAGGTAAATGTGCATTATGTGGAAGGACCTTCACAGAACCAAAAGAGGGAGAAAAATCCTTCATGATCCAGGAAGTAATTGACGGAACTCCTTACAAGTTTGATAAAATGGATTGTATTCCTATGTTTAAAAGATTAGAAGTGTATATGGAAATGATTTCAGAGAATTACTAGGGCAGCAACAACAATTTATTTCTGACCCTTTCTGGAATAGAGCAATTCCAACTGAGCAAGAAATAAGAGAAATTGACAAAGAAACAGGACTAGATAAGCCAGATATATTACAGCTGATCCGAGACCCTGTTGAAATACAAAAAATTGCTTTTGAAATCGGGATGGCAGCTAGAGATGAAATCTTGATAATATATTCGACGGCTAACGCATTCTATCGTCAAATGAAATTAGGAACGATTCAGTCATTAAGAGAAGTAGTAGAACGTGGTGTGAAAACCAGAATCCTGACACCAAAGGAACCACTAATTGAGAAGACAGTACAAATGTTAAAACGACAAAATCGTAATATTGAAATACGTTACAGCGAACCAGGTCTACAAACACAGGTTACTATTTTAGTGGTGGATAGAAAATCCTCCCTTGCTGTTGAATTAAAAAATGATACCAAGGAATCTTCTTATGAAGCAATGGGTTTGGGAGCCTATTCAAATAGGAAGACAACCGTATTGTCTTACGTTTCTATATTTGAAAGTGTTTGGAAACAAACAGAGCTATATGGAAAAGTAAGTGAATTATGTGAGCAATTAAAGGTCCGCGATAAGACGCAAACAGAGTTTATTAATATAGCAGCTCATGAATTAAGAACACCTATTCAACCCATAATTGGGTTAGCTGAGATTCTTCGTTCTAGAAAAGAGAATATAACTCCTCCTATGTATGACGAATATCTATCGGTTATAATTAGAAACGCAAGAAGGTTAAAGGAACTTACAGGGAACATTTTGGATCTCGCTCGAATCGAAAGCCTATCGATAAATCTGAATAAGGAAGTAGTTGATATAGATAGTGTAATGCTCAATGCATTGCAAGATATTAAAAGCCAAAATAGTAACAATCATAAAGTAAAGATACTGTATGATTCTGAGAAAGGGGATACTATATTTGTAAAAGCAGATAGAGATAGGATAACCCAAGTTATTTCTAATCTGTTGAGAAATGCAATTAATTTCACTAAGGAGGGAACCATCACTATCACTAAGAAAAAGAAAGATGCTGGTTCTGCTATTATTAGTATAGAGGATACCGGTACTGGTATAGATCCGGAAATATTGCCTAGGTTGTTTACGAAGTTTACTAAGAAGTCAGACAAAGGTACTGGATTAGGGTTGTATATTTCTAAAGGTATTGTGGAAGCCCATGGAGGTAGAATATGGGCTGAAAATAATACTGCTGGTAAAGGTGCAACATTTACATTTAGCCTGCCCTTGAATAATTAGCCACCAACATTCTATTGGAATATTATTTCTGCGATTGCTTTACTGCATAACACACATTTGATTTGTGATTTTGGTTTTGCCATTTCTTATCATATTATACAGCTCTGATGAGAAATTAATGCTAGCGTTACGAATAGCTTGTTCTACCTTGGCAGATCGAAATAGTTCATTGTTCTCGGATAGAAACCAGCAGTTCTTGGATGGATGGAGAGGTTTTCCAGTGTTTCTCTTTTGTTACGCATTTTTCTCTATGTTATCTTCGTGTTATCGTCCTGTTAAATTTGCACGCATAAATTATGAGAACGAAGATTATTTTTATATTACAGGGGTAGCTAGCGACGATATTACAATTGAGTATAAGTTTGTGTGTAATGAAGTGAAAAGCAAAGCGTTGGATCCCAAGCTATGGAATATTGAAATTAGAGATAAGGAACATTATGTTAAAGTGTCAATAGATAACAGAATTTGGATTATTGAAAAATGGATTATAGGTAAAGACGAGGTATTGACTAAGTATGGCGGGAGCATGAAAGATTTCTTAGATGTCAAAGTGGATTATGGGAAGCCGTTTTAATGATAGCTATTGGAATAGGAGTGCAGCATGATGAAGCGTAGTAGTACCCTTGAGATTGAAAAGTGTTAAACAACTCAGTAGAGTTATTTGATAACAAATAATTCCTGGGATGAATATACTTTTCTTTACGTAGGATTTTCAGTATCTTCTCAAAATAACTTGTGGCTTTATCATCACATCAATGAGTAGATATTCTTAATCCAAAATTTATGCAACCAGCTACCATCATAGTTTATTTATTCATAGGCATAAGATTATTTCAAGGTCGTTTATAATTCCCACATTGCTTGATTTATCACAAACGCAATATGATTCAACTTTATCCATAGCAAAAAGGCTTTATGAGGAAGATTGTCTAGAAAAACAAATATTGAAGCACCTATTTTACTCACATTACAGATAATGATGGAAGAATATACCTCTAATCCGGAATCAATCATTAGTATTGTATTTTAAGAAAAGAAAATGAGAAAAAAAGAAACTAAACTAGTTTTCTTTTCCAGAATCGATTCTTTTTTTGGTTGTTGGAAAATAATTCGCCGGAGTTCCCGAGTAATAACTTATCGACCCTAATTGCAGGTAATTACAACAACAACCAACCAGAGAATATCCATAGCCATTTATGTGTTACTTGACACATGCCGTATTTTGAAAAATCGAGATACCAGGGGGGGAACTCTGAAAGGATTCGTTGATGGGTCTATGCTTGTAGTAGTATTGTCATGGTCTATGGTTATATCAGAAGTGCATACTACGACCCAGGTGATGAAATGGGGAGGCGGCAATAACACGGAGTCAAACCTACTGTCTCCCAAGAATATTTATTACATATGACATTGCCTTGATTGACAGGCTACTTCTTTATCCTCTTTATGATCCTGATTATTCTATCCTGTTCTTCCTCTCTTCTAAGTTGTGATTGCCTCAGCCTTTCCTTATCTCTTTTATTAGTTGGTGACATTCGTAATGCCATACCGCAACAAGGACAGAACACACCAGTGTGGCAATAATAAACCTCACACCTTCTACAGTATTTCTTACCACCTTCATAATGACTCTTACCAAAAATAATTTTGGAATACAACCTCTCGCATAGATTTCTACAAACCATAGTGAATTGTAAGGAAAAGGTTGGACTGCTAAAAATATGGGAGCTACTTATAGGGTGGGAGGGTAGGGTAACAAGAAGAATCTGTCTCAGTTGCGTGACAGGCATGGATGTCAAGAAGTTATCATCCACATTATACTTATTAAATACTTTCAGTATAATAATTCACTAATTCAAAAATACAATTCACAACTAGGGTTCTTATATTCAATCAAGCCCATATTGAATAGTTTGTCCGATTATGTAAGCACGATTGCAGCAACGCGATACCGTCTTTATCTGAAAGAAGAAGAATGGAAGAGAAGACATTCAGAGTGGACGCAATATGTTATTGCCGCAATACTGTGGCTAGTAAAGTTGATAACTAATAGTCTGGAAAAATTCAACTTAAAAAGCAAGCGTATTATTGAAAAAGTAACAGTAGAATAAAAGAAACGAGTCTGGAAAAGCTCCCAGAGATCTCTCCAGCTGATTACATTAACCAATATTTCTACGGAAATAATTACAACTAGACCTCAATCCTTAATAATATTGGTTTCGAAACCTAATCATGCCTATAGATCCAGAGTTCCCAAGAAACCACCAAGTGATTGGTAGACATAATCATGCTGATGGCAAACATTATCACTTTGTCTGGGGTCCCGGAACTCCTTCTGATGCCTCATCTAGTGGAGAGGTAAGAGCAGCTTATGCTGCTAGAAATGAGGAGCTTGTCCCTGTCGGTGTACATGGTACTATGGTTGCAGTTGATTGGGATTCGTGTATTGCTGATGGAGCTTGTATACAAGCATGCCCGGTAAGTGTATTTCAATGGTATAGGACAGAAAATGATGTACCAGCGGTAGATATGGTTAACGCCACAAGTTACGGAAATGGTAGTACTGGTAAAGAAGAGAGGCTAGACAATACTGACAAGTCTGATCCAATTAGAGAGCATGAGTGTATTTGGTGTATGGCTTGTGTTACGGTATGTCCACCAAAGGCTGTAAAGGTAGACCAAGCTAATCTAGAGTTCCATCAAAGAGCTTCAGAAACATTCAGCAGCAGTGAATGATTAGCTCCTTGGGAATGCTACCAGGGCCTTGCTTCCGCTCAAATGCCTTGTATATCGCAATATAACAATAGACGGCATCTTTGTGTTACCTGAGTATGTAATTAAATAGTACTCTTTCCATCAATTCAAATCAAATATGTTAGCAATCATGCTATTTGCGGAATATGGAAGTTAATGTGGCTTGATGATCTCTACTAAGTGGAGAAAATGCGTGGTTAATATCTTGGTAGCTATTTGGTTCGACAAGGGTAAACGTAGAATGACGGACCTTGTTCATAGATACAAAAATATTGCAAAGTCAGAGACTGCTAGCTACAGATATACCTGCAAGCTTTGAGATTTTCGTTATAGAAACATTCTGTTGATTGTGGAGAATGAGTGCGCTAGACGTTAATGGAACCGTTGCTGCGAAAGCGCGGTGGGTGAAGGCGTTAATGAGACTTTTGTGTAAGATGCCCCTCAAAAGTTGCTTAACGCCCAACCGTAAAAACAAAGCCTGCTGTAGTACAATTTATAAAATATAACTGCCAAAACATAATGACCCATATATGTCAATTTACTTATTCTCAACAACATTCTAATGTATAAGATATTCTTAATTAAAAAAGAGATTATAGAACATTGTCTAAATCGCAAGAGGAAATGCATGTGTGGAGAAAGAAAATAGAAATGATAGGCATTGATATAAAACATCTAGACCAAGATATGGACACTAATCGATTCAGGCTAAAAACAAGGATCATGAATCGGCACTTCATGAATGAACTAAATAAGATCGGTTTACAACTCATAAATATGACTGGTACCTTTGATGGTAAACTTATGGTACTTTTGGAAACAAAAGTTTTATGACGGAACGAATTGCAGCGACGATACCGGAATCTGCTTTTGTATATTTGGTATCGTTCAATTGAAACCTCACTGCCGAACCATTAATACATGTGCTGCTTGAGAATGGCGTACATAACGTATCTGAGCTCGAATGGCTCCAATTATATTCTCCGGTGGCAGCGAAGTTTGGACTTGAGACTTTCTTGGCAATTTACTCAGGACTATGATCATAACAATAAAGGAAGCTGAATTAAGAAAAAATACGGCCCAAGGTGCAATTGCAGCTACAATAAAACCACCAACCGTAGGGCCAACCGCACGACCAATGTTACTTGCTACAGCACTAAGAGTGAGAGCTGCTGGCAGTTCTGATCTTGATACTAGTGTACTCATGGTAGGAATAATAGGAGTCCTGATCATAGTTGTACCTGCTCCCAGTGCAAAAGTAAGTATCAACAATAAAGAAGGGGTAGTAACGCCAAGAAGAGTGAGCATCCCTAGAATTACAGATACTGCAAACATGTACCCGCATGTAATGAGGAGTATATTACGCCGGTCAAAAATGTCAGATAATGCCCCAGATGGTAATGCAAAGAGAAAAATAGGTAGAGTACTTGCTGTTGTAATAAGAGAAACGAATAAAGGATTTGGGGCAAGCGAAGTCATTAGCCATGATGCCCCAACATCATACATCGCCGCACCGATATATGAAAAGAGGGTAGCGACCCACAAAGCTCTATACAGGCTGTCTCTAAAAGGACTCAAACTGAATGCCGAAATCTCATCTTCTCGTCCTTGTTTTCGTCTTTCGACCATATGGAATAAGCAAGCAGTAGTTAGTCATAAATTTTCAGAACGAGGAAGAAGAAATACACAACCTAAAATCAAAGATGATAATGAAGTTGTTGTTAAAATTCATGCTGCAGGAGTCAATCCAGTAGACTGGAAAGTCAGGGAAGGCAATTTCAAAGACTTTATGCCTGTGTCGTTTCCTCTGACAATAGGACAAGATTTCTCTGGTGAGATAGCGGAAGTAGGCAATAATGTCCATGATTTCTCGGCTGGAGATCAAGTCTTTGGTTTTGCTCCTAGTGGAGCATGTACTGAATATGCGGACGTGTCTGTCAAAGAATTAGCACGCAAACCTGAATCAATCGATTTTGTAACAGCCGCCTCAGTTCCGACAGCAGGCCTTACTGCATGGCAGATGATAATTGACGAGGCCAAAGTATCGGAGGGCCAGGTTGTATTAATTCATGGAGCTGCAGGAGGCGTAGGGTCATTTGCAACGCAGCTGGCAAAGTGGAAAAAAGCTCGAGTCATTGCTACAGCATCACAAGGTGACGCAGATTATCTGAAAAGGACAGGTGTTGATCAGGTGATTGACTATAAATCTGAAAGATTTGAGGAAAAAGTAAAAGATGTAGATGCTGTGATTGACCTTATAGGAGGAGAAACTCAAGCCCATTCTTATCATGTCCTGAAAAAAGGGGGCGGCGGTGTCATAATCTCGACTGTTGGTTTTAATGGAAGAAGCTGAAGCAAAGAAATGGGGTGTACGAGGCATTTCGTTCAGAATGACATATGATGGTTCAGGACTTACCCAAATTGCTAAACTAGTTGATCAAGGAATTTTAAAACCACGCGTTGATAAAGTGTTACCGCTTACTGATGCAAAGAAGGCACAAGATCTGAATCAGACTGGCCAATCTCATGGAAAGATTGTTCTCCAGGTGATATAAAAAACGCTAATCGCTAGAAGCATTGGAGGAAAGTGTGAAGCCTTAAGTAAATTTATGAGATATAGATGTGATTGTGAAAGTCTAGGCACAACCAGACCTAAATATATTTCCGACTACTTATAACAAAGATATCAGAATCAGTGTATCTATCTGTTGTTACTGTTGACAAAGGGTATGATGGCAAAAACAATCACTTACTAGTAAAAGATGTACTCCAAGCATTTGAATAACGTTCATTATATATTCACACATAATGAAAGTATAGACTGCAATTATAGCTGGATTTGTCCTACCTTTCAAGACCTGCTATAAATGCTAGGAGAACCCATCTTTAGGCTTGTCTAACAACTACTTCTATTATAAACTTGGTTACTATATTTCTTGATTTAAAGCATAACGATAACGAGAAGAAGGCAAAATTATTGTTGCTTCAAATCGAGCTCAACACACACGTCAAATTTTGTGTAATATTTCTTGACATCAGAATTCTCATATTTGGATTTGAATTTCTCTATTACTTCTTTAACTTTCATCTGATCAGTTATTGCTTTGCCGTTGCCAGTTATTATTTCCTGTCCATCACCAGAAATTTTCAGGTTTGGATTCTTTTGCATATTTTTATACCAGTTAGTTTCTGAGCCTTGAAGTGGCAGAAGATACAATATATTGCCTTCACGTACAAACCAAACCGGTCTAGATATTTCTCGACCTGATTTTCTCCCTATAACAGTCAATTCTATTTCACTCGATCTATCGAGTGCGGCGTAATGTTTGGATTCCAACATAGATTCATTTTTATATATACAGATAAATGCTTTTTAATGTTTAATAATTTATTTTGATAACCTGCAAAATATTAGCATATCGTTACAAACAATTTTTCTAGAATGTAGATGGTCTATTATGCTTTAGAAAAGTGCCTACAATAAAGTTAACATCTTCTACATACTTTGCCACCCTGACAGTTCTTATTCCAAACTGCAAGGGCCGTGGCTGGCTTTAGTTATGGATTGAGAACCATTCACAGAAAGAGTACATACAATACCCGTAATACCAACAGCCGAAGAGGAAGATCTGATCACAATTAAATAGTTTTAAGTATACGTTATTTATGCGATGTTGGAAAGTTCTCCTATAAACCTTCCTTTACATGGAGGACATGCGCCCTCATACTTGATCAGACGAATGGTTAGGCTTTCCTATGCAATATCCAAAGTAATTGTAGCTGAATTTGGTCAGCAGGAGTTTTTAAGAAGGCTATCCGACCCCCTATGGTTTCAAGCTTTTGGTTGTGTTCTAGGGTTTGATTGGCATTCCTCAGGAGTCACAAGTGTAGTAACGGGTGTTCTAAAGCAAGCACTAAATGAAGATGTTCACAGCATATCCATAGCAGGCGGAAAAGGAAAGAAGACTATAGAAACAAAAAACGATATTTCCAAGCTTGCTGAAAAGCATTACAACCTATCTTCTTCCAAAATCGATAACTTATTGTATGCAAGCAGAATGGCAGCGAAAATAGATAACGCCGCATTACAAAATGGCTACTCGCTGTATCACCATGTAATTCTTTTTGATGAGCACGGCAATTGGACTGTCGTGCGGCAGGGAATGATTCCTAATAATAAAATGGCAAGGAGATATCATTTGGTTTCAGATTATCTAAAGAGCTTTGTATCCGAACCGCATGCAGGAATTATAAGCAAATGCAAAAGTCCCGAGACGCTTAATATGACGTCAATTGATTCTGCAGAAAATCAAAAAATCTGTGTAGAGTTGACAAGAGGGATATTAACAACCTAAAATCATCTGTATATAAAAAAGCAGCAACGAATACTCTGGATAAGAGGAATACGTTGGACAATTGGATTACCGCAGATACTTCAGGCAAATATGAAGTATCTACTAATATCACGAAAGATCCCTCGACTGAACATTATTGGATGCCTCGCAGATTAGACTGGGATGTATTTAGGAACATTTACGATATTCAACCGCAAAATTATGAACAATTAATTTCCATTCCAGGGTTTGGACCGGCATCTATAAGAGCACTCTCCCTGATAGGTGAAATAATTTTTGGAGCCAAAGTCTCGTGGCAAGATCCAGTGAAATATAATTTTGCCTATGGTGGTAAGGATGGAGTTCGCTATCCAATTGCACGTGAGATCTATGATACATCCATAAGTTATCTAACCTCTGCGATTGAAGGAGCAGATATAGAAAGGGAGGAGAGAATTCAAGCTTTAAAGAAATTGGGAGATCTTTCAGCTAGAATGTTTAATCGAGATAGATAGTACAGAGGATACAATATGATTAAACATGCCTATTGTTGGTAAGAAGATACATAATAGAGCTAAGTGCCGACATAGGGATTAAAACGGATAATCCGTGCACTACAACGTGCTTGAACAACCAATTCCAATTCGTTAATTATGTTATGCTAGAGATATGTTGATTGGGGCAAGTTTCTGTAGTTGTTTAAACTACAAAAAAGACTGTCTTAAAACCTTCAATCATGCCTATAGGGCTTCCGTTTGCAGCAGTGTGGAACAGCCGAGATCCCTTCAACCGGTGCAATAGCAGGAAAGAAAATAAGCTATGACAATGAAGAGGATGCGCGTCGATTTATGAAAGATTTGAGGCTTAAACCAATTTCATATAGATAAATCGCAGCGAGAAGTAAAATTGGTCATGGCTTTCCTTAATTATGCGTTCCATAACAAACTATTATAATATAAGAATAATAGGTCATGGAAAGTATTACTAATGCAAAAGTTGATCCACTCTTATGCATGTTTGCCAACCACTACAAGCTCTTTACAACTTAGAATTTAACTGTATTCTTCCAGTGATTGACAGGTTTTCCTTTCTCAAAGAAGTGATTGTTCATATCCCTGTCGAAGTCTACGTTAAAATTCCGGCCAGTTTTTGGAAGTTTTACTTCGACATAAAAAGGTCTAGATCAACAGGCAGAAGTATTACATGTCAATACAGATAAAAAACCAGGAGAGGTACATCATACTATTGGCATCGGATTATAATGAATACATAAGAACAGTTGCGAACGGATACATCGAGGATTATTTGAAGGTAAAGCCTGTACCATTAGATGTGATAAAAACAGACATTATGGAATATCTAAGTATCGAAGGTGAGTATGAGCTCCAGGATGATAGTAAGACGAGGACCGTTAGTGATATAATGTATGTAATACGGAGAGATAGAAGAACTACTATCAAAGAAATCAATTTAGAGGAAGAACTAGAAGAAGATCCTTTTTTGGAAAATCAGTGGCTCATTCAAAAGAATATGCCAATTCGGGAAGTTGCTGCTACTATTCCCAGTTTGATTCGACCTGCCTCTTCATTTTGTATGTTTCTTATAGATAATCATCATCCAGTAAACCAAAAACTTTAAAGCTCTTGATGTCACGATTAGCAGACTTGGCTATAGATATTGCGTATTACATACACCAGGTACAAATTCAAACATCGGCTACAATAAAGGAATCAGAAAATAAGTTAAAAGAGAAAGGTAAGCTATTAGACGAAGACAGAATCAACATTCTTCTAAGGGGAGCCGTGACTACTGCGAAGGCGTTAGAAGAAGAAACATATCGTGAAGTGAAACAGAGAGAAAATAGGTCATACGATTATTGTAGTAATGAAATGAACCTGCTTGCATTAGCAACAATTTTAGCAGCATGGTCTGGTTGGGTCTTTAAATCTAAATCAGAAGATCAAAATCGACACACAGAATCGCGAGAACAAGCGGCGGCGGTCAACAAGTATATTGAATCATTTATTCGAAATTCAATAAAGGCAGGCCAAAGAATCGGTGAATGCGGTGGAACTCCAGAAGGAAGAGGAGAATTCATAGATATGGAGTAGAACAGCTCCCATATCTAGAAGGTGAGCCTTTATAGTGGTAGTTCAGGATCATCTGGATCGAACTCTGGAAGTGGCAGTAGTAGTGGTCTAGGATCAGCAGGAAGTCCAGGCGATGGCACTAGTAGCGGTGTGGTTTCTGGAGCTAGTAGTAATAATCCAACACCATCCTCACAGGGAGGAAGTAGTACTCATTGTGATAGGCCAGGCTACCCGTCCTGTTCCAGTCTCGGTTCCGAAGCTGGTAAGAATGCCGCTGGGACTAGTTGTCCTCCTGGTCACAGCAAGGCTTTTTGTAGTGCATATAACGCTGCAGCAGGAACCTCCAGTACTACCAGGCCAGGGTCTTCTTCCCAACAAGGGAATATTACAAGAAGCTCAGTCGGTAATAATATCACATCGTCCCACCAGGCAGATGCTGCACATTGCGATCAAACAGGCTATCCATCTTGCTATAGCATAGGCTTTCAAGATGGCAAAGGCAATCCAGGAAGTAGGTGTCCTAGCGGTCACAGTGTAAACTTTTGTGCCGGATGGAATACTGCAGCAGGAAATCCACCTACCAAAACAACATCAGCATTTGCTAAAGTGACTGAAATTGCTCCTGGCGCTGCACCGGGTCCACACACATTAGAGTATATACAAGCCTTCAACATAGCTGCTGGCAATCCATACAAACCAGGAACGAAACAATATGATGACTATCAGGCAGGACTTGACGATGCGATGAAAGCTGGTAGAGATTGCGACAAAATGGATACGTGTGGTGGTCCTGATCTTCTTGGCACATATGTTAAAGGCATATTGTATTTAGACGACAAACAATATTGTGGTAACGGATTCGGAGTATATAGTAACGAATTATGTTCATTTCAGAAGGGTTGCACTGCAAACAGCATAGGAGTAGTAGCATGTCCATCACCAACTCGAAGTGGTGGAGGAAGTAGCGGATTTTGATATGCTAGATATACCGAAAACATAGAAAGGACTCAACCACTAGACAGATAAGATACTTAATGCAAGATAGAGTCTCTAGATGGTTTTTATTACTGCACGAAAACTGACATTTCGAGCAGCTACGTCCGGGTAGAATAACATGCGCACCGGTTCCAAACTTCTCGACGCGTTTCTTGGCAAGCAATTCTATCCTTATTCAAATGTGAATCTTTAATAGGGCTAAACTTCTTTAAATTAAGCTGTAGTTAACTAATTTTTTGCTACAATTCGTACTATTAGAATTTTAGGACTTCCCCTCACAAATTGCAGCTGACTG
>QHBN01000094.1 GCA_003176995.1 Candidatus Nitrosopolaris wilkensis
ATGTGATTATTCCTGCTACAATTTTTAATTTGTTAAAGGACAAGACAGGCCCTGATGATCTTGATCCTGTATATCCATATGGTTCCCTAGCAGGGATTCCCTTATCATATGGTGTGCCAGATCTTTTGAAAGGATTTCTCATTAACTTATCTAATCTTTCAATCTAGAGTTAATTGTAAGGCAATTTAAATTTGATGTTTCCAGATATTACGTAGTTCATGAGTTAATTTGCATGTTACAATATTATTATAAAAACTATCCGATACATTCGACGAATGTATTGCAAAAATAATGATAGTCGTCTTTTCTTGTTCCGTTTTCATATCAACATTATAGTTCCCAATCCTTTTACCTAATGTATTTGTAAGAGACGTCATTGTGCACAAGGGATTGCTATTAACAAGGTATTACTCACAATTCCTAAAAAGAAATTTTAAGACGGTTGGAATATGCGAAGAGAGAAGGCTCCTACTAATGAGTACGGTTCTGAAAATGATGTCTTAGATAGTCTTGATATTTAACTGTGGCTCTAGAAAGATAGTCAAGGCCTAATCAGCATATGTGACAAGTCATCCTCCATCAGCCGTCATTTTGATAGCAGGTAACTATTAATTTCAAAACCCAACTGAAGCAACTTGAACTCAGCATTTCAAGGGGATTCAACGAACTAATGCTACTCACTAAATTTCAATTAAGTAAGCATAGTAACATGATAATACTTATATTCTTGTTAGTATAATATGAAGGAGCTTATATCGCAAGTTTTTCCGATGAACGAAGACACAATTAGCAAGATTAAAAATGATAGAAGGTTTGCGCACGAGATTTTATGCTGAAGAAGACCTCACGCCCAGAAACCTGTATTTTGTCCTGTATGTGATAGAGAGAGCGAGGGTTCTGATTGTAGGTTCTATCGCGAAGATTCTAGGCGAACTCGAGAAGGAAGTTTGCCTGTGGATTATGCCAATATTAGGCGCTTACTAGTTGCAAGACGATATCTTGTTTAGATGAACGTGATGAAACCCACAAACACAAGTTTGTGATTAATACAATAATTGATAGATTAGGAGAAGATGCTGCATTACAAGAACTCGAGAAAACTGGAGTGATCCATACTGGATGCCACGTACATTCGATTAATGCTAATTCAGTTACTCTTGTAAAAAGCAATTATGGTCTTCTAACTCTATTGGAACCACGTAAGATTGTCAGGATGATAGGCAAAGAAGAAGGAGGCATTCCGCTTCTAGCTACTGTAAATGAAAAGGGGTTTGTAAGTGAAGTAGATGATACAAAATTAGTGGTAGATCTAGATGGGAACATAATAGCCGAACGTGCTCAGAAACAATTGTTTAACCTCTCAAGAATAATAATTCCAGACGAAATCAATCTTACACGAAGAGTACTTGAACCAATGCATAGATTTCATAAATTACTTGTAGACATAATGCTACCCCAGAGTTTTTTAGTAATCAAAATGGATATTTCTCTTGATTCTGAGCAGCTGAGAGTATTAAACTGGCGGGCAAGCAATAAAGATATTGCAGGAGTAGTAGCCCTCCTGGTAGTGGCAAAACAACAGTGGGAAGCCTTGGGTGTCAGAACCTAGCGAAACGCCAGAGGACGAAGCCATGAAATTCGATCTTCTTTTCGATAGCGGCGTCGATGGCCCGCCAGGTTTTTCTTACCATCACCTCGTAAGGCGCTTTCACTAAACTAGTCGTTGCGATACTTTCCGCCGAATATTTAAAAACAACATCCTTGATTTACTATTATAGTTAGATTATGTCAGATGAAAGCAACATCCCAACGAGCTTGGAAGAATACAAAGAGCTACCTGTAGAAGTCCAGCCTGAAGAACAGCAACAGCTACCA
>QHBN01000095.1 GCA_003176995.1 Candidatus Nitrosopolaris wilkensis
TGCGAATATTACAAAAATTGTAATTGTCGTTGCTTTTACAACCAATTGCAAAGGGTGTAAGTATTCATATGTATATATAATTTGACATCGGCTCGTTATATATCTCTATACCTCCAGAAATACTATTTCCCTGCTGGCGACAAATTACCGTCGCCAAAGCCTTTGTTATATGTAGCATGGCATAAGTGGCACTGCAAGACCCCAACACTAAAATATTTCGCCTTGAGCCCGCTGTTCAATTAGAGCCGGGGCTCTTTTTTTCATTTTGTTTGGCGAGTAGAGAACGAGTGTCTCTAGATGGTAATTCTCTGATCTCCTGGTTGTCTATTAGAGACTCAATAAACTTATTACGTTCTTTTGTCGGGAGCTCAAACCAAATAGCATCTATTGCCTTAAATTTTCAGTAGTCCTTGATGGCCGACTCGATTAGTAGTCGAGCTTCATGTACAACTTCACCAAACGAAGTAGGAAGATACGTTCCATTGCTTTTTTCTACCAAGCCAAATTTTCTCAAAGCAGACATTCTTGAATGATATTGCTTAGACGTAAGTCTTAGGCTATTGATAATTCTTTTCCTATCTCCGCCTTCAACGACGATCAAGTCAAAGACTACAAAAGATTTATCATGAAACAATGCATTTATGACTTGCGTCTCTGATCGCATGTGAGAATACTTCGCACTATGCTTGGACAAATTCGTATATAACAGATAGACATGAATTGGACCGCCGAAAGGCTGCCTGCCTTTGTGAAAATCCGCGAATTATGCGGATTCACAGTCTGTTCACAAATTTAGTGTGAATTTTAATCTGTTCGTGACCCACAAAATCCATCGAGGTTATTTCGACATAATCATTCGAGATATTGCAATGACTCAATTTATTCACGTCGGGAACAAAAGACAAGGACTGTAGAATTTGGTCTGATATTTATCTCCCACTGCTGCCGTCTGATTTCTTAATTTCTATGGAGATTTTATCCACCACTTTTATGGCCATATCCTCGTATTCCCTCATACTGATTTTAAATGTAGGGGAATCCGTTGGGGTGCCGCACATATGCGTCTTGAGAGGCTTCAATTTTAGAGATGATACTTCTTCATTTGCTATTCTGTAAAAAGTAGAAATATAATTTTTCCAATTTCCAGATTTCCGGTAGGACCTCTCTCACCCCGGGATTGTTAACGGATCGCAGTGGGGGCGTAGATCACTTAAGTAGTGGCGCCAGAAAGAATAGGTAGTACTTGACGTATCCTATTTGGATAACAATACAAAAAAATAAAAAGGTGGTCTTGCGCGCCCGTAGTCGACGTCTTTCTATCTTTATGCTGGTCTATTATTTGGCAGAGATTCCCTTGAAGTGTTTTCAATGGTTCTTGCGGTGTTAGCAGCTATTCTAGAAAATTCTTTTACATCATCTTTTTCACGCTGAGCAAATGCTTTGTATGCTCCGATATTCGCAAATAGTGTATTGTTTGCTACTCTAGTCGTAGCCATCACGTTATCTGCAAAATTGCATACTGTTCTCGCGTAGATTTCAGCCGCCCTTCTTGGATCCGCCCAATTATTCCAAAATGCGCTAAATGTGTTTTCAATATATGGGACCCATGTCGATTGAAATGATTTTATAATTTCCTTTTGAGATTCTAGATAGCTATCTGCAATTTCTTTGGCTGATTGCAGAGTATGTTCTTGATAATCATTGATTGCTTGTGTGTTACGTGGAATCTCTCTCCTAGCTTCATCTACTGTTTTCCTGATTTTATCCCGTGTTTCATCTAGTACTCTATTCACGGCGTTATTTTGCTCCGATAATCCTGTTCTTAATTCTCTTTTATCATCATATACTGTGGACGATCTTTCTGGTTCCTTTTTTGTTGACATGTGTATCAATGCCCTCAATCCTATATATCAATAAGTGTTACTTCAAAGGGATAATACGGTTCACTATTGTCGTAAATGGAGAATTATGCTACTTCGCCATTTGTGCATTCTCTGTATAGGAGTCATTGTTAGTAGTATGTGAGTCGGTTCATCTGATCTTAGTGCCAACCCAAATAATCTCTTAATATGTTCATGTCAAATTATCTCATCGAAGACATCTTCTCTAGACTTTGTCAACGGGCAAAATAATTTCTGAAGATTCATTAGCCGCGTACCAAACCCAACGCGAAGCCTGCTGAAGCACTAGAGGCCAGTGGGATACCAAGATTTGATAAAGACAGATTCGTTTCTACTCCTGAGTGATCAGCGCCAACATTATTCGATATATGCGAGAGTGTATTTGCGAATGTTGTAATTGCATTTTGTGATACCGTCTGAAGCGTCTCCCAGTCTACCCTGATTATTCGGTCATATTCAAGATACGCTAACGCAGCGATAAACAAACCGACGATTACGGCAGCAATTTTGATTACTTTTTTGAGCGTATATCCTATTAACGCGTCTGCTAGAAAACCGCCGCCCAACGTATTAGCGAGAGGCAGAACGTCAGGAGCATTCATTCAATGTGTCTTTCCTTGTTTGAGATAATTCTCGATTGCTCTCCGGATATACGTGCTTCTTGGAACGTCTTCACGTACTTTGTCGGTTTGTTTCACTAGCGAAATAGGTAATGTAATTCCCACTTTCTCGGTCTTATCAGCGTGTGTTGTACTCTTCATACTAGTATTATATATTGTACCACAGAGCTATAAATCTATCGCATTGTGTATCCCGTGAAAGACGACTGCTTTAACGTATCAGCAAAGCGAAGTGTAGGAATTTAATAAAAAGTCAGAAAATTCCTAAATGACCTAGACAATAAACAAAAAATTACTATTATTTTCATTAAATACTTATAAGATACGTGTTACTTTCCATATTACGGAGATAAATTGCTGATTAGTCTCGACACACGCAATAAGTGGTCATTATGTCCCAATTGGGAAATGCTCATGATTGAGGATAGTGCTTTTATTACGAAGTTAGACAGCATAGGAACACGTCGTAGGAGTAATCCTAATGGAGTAGGTGACAAATGAAAAAGCAAGGCCTGACTACTTTTATGCTATTTTTTCCGGTATTAGTCTTTTCTACCGTTTCTTCGAGGATGTTACTGATAGGAAGAGTGGGCGTGGCCCAAGCCGATTCTGTAATTGCTACCAGAACCGTTGGTACAGGACCATACGGAGACCTGTACGATCCAGCTAACGGTAACGTTTATGTGGCAAATATTTTCTCAGATTCCGTATCTGTAATATCTGGGTCCACTAATAGCGTTATTGCCACTATATCTCTACCAGCAGGGGACACTCCGCGTGAATTGGCTTATGACTCGGCCAATGGAGACATTTACACAGCGAATGTGTACTCAAATTCCATTTCTGTAATAGACGGAAGAACGAATACATTACTTACCACTATACCCAGCAGCGGTTCGATTGTAGATGGAATTGCTTATGACGCAGCTAACAATGATATATACGCTGTAAATGCTGGCTCTGGTACTGTCTCTGCAATATCCGGTGCAACAAATACTGTAATTGGCACTATACCAGTGGGTTCAGATTCGTACGAAGCAACATATGATCCGGCTAACGGCAACATTTATGTCGCCAATCGAGGGTCTGGAACGGTCTCTGTGATAGACGGTTCAAAAAATGCCGTTATTGATATTATAATTGGAGTCGCAGATCCGGTACAATTGGTATTTAACCCATCTAATGGCTATATCTACGTCGCCGGCCATTTTAGTAACATTGTCTCTATAATAGATACACGGACTAATTCGGTAATCGGTACACTAAACGGATTACCAGATCCATCCGGCGTCGGCTATGACTCAGCTAACGGTAATATATACGTCGGCAATCACGGTTCAAATTTTGTCTCTATAATTTCTGGGCAGACGAATAAAGTGATTGGTACTGTAACGGTTGGAAGTGGTCCAGTCAGTCCTGTTTTTGATCCAGTCAATCATAATTTTTACGTAACCGATTTTCACTCCAATGAACAACCCGGAAATACTGTCTCAGTAATTTCGACCACTGCTTCCCCACAAGCGCCAGACACAAGAATTACATCAGCACTAGACGGCAACGGAGCTGCAGTCCAAAATGGTGGTACCACGCTTTCTACTTCAATTCAATTTACGTTTACCGGTACAAGCAGTGTTGGTGTTGGAGGCTTTGAGTGTAGCTTGGATGGAGGTACATTTTCTCATTGTACTAGCCCAACAGGCTTCAATAATTTAGCGGCCGGCAGGCAACATAATTTCCAAGCGAGAGCAGTCGATATTTCCGGAAATAGAGATCCAACCCCTGCCACTTTTACTTGGGAGATACTTACGCCAATACAAAGAATACAGCAGCTAATACAGCTTAGACACGGCATGCATCTTGATCCTGTTACAGATCGGATATTAGACATTCGACTGAATATTGCATTACAATTCGGATAAAAAGCGGCACTTGTCTGCAATTGAATGTATTTATCAGCCAAGTACAAGGCGCGTCCAGCGCAGGACATCTGACTCCAGCTCATGCGGCACAATTAATACAAAGAGCACAGACTGTCGAGAAAGCACTCGGTTGTTGATATTGCTATTGTTTCTTAGAGAACGTGAAAACGATCGAATTCCTTCGTTCTTCATCTTGGTGCTCGAAGTAAATTATAAGAGCT
>QHBN01000096.1 GCA_003176995.1 Candidatus Nitrosopolaris wilkensis
ATCTATTGTGCTACAAGCTATATTTGACTGTCTTTAGTTGCCATCAAAAAGAAACTGAAAGGTTAAAGCTAGAAAGAAAGGATAGGACAAGTGCTTAAAAATGTCAACAGCGAAATCAGTATCAAAAAATAAAAACAGCAGCATATTAGATTCAGAGGAGATCGCCAAAGTAAAGGAATACAGAAAACCCTGTCAACCCGCAGAGTCCAGATTCATAAAGCTGAAAGACAAAGATAGTATAAATGCCGTCTTTGTGCTTAAACACAAGGATACAGGACATAGGGTACTAGAAGGCATTGACAAGGTAACAGGGCTACCATACAAAACCGAACGAACGAATTTCGCCAGATTACTAGATGTAACACGATCTGGTACAGGAAGGACAACTAGACATATTCCTACGGTCTGGATAAAAGCTCATGAAGATGAAGAACATCAAGACGATAATGACGGACCAACTGAGGATGACATAAAAGCGTATGAGGCTGCAAGGAGACAACGACGGCTCCTTACTAATTTTTATTTTCGAATAAAATAAGTGAACTGAAATGATATGTGAAATTAAACGAAGAAATGGACATTGTTATAAAGAAGGGTTTTAACGCAGTAGCATAAGCTTATTACTTTAAGGATGAAAAATAAGCAATGAAAGTTAAGCCCTTACGATGTCATTCATGTGGTGCTCCAGTGGCTTGGTATGATGTTGACGACGTTGGCGTACCAATAGTATATTGTTACAACTGTTTTGAGAATGAACATATGGAGCAGGGAGAATAAATAAGAAATGACGGCCAACAACCGTCTTAGATTCAAGGGACTGGTGCGAGCATTTGGCTACAAATATATGAAATGCCAGAATATACCATTAATGAACAACATGCTTACAGTTGACCATATAGTGCCGAGAAATCATGGAGTAAACAGAAACAATCCCAGCAACCTACAATTGTTATGTTATCGTTGTCAAAGAATACAGAATTTTCGAGAATGAATAAAGCATAAATTCGGTCTGTAATGTATAATACAAGTTGACGGTGCGAATTACTTGGCAAGGAGAACCTGTCGGCTATGTATTAGTCGAGTGGATCGGCCTTGTCGAAGCAGATCTTTGTGAGGATCATCATATGGATTCGGGTGAGGATTACCACAAGGAATTATTCTCAATAGACTCTGCCAGCATCATACATGAATATGTTGAGAAAGGGGATCCTGAGTTTAGAAATGTAACCCAGATGAGATTTGAGATTAAGGATGGATTCTTTAGATATGAAGCCAGAGATGACTCAGGGGATGTGGTAAAATCGTTTATGACCGCATTATCATATATACATACTATCGAAACTAGGAAAGAGGAGCCACCAAGAGATCCAGGAATGCCAATGCACAAGCTTTCCAAGGAAGAAAAGCGAAAGGCTAGATAAATGGTGCCAAAACCTTGAAAATCCATTTCACAGGACATTGACGAATCAAGTTGTGAACGATTATATAATACGTTTGACGGATAAATCGTAATTACTTGCGACAACCAATCCAAATACCTAATATACAAATGTCAAATTATTTCAAAGACTTTGGGTATAATTGGAACTATACGTTGAATTTCTTATACCTATACACGATCGCCATAAAAGTACAGGACAATCTAAGATTTGTCATTGTATATGTTCTACCTTTTTCAGTTAGATAGTTTTTCCAAAAATTGTCCCAGTTTGGATAACTGTGTTTGATTGAACTTGTCTACCTGGAAGAATAATCACAGAAGCACCAATGGCACAATTATTTCCAACTACTGCTCCAAAGTCATTTGTTCCAGGTTCCACTAACTTATCATGCATTTGATATCTTACGTTTTTTCTATCAAGTAAAACATTGGCTGTTCCTGAATATCCGCCAAACCAAACATTTCTGCCAATTATACTATCCAGTATTACATTCTGGTATGCAATTCTATCATGACCTTCAAAATATGTTTTAGCAATCTCGCAGTTAAACCCAATACTTGTGTTATCACCCATCATGGGTTGCCTTAACAGAGAACCCATACCAATTGAACTTCCATTTCCAATATATGATGGACCAACAATCTTGCAAAAATCATCTATTATAACATCATCTTCTATTAAACAGCGGCCATTAATAATACTTGATTTTGCTACTGTTGCTTTAGATGATATTACCGTGCTTGTGACTTCAGTGACCAAAACCCTCTTAACCACATTTAGAAAATCCCACGGATAAACGAAATCATCGACAGATATTTGCGGATAGTTATGATTATTACCAGCGATATTACTGCAAAGACTGTGTGTTTGATTTGCATTATTGTATATTAATGAGTATATCGGTAATTCAAAATTATTATTGTGGTTTTCAATAGCTATAGTTAGGCAATAATTACTATACTGATTCCCGACGGTCGGAATATATTTCTCAAAAATATCTTCGTTATCACAAAATTCATTTACATCGAGAGATAGAAAACTATCTTGGATTAAAGTAGAAGCGTTAGAAAACTTGTCAGGAATGAAAACTGTATCTATTTTCAAAATACTTTTGGCAATCATTACATTTCTAACAATCAATGGGTGTCCTAGAAGCTTGAGCGAAGACGCTGGACATTCTTCCTCACCATCTAGAAGTGATTAGAGATGATGTTGCATATCCCTAAATATTAATTTCAAACTTCCTGCTATCTGATCCACTATTTAGATATCAGTTTAGTTTTCTTAATTCAGACTCTAAGTTCAGTTAACTTTTTCTCAATAGATCGCATATAGAGAACAAACTCTCTTAAAGGACTCTCTTCGATTGAGTATACGATAAATACCGAAGACCTGAATGAGATGAGAAAGCGGTTTGGCTCTCTATTAGTAGTGATAAGGATGTTGGTTCCTAGATATGAGAGAGGCACTCATTACATGGAATGGCGATATCGTCATCAATGTGAACATCGACCTTTACAAAATGGGATAGGTATTATAACGTGTCTAGAGATCAGGTAATGAGTTCGAACATAAATTCGGCTGTTCGCTTGAACCCAATTTTGTAAATAGTTTTGCCAAAACTCTAGTGGATTAAGAACGCTACTTTCTTGTTTCCTATGAATGCTAAGACTCAGATTGCTGAATCATTGTTTTTGATTCTAATCCTTCAATACCAGAAAATGATTAATGATTTGATTCATAGATTACGTGCTATAAAAAACGATAGAGGTAGTGGAAATACCGTAACCGTAAGGCAACATGGGTGAGCTATTCTCGGTGGAATTATGCTGATACTGCAGATAAAGGTGGATGGATGGGAGTATTCCATCTCGACAAAGTTACCAAGTAATATAAATAAATTCCATAGTAGTTTATGAATGACTTGATAGCATAAAACTAACCAACTTACTAAGAAATGACTACCATATTTAATTATCCCGTTACGTACAACCACTGACAGGTGAATAAATGAAAAATGGAGAAACAATTTAGCGATGGAAACGATGATTCCTGCGGATGTTCGTGTCATCCTGGATATGGAGCAGGGGACTGTTCGGGATGTGCACCTATGCACGGGAGTGGCAAAATGGAATCTATGGACCCATTCGAGATGGTGATGGCGATGTGGCACAAAGCATCCTTTGAAGCGTACTCGGAGTTGATGATTGAAAAACTAAAGAAGAGGATAGAAGCGGCAAATGGTCCTGTTATGGACAAGGTTGCTGATGCCTTAATGGAAAGTATGGGTAAAGAGTGGCAGGCTATGATACAAAAATCCTCCGCTAAGAAAGAATTACACGAAAAATTGGCAAAAATATTTAGTGAAGGAAGTCAAAAACAAAAGTAGAAAATCCTATTCAGTGATAAAGCCGCAAATTTTGCCAGGATTGCCAAATCAATATGGAGAGAGAAACATACAATCCTTGCTCTCCATTTATTGAGGCAGTCGTGGCAATAGGAGCTTATGCCAGGTCCAGGATCAGTGTATCATATAATGCCACCACCAGGCCCACTCTTTTGGCCTGCACTATGACGAAAAAAGTCGTAGTGCTATAGATATGGAGCTACCCAAAAATGCTATTATCTATGACAATGTTCGCAATACCAAACGCATCCACACATTTTGCACTGGCTAGTACTTGTAACGAGTCACACTCTTCTCACGGAAGCGGCAGCTCCTATACAATCAGCTCGGGCTCCGTAGTTGTTCCATGCTTCTTCAAGGGCGCAGAATAATGGAGCATTTGCCTTCACTTTTAACGATCCAGGGTTCAAGACTGGTAATTGTGCCAGCAGCTCATCCAGTCAGACGGGCTTCGGCTTCGATGACGATCAGCATACCAGTGGTGGAAGCTGTAGCGCGAGCTCGCATTCTCCATAATTTTTTGCAAACGCACCAACGGTTTTCCAACAACGGATTTAAACAACGGAAGAGCCAACAGAACCAAACATTGTTATTTATTAGGCAGACTGAAGAATATGTCATAATTACTGTATCAAAAGCGTCCAAAAAACGAGCCTTCGTAGTAGAATAAGCTCAAAATATATGTTGTAGTCGTGATATGTTAATGATACACTTTCTGCATGTATAGGGCTGACTAAACTAACTTATTATGTGAGATGATGCAGTTTGTAATAATTCATTAACCTAGGGGGTTCAGGTTCAAATTGAAAATCTATAAGCGCCAGTAATATCGTCTGTTTTAAAGATGGCCACATACCTAATAGAAAAATCGTGCACTAGTTTGCATTAGTTAATTGACTGAGGTATTTCGCACCTTAGAATAAAGGTAACACATATCAGCCACTCAGCTCGGAAGTAGGGACGCCTTAGCAGCCGAATATCTTTTGTTAAATATGTCTATTCTGTATGACTATCCAGACATTAAATGGCTTTACATGGTATTAAGATCCAATAAATACCAACGTATATATGAGGTGGATGCTAATAATGAGCGATATAAAATGATAGACAATAATTCTAAAGACGACGTAAATACTACAACAAGGTCAACCGAAGTATTTAACTTATACGATACAGCAAGAGAGAACTATATTCGAATTGTAGACGAGTTAACTAAAGCTCAACCACAGTACACACAATCGATTTCTAATCTACAACTAGACTATATAGCAGCAGTCAAGAATACTATCCAGAATGTGGTGACAGCTCAAAAGCTTCTTGCAACAAACGGGAACGTTCCGATAGTAACACCACCGTACACTGAAGAATTTGTAAAGCAATCAAATGAAATCACCAAGAATGTAATCCGAGCAGTTGACATTAATAACCAACTGACGATCAGTGCGCTACATGCAGCAGGAGAAAACTACAGAACCTTTAATCGAACAATTGACTCAGTGACAGAATTTACAAGCACTGCCGCAAAGGCTTGGAATTCATTCCTTACTGCACAACAGCAACAGTTCCTTCACAAACAATAATTTTTTTGTTTTCATTTTTCTTTGTATAATTGTTCAGCACATACCAGCAAGCAGCTGATATAATTACTGACCAAGTTTTTGAATATTTGCAAGTAAATCATTCCGGATTTACCAATGTACCCCAAATATGAAATATTTCATCGATGACTATTATAAGAAATGGCAAAAGATATTATTACTTGTTGTAGACTACATTTTGAATTCTTTCATGACACTCAAACCTATTACATATCTTTCGATCGGAGCAGCCTACAAGAGCCTTAGACAAAACATTGAGGTCCAACCACATGCCGAGCATATTTCAGTTCTGGAATCTTACGGACGAGTTCTGTCTGAAGATGTAATATCAGATGTCAATATCCCCGTGTACGATTCTTCTCACATGGATGGGTTTGCGGTGTTGGCTAATGATATTAAACATGCTTCTGATTCCGGTTCAATATCGTTAAAAATAGTTAGAAATGTCGGATTAGGGAATGTTCCGAGAGGTGTCTTGCATTCTGGGCAAGCATGTAGAATATCTACTGGTGGCTATTTGCCACAAGGGGCAGATACCATTGTACCTGTTGAATACACACATGAATCGAAAGATAAGGTTGGAATTCTGGCCTCGCTTCCAAAGGGAGCTTTCGTCTCTCCTTTGGGTAAGGACGTACGGCGGGATTCACTGTTACTGAACAGAGGAAATATACTAAGAGGACAAGATGTTGCGTTATTGGCTATGGTTCATATTACTAGAGTGCCAGTATTTATGAAACCTAGAGTTGCAATAATTCCAACAGGAGACGAGCTAACAGATAATCTAAATGAAATTAAGAGGGGTAAGATTCTGAATACCAACAGCCATGTCATTTCTAGATTGGTACAGGAAGGTGGCGGGGTATCCTTTGATTTGGGTGTCACGCCAGACAATGTCAACAAGGTCAGAAAGAAGATCAGATTCGCTTTAGAGAAAACTGATATGATTCTTACAACAGCAGGTTCTTCAGTGGGAGAATACGATGTTGTGGAAGAATCAATCAACTCTCTAGGAAGACCTGGTGTCTTAGCTCATGGTGTGAAGCTTGATCGTGGACGAGTGGCCGGTGTCGGAGCGTTAAAGGGTAAACCGGTAATTATCCTACCTGGGCCTATACAAGGAGCTGTGAACGCTTTTATCGCATTTGCTCAGCCATTACTACAATATCTGTCAGGTCTGCCAGAATTTAATGGACTGAGAATAGCGGGGATATTAACTGAAAAGTGGGAGGCACGCAAAAAATTTAAGAATTTCACAAAAATAGCTTACGTTAACGCCTGGTTATCAAAAGAGGGTAATGTTAAGGCAACGCCCATAACAGGTGAGACAGCAATGATGACTGTTTTGAGTAAAGCAAATGGTTACCTGCTATTACCTGAAAAGACAACTACCATTGAAGCAGGAGAAAAAGTATACATTAATGTGCTGCCCGGTCTTTCATACACTTCAGGCCATTCCGCAAGCTTTCTGCGACGAGGGGTATTTGTAAATTAATTGATACTTGCTAGAACGAGGATTGCTACCTTCTGCAAATCCTACACTAGAATAGATGAAATTTACCACAAGTAACATCAGTACATAGATCAGTAAACTTTTCATCCCATCGATATCGTGAAAAATTGTGCACTCGCTGCCTCACCATCCTGTAATACATAGAAACATGATTGGTATTGAGTCAATAAATGAGTCAATAAATGAGAGTGTGGCCATCTATTGTTTTTATCCACTGATTGCCTGGTATCTATCCATAGAAACATCCGACTCATCCACTAATAGTTGTTTTATTAGCAAAGAATTAGTTGTAGTATTATCTCTGAGGAATTATTTCCAGATCTCGTCGTTGCAGTTGTATGATTTTGCAATTTTCTTTTTTGTGGTTAGTATTTCGATTGTTTACTTGGACAAAAAGGCGGTTCTCGGATTCGCCGTTTGTAATTTGTATACATTTATCAATACTTGGTAAAAGCATTTGAGAGTACTCAGAAGGCTGATCACAGCGTAAGTTTACAATAACTGATGTATTGGTTGAGAGTTGTCGTATTGAAGTTGTAATTTCTTTTACCAATCGTCTACTTTCACCAACTCTCACTTGCGGGTCCTCTAAGAACATACGAAGTATATCTGAAATAATAATGATCTTGGTATCGAATTTACGAACAACGTTTGGTAATTCATAAGTGACTAAATTTGCTAATTGATAAATTGTGAAAGGCCTACTTACAATTATTCTCTTCAAGATATCTTTGATATCAAGTCCATATTGGCGCGCGAAATTCACACAACTATAAATATCTGAACTGTTTCCAGCATCAATAATTATTACGTTAGGCGAACCAAATCCACCATGGCTCTCTGGCAGTAAAGCGCTAATACACAGTCTTTCGATAAGAATTTTTGAATGGTTTCCGACTAAGCATATGCATTCGCCAATTCCAAGTTTCAAAATAGAATCTATTTTTTCAATATCAAATCTTAATCTAGAAGCAGTATGGAATTTTGGTGGAAATAATAGTGATGCTGTTGGATTACTATTATCTTGTTGTGGTGTCAGCGCTCTTTTTAGACTCTCTGAAAGTAAACAACCACATTTTGGGCATTCTTCAGACGATCGTATAAAATCAATAGACTTGTCTGTCTCCGTCAGAAGTGTACTACACTCTGAGCAGAAATATTGCAAAAGGGGACGTCCATGAGCCATTAAATATGTTACCGTATAGTACGTAATAAAGGAAATATAATACCGTAATAAATTCGGCGAGCCAATACTAAAAGATGTACTACGCTGACGACGACGACAGGGGTGGCGCATCGGACGGCCTTGATTCGGACGCGGCGGGTAATATTCACTCGACCAATTATGAACACAAGGCGATCTTGCGTCGACGTCCAGACAGAGAATGGGAGACGGCTCTTATGGCCGGACAATCTCTCGCTGGCAGCGAACGGGTATCTCTACGTCACGGCTGTGGTTAACTGAATATTTCAGTTCACATAGGAATGGATTATATTGGTTTTTAGTTTCGAATATTATTACTGAATTTAGATAGAAGTTATGCTCATCCTTGAGTCTTTATTAACCCGATGTTTATCTATGAATCCTGATGTCGCAGCAATCACATATTTAGCGGGTTCTGTATTTTTATAAGTGCAGTCAGCCATATCAAAGGTACTCTTACATGGAGGGACGTCTTTTACCATATATACTACATTTCCATTTTCGTCAAACCAAATTAGATCAAGATTGTACCCTATATTTAAGAGCCACATTGAGTACAGATCTGGCTTGTCATAAACTAGAATCATCGCGGAATTAAATGGCATTTTTTCATGCCTGAACATAAGCCATCTTTCTTTTTCTGCACTAGACTTTGCAACCTCAACCTTAATTACATCATGATTTATCCTAACTGTTCCCACAGGAAAGCCTGCGGGTGCATTTTTGAATCCTGGAGGAATAAACACAAGACCTAGCACGCCTAATGCAATAGCCGCAATTATAACTGGGACTAGAACTGCTATTTTGTGCACCATGGTAAGTCAACAAAATACACTAGTTATTGGTTTTTTGTCAGTGTTAGTAAATGTGAAATTCATGTTCTCTATTTTGCTTGATGTTGAATCAAAGCGTTTCCCATTTCCGTTTCACCCGGTCACTAGCTATACAATATAGATTTGTTGTCGTCTTTATAATTGCCATTAGTATTCTAATTTGATGTTGCTTTTCGTATTATCGCTCGAGTTCACTTTAGTTGCGGAACTGGTTGGAGAAAAAGTGGTGGCAGTGTAATGCAAGCCTCTTTCCTCGCTCTGCATACTTGAAATCAAATACTTTCTACAAGTAGATTGAGTGTCTTATTATATTAATATTTTTAGAAGTCCATTAAATAATTTTTTTCTGGCTTATAGCCTGGTTGAGCCTATTTTTCAATTATTAATTAATTATTCAGCATATCAAGTGGTATATTCTTCGCAATTACTCGTTCAATAAGTTCCCGTACTAAAAGCTCCTTACATTCAATACAGAAATATACTTCCTTGAACGTCAGACTATGATGGGGCATAAGGACAGGTCCAAAGCTAGGGTTACCTTTGCATTCTGGTACGGCACATGTACGTTCTTGTTTGTGTTTCATTTTGATATCTCATCGGGACATTCATTTAGCATATAAGACTTCCTCCATATATTCCGAAGATTGAAGAGTCGTGTTTTGGGTCCTGCAGGACATGTCAATTCGAATGGAACCAAAACAACGCCATTGCTTTGATGCGAACCTAAAATATATGTCATCGTGAATACAGGTCTAAGACGTCTCCTGTATTTAACACGTCCTATCATTTTAGGTTTCTCTCCATGCAATGCCTGAGAAGAAAAAGACATCCGTTAGTCGCCTACTGTCACTGTAACAGTCGTTCAAAATTTATATGGATAGTTTTTCACTGTCAGGAAAGACTGTCTCTGGAATCTTGATTCTAATTGAAGTCATAAGAATATCCTCAAAACAGAATTCAATTAATGATCAAGTGTAAACAGGTAGTGGAAAATTATCTAGATAATTACCGGTTAGTATATTAATCTCAAATTTAATCTATCAGTAATGCAGTTCAATCTATTCGGCAAGAAATTCAAATGTATCGTTTGCGGAAAGAAATTTAAGACTGAAGTAGAATTAGAACAACACCGCAGCACAGAACACAAAAAATAAGTCTCTTTTTTATTTCGCATATTGTTACTACAATGAAACCAAACCTTCTGATTTAGTAACATCGGATGGCATCTTCTAATAGAAGTTTCTCTTAATGTAGTTAAAAGATCAAAACAGCAATCTGGTAGTACCATCACCTTCAATAACAAAATGATTGTGGGTCTTTGGTCTAGATTCTTTCACCTTCATCTGATACATGAGTAACTTAATAATCAGGGTTCCGATTACCATCAGTGCAGATACATACAATGTTTTATTATTGGTGATCGAACTACTATTACTGGTTCTATATTCAATCAGGAATTTATCCCTTGTTTGGTAATGGCTGTAGAATCCAGAGACTGGGTTTGTACAAGATACTACGTGACCTTGCTTAGGTGCGTTAAGTTTGAACTAAGACGGGTACTTGTCAGACAAGCTTCCCTGCTATCTCTGCGACTCTTCTTCCCAATGCTCTTGCCACTTTGATATCTGCTTCTTCGATTTCTTTATTGGCAAGCATTCCTACTATTCTGCTAGGTCCATATGGGCTGCCGCTCTCTGTAAGTTCTGGTACAGAATATGGGACACCTACTATTATCATGCCATGGTGCAGCATAGGAAACATCATGGAAATTGCAGTACTCTCTTGACCGCCGTGAACAGATGCTGCACTGGTAACAACTGCACCAACTTTTCCTACTAGAGAACCATTCACCCATAAACTGCTAGTTCCGTCCCACAATGCCTTCATTGGTGCTGCCATATTGCCAAACCTAGTAGGAGAACCAAAAATTATCGCGGCATACTGAGGCAGTTCATTCACTAAATTCTCGATTGGTGTTGTAGGATACATATCATTTAGATCTTCGACTACTTTACTCCAAGCTGGGTTCTGGGATACAACTTCCATAGGAACGTCATCTGCGATTCTTCTCATGGCAACGCTAATTCCTGATCCTTCCTTAGCGCCGTATGCTATTTCTTCAGCCATTTTTGGAGTGTTTCCAAATCTGCTGTAAAACAAAATCATTATCTTTATCACCCTTTTTTCTGACATCATGCCCTCATTTTTTAAATATAGCATGTTATTTAACTTAGAGGCTGCTTTTACCACAAGAAAACACGTTCTACTACCCGCGCAGATCATTGTTTGGACTTTTCTACAACTATTTTGTTAACATCTATCCTTGCTAACAACTCTTCTTAGATTCGAACAGAAAAGCGCCGTCCGGAGTGATCCGTATCGTGCGACCTCTGATTTCGTATGTATCTATAAGCTGTGGTTATTTTAAAAATAGCGAAGACGTATCAGAAAATTAGTTCAACACGCAATCATAAACTAGACACGATCATGATTCCAAAAGACCTAAATCGAGTGCTCTAATCTTATTAATGTGTCAGCTCTGACCAGGGTACTGAATAGCTGAATTGCTCATATCAGCTCTATAGTAATCTAGTTTGTCTGGATCATATTTTTGTACAATCATTATACGTTCACCTCTGTTTATTCTGTTATCGATCACGTTACGATGAACATAACTAGTTACAAATGTGTAACCTCTACGCCTTGCCTCTTTAAGGAAATGTAACCTAAGAAGGTGACCGCCAGTCTCTCCCCAATACCCAGGCTTAATGCTGATCCACTCCATATGTGCAGTATTCTTTTTCCCCCAATTCTCATCGCGTGTACCAGATCGAAGCTTGTAATTCTCCAATGGTCCGCCTTTCACATAACCAGCTATTTTCGCTTCTTCATCATCGATTCTCAAGGTGATTAGGATTGTCTTGCTGTCAGAAAGTGACCTCATAAACTTCTCTGCGTTTAGACGAATTGGAGCAGGTAATTCTTTGTATATACTCAGTATAGATCGTGTGATATCTGAATCAAGGCTGTCTTCAATTTTTTCTACTACTGATATAAGACTCAGTTCCTTTCTTCTGATTGAATTTCTTATGTTAATCTCCTCTTCCCAACTTTCCTTGAAAGCCTCTACATTGTTAAAAAAATTTTTTGTATTCATTTGGGATGCCATGTAAAACACGCTCAACCATCTCTTTCTCCTCTTTTAATGCACTAAAATACTTGACCGATTCTTCATTTATCAGTGACGGATGCCAACCTAGAGAGTGTACATTGCGTCGTGCAAGTTCTCTAGAATGATCAAAATTACCAAGGCTATAGCCTGCAATACGGTCTGAAATAGAAAGAAACCATCCTAGATCTTCGTAGTGTTTTCGCACCGTAATATCATTCTCAGGAATCCCAGCTGTTGTAAATAATTTTTGGATTCTCTTATTTGCATGCTCCGCTATGATACCTTTAAAGGGATAGGCAGTGCGGTATATTAACGCAATTATAATATCTATGCTTACCTCAAAATCATCTATCCAGAGTTTTATTTTACAGTCATTTCTTATGAACCTTTCAACAGAATCTTCATGTGGTTTATCAAATTGTTTCAAGGGATCATAGTCATGAAAAAGGGCAGCTATGAACAGAGTGATGAGATCTTTTTGATTAAATCTATGCTCTTGTCTCTTCTGCCCATTGGCTGCCAACAATGTAAAGTAAGCAACCTCAAGCTCATGATCGATATTGTGATAACCATAATAATTTATTCCAAGCCCATGTTTTGAAAATTCTGACACAGCATGTCTAATTATCTTGCTTACTAATTTACCATCTAGCCCCATGCTTGTAGACAACTTACATATGTTGTCCCTAAGACCTGCCTGCTCAGTAATTCCACGGTTATAACGTAACCACCAGGGAACTAACCTGATTCGTCTGTAAAACCCGTACCACCGTGGCAAAGGCTCGGTCAGAGGATTGAATTGATTCAAATCTTCAGGATTTTGATTACTACCAGTATCCATATCTTCCAAAACGACACCATGTTTGCCTATCTTTTCATTAGGCATTGGTGACAAGGCTCAGCTCCACAATTAGATAGTATATTATATGTCTGATTAATAAACATAAAAAATCTCTCTATACTATAGGCTTCTATTTAGAGAATCTTAAAAATACGGCACAATTAGTCATTTTTTTATCTGCCGATATAGCTAAACCATACAAAAACTACTGGCACCCAGCACGTATCTGGTTTGTTACATCCAGTTCCGCTAAAATCAAGAAGTAATGATACAGCTGGTTTGGAGAAAGCGTATGATTATCAAAAAGGAGCGCGGCCTCCCATTGATTTTTAGGTATGGAGAGATTGACATCAACGAGCCTAATGCTCTCGCGAATTAGACCGGGGATTGGCCTTTTGAGCCCAGCTAGATGTACTTCTAACAAGTGTCCGCGAAAACACCGAATTCGCACCCAACCCGACATTTATCTCATGATGATCGCGGATCTGTAGTTCGCTCGCGAATTTTGTATACACCCAGTAAACAGTTGTATACAATTGCCTGATTTTTCGTACTGGCAAGACTGCATTGCGAAATCTACTGTAGCATTCCATATCTGTCTTGTATATGTGTGTATATGCTGCTGCACTGACAGAGTTGAATATCAACAAATCATACTAGAGTCACATTAGAGTCAATGTCAACGAAGTGCCTGTGGGTGTGTAGGCAGAACCGTTAATGCTGATATGTTTATTGATATGGAGATGGCTAACGAGGACTTCGATTCTAGAACAAGAAGCTCTCATCGGCAGACCATATTAAATTTGTATAATTCAGCAATTCCAACAGAAATAATCTCATTTCAGCTAGATATCAGCCAAGGTGAAGTTGAAAATATTATAGAAGACGAGATGAAGGAAGAGGAAAAGTTATCACTTAAAGGGGCAACACCACCAGATGCTTGTTCTTCTATGGATTTATTTTATCTCGACGCCATTATTAACATTGGCCTTGCTATTAAACACGCACAAAATAGTATGTGGGAGGCTTTGAATTCAGAGCCAAAGTTTGACATTTCAATGGAAGAAAAAGAAAAAATTTTAGAGAAATTTGCTAAATCCAAAGTTACTCTTGTAATTTTGTATATTGATCTCGTAGACTCGACCAAGCTGTCAATGACGCTGCCAGTTGATAGACTTTCAACGATAATTCAGGCATTTACTCAAGAAATGTCTCTAATAATAGAAGCGTATGGGGGATATATTCTGAAGTATATTGGAGATGCAATTTTAGCTTTCTTTACTGTAAACATAGATCATGCATACCTACCGTGTGCAAATTCGGTTAATTGTGCAAGATCTACGATTAAGATAGTCAAAAAGGGTATAAACCCAATTCTTGATTAATATTATTATCCTGAGATTAGTGTTCGTATTGGATGATGTCGGTGACCAGAACGCGGTATTGCAATATGGCTGGGATATTATTCATACATTGGATAATTACGGACAGAAACAAACAGTGAAAAGACCACATTATGATATTATAGGTTATACCATTAACGTTGCACTAAAAATGACCGGACTTGCAAAACCAAATCGAGTTGTCGTCGGTCAATTAGTATACGATGTGTTGAATGAAAAACAAAAGTCAGGATTTGAAGTATTAAATGTTGGCACCGATGTTTGGAGCTATGTCAGTGATAAAACTGGAGGTATTTACAGTGTTTGTGGTAGTTTATCATAGTATAGCTAATTCTATTTTGTCTTCGGTCTAGTCGGAATAAAAGCGATATGATGGTACATACATATCTTACTTGATCATGCCATACGAGACAAGAAGGCTATTTCTATAGCAACAACAATATCCAGTGTCAAAGCCTGATATTATTGACAATATACAAACTACAACGTCCATGTCCAGATTGGGACAAATTTAGTTGGTAGATCCTATGATCTATTCAAAGGCGCTATCCGTTAGATAGGACTCTAGTCCTGTACAAAAATGAATTATGGCATTTTTGTGATTATGTCAGAATGTCTACGCAGGAAATTATTGGAAAATATGGCGGCGAAAATGCAAAAGAAGTCATAAATCTACAACGCATAATTGAAGATTACATCATGCTTATACAGATCAGGATCAAAAAAAATGATATAAAAGCAGCCAGCGGTCAGGTCATGTCACCATTCCTTCAAACCAATTTGTGAGATGAACGACTTCATGCTATTCAATCGTGTACTTGTAGGATAGGATGCAGCTGCACAGAATAAAAAGCAAGATAGCACTATGGATACTCTGACATCTCTGACGACTCCATCTGCCATAGAATTTCGCGATTGAAATCGCTAGCCACACACATGGCCTAGCCTGGCTTTTAGGTTTCCTCTTTTATTTTCAAGAAAAGTCAATTTAACGTATAATGAAATGCGCCAAGAATTTGAAAAGACGATAATTTCTATTGTCGACCTTCTCTTACCCAATACTTGATAGCGGTCGTTGTACAGGGGGATTAAGGGGCCTCTACCAAAACCCCGGGAGGTGCCGTAGCGATCCTTGAATTGCTTTTCGAAGGTTTTTGAATGTTATTGTTATTGTTATTGTTATAGTGGTGGTTGATACTGCCTGGGCCACTAATTCCTGAAATTGAATTTTGAGAATAGCAATTGTCCACTATTTGTATGGTTGGCGGGTCCTGGTGGGTTTTCGAAATACAACCGTAGAATTTGTTAATTTCTTTGTCCAAGATAGGATTGCCTGTATTTACTTGTTCTTGGATGACGGACGCTCCTCCTCATCCGTTCCCAATGCTTACCGCCATCACGGAATTGAAATACCAATTTGTCGTTAGAATGGACAAACCCATAATAGAAGCAATCAATATTAGTAATGGCAAATCACGCATATAGATTCCATTTAGAAATCATCCTTATATGATTTGAGTATGCATTGACAGGATGGCATAATCCTCTAATACTTGATTAGTGGTTTTTTTCGACTAACCTGATAATATAAGAAATTTAGTCAGCGGTTCTGTTATGGGATTTGAATTCTATTCTTTTGTGTATGTAGTCTAAAATCACAATGTTCGCAAAAATAGTACAGGCCGTTAAAATCAGAATATTATTTCATGGTATCATAGCAGCGTGGGCACTCGATTTCAGATTGGAGCTCAGTCTGCTTTGCCTTCTCTCTATTTTGCCGATGATAAAAAAGCGATCTATTAGTCATTACTCTTGCTAGGATATTTTAGTTCAGCTTTATTTCCAGCTAAATAATCGGAGCTGCTTCGTCAATTTTGTTTTGTATATGCAAAAAACGTATACCCTTCTCAGTTGTTCTGTAAGTGTGTGTTCCTTCGTATTGTAGCAAACCATTTTCCACTAAGAGCGACAAGTATTCTCTCAGCTGATTAAAAGATATAAACACGCTATACATTAATTTAGTCTTAGTAGCTCTTCCGCTGTTTGCAGCATTCAAGAGTAGCCCGATTATGTCACTCCTGCTTCTGTATTTCACTTTTCATATATAATCAGACTAATTATTTATGAGAAATCGAGCTTATGTCAATTTCTCTTTTGCTGTTTTTTCATCATATACAAGTATCCATTGTACCAGAAAAGAAATATAGGATATACTTATCAAACGACTATATTCGAGCTGAATGGCGCGATTACAGTTGTGGATCTTAAGCTATTGCCGGAAATAATAACGCAACGTTAAAGCTGTCACCGTGGCATTGATCACAGATTCTTATCAGACGGGAAACGTAATCTTGTCTGATCCGTGTAGGGCTGACGATAAATCTGTTACGGGTTTTTATGCAGACGATGGTGGAGACCTCGTTCCAAAAAGAGAGGACCGATACATCGATTAAAAATATTGACAATCCGATTTGACTTTGTCTTGTGAAATACAGAAGCCGTATCGGAGGTATAACAAATGTCTCTATTATGTAAGTTAAACGTTTCAGCCGCATTTTCTTGTCATGTTGCTCATAATCACTTAATGATCGTTAGTTATTGATCTTTTTTACGTCAAATAAGACGTCAGATTGTAATTGTAAATTGATCTAAGCGATTTGAACATAGATATTTAATAGTACGGTATGACATAAAAAAATTAAAGTATAAAAAATAAGAGAGAAAGAGTCTGGGAGAAAGATTCTGGTGACTTTGTCTGGAATCTATATCCCACCACTAATGTCTGATGTCTTTATTTTTATGGTAATTTTATCGCCCACTTTTATGGCCATGTCTTCGTACTCCATCATACAGATCTTAAATATAGGGGAGCCCGTTGGCGGGCAGCCTTCACCCATGCCACTAGAAATATTTGAATGATTGGCTTTTGGCAAATTCTTCAAAGTGCTCTGGAGTAGTAAATGCCATCAGATATAGACCAAATGGATTTTGCGGCTTTTTGGAGCCCGGCTTGTAATCATTTGGATCAGCAAATATGACATAAACGTAAGGACTTCAGTCTTGAGAGGCTTCAATTCTTGACCAGGTTACACTGGCCAGGTTACACTAAAGAATAGGCTTATAATTTTTCCACAAGCAAACGAGTTCCAGACATGTGCTATACCGGTATGTATCTTAGTAGCAAAGACTTGCGTTTCGTTTTAAAATTGTGCTAGAAAGATCAAGTAGTAGATAATAATAATTTCCGCTATCTTGACAAGAACGGCTAAAATCACGTACGGTCTACGAAATTTGTGCTACTGCCCTACCATGTCTTTCTGTGCTATAATCTTAGTTGGCCTTATCCTAACAAGAAATTCACCCTTTACCGCATTCCTCTTCCCGTAAGCTTCTGCATTATCTTGTCCCATATACCGTCCTGCTATTTTGGTTGCCCATTTTAGGATCCCATCTAGATCTGGTTCTTTGTTTATATCCGCTATTCCGTCTATTAGAACAAATGAAAACGAGGGGGTTTGATCGTCTACACAAAGACTTACTCGCGGATCTCTCAACTCGTGTTTGGCTTTCAATGAGTCCTGACCAGTAGTGAACACGACCTTTATATTGGAATCATACTTATCAAGAATGAACCAAATAGGAACCACATGAGGCCTTCCATCTTTGCGGACTGTTGATATCTTTCACGTTAGAGTGCCAGACACGAGGGAGGTTTGAATTTCTTTAATCATTTCTTTTATTTTTCAAATAGTAAATTCAAAGAGTGGCTTAAAGATAAGGCGGATACATTTGATATTGAAGTGAATGACCATAATGACTAGGCCATATGTTCTGCGTTGTGCTCCATAGGAACAGGGGTAGCGAAAATTCATTCACATTTTCTTGCCGATACGGCGATGAGAATTAGCAGTAAAGCCGACTGGTTATCAAATTTGCGGGGCAGATATTGTTTGGGAATGAATTCCCCCTGATATGATACGCGGCGGGATATCGTACATGTTAAAATATTTAATTTTGGTGCTCCTTTATTGCGTGACTTTGCAATTTAGTCAATGTAGTTATTGTAACGCGGGAATGTGAGCATTGTTGGAATACCTGAATTGGTTTGTATTCCTGTGAAATTGCGAACTAGATGTTTAATGAAGTTATATATCAATTCTAGATTAACATTGCTTTTACAGTCTTTGGTTGTTGTATTTCTTAAATAATTCGAAATAATTTCACATTAAATAATGTAATACCGAGGTAACCATGCGAATAACGACCGGTTAAACCGGTTGTTCCCCCTACCTGTTCGTCAATAAAAAAACAACGGACTGAAAAATAAAAATGAAATCATCAGTAAAACGTAAAGCGAGCTGCTTCAATGTCACTTGTCATAGGTACCACTTAAGCCCGATTCCTTAAATTATATATTAAAGCGATTTTCTGGTCGTCCTTAAATATGCGCTCAATTATCATGAGACAATGTCAAATCACGAATCCATCGCTAAAAAATGCGTTGGTGTAACGTTAGTACTAGTGCTTACGACAGTGTTTTTGCTTGATGCGGCCGTTGTGACCATTACTTCGTCAAATGCGGTAAGTGCCTTTCCTCAAGGTCCAACCCATGGATCTCCTTTTTTGGTTGCGAGAGCGGGGGTTCCTATGGCTGCCACAGGAAATAATACTGTCTTCATGGCGTGGACAAACAACGACACAGGACACTGGAACGTATTCTTTGCAAAGAGCACGGACAGCGGCAAGACACTCAAGACAATGATGATAAGCTCCCCCAACAAGGGACACGCAGTAGATCTGAAAACAGAGATAGCGGCATCAGGAAGCAACGCGTATGTAACATGGTGGACCAACAAGACCGGAGTACTAATGCCACTATTCAGAGCCAGTAATGATGGTGGAAGTACATTTGCAAAACCGATAACGCTAAACAGTACTGGATAATTAGGGATCTTTCCTCTTCCTTTTTTGTTTGGAAGATATATTATTACTTGAATAGATCAAGCGCGTTTTGTACTCTTTCCCAATGTCGTCAAATCGCCCGTAAACCGCGGCAGTCACTTGGTAGAGATGGTATGCTAGATGTACTACTACGTAAGTACAAACGGATTTTGACCGATCAATTGACTAATAATGATGGCATCTTCAAGTGGAAGACTATTACTTGTTAAAATGAAGTGTATAAGATCATCCTATTGTGTAATCAGTCCTTGCTCTCGAGCGACTTCATATCAATCACGAACCGATATCGAACGTCACTATTTATGACTCGTTCGTATGCCTCGTTCACACTCTGAATCGGGATAAGCTCGATGTCGCAAGCGATGTTATTCTTACTGCAGAAATCAAGCATTTCTTGAGTCTCTCGTATTCCACCGATCACAGAGCCTGCAAGACTTCGACGAGCACTAATTAGCGAATAGGCGCCAATCGGCGTCTCTTTCTCAGGAATCCCGACCACGACCATGGTCCCATCTAATGCGAGTAGATTCAAGTATTTGTTCCAATCTATCTCGACTGCTAATGTGTTGATGAGAAGATCAAAATACACTTTGAGCTTCTCGAAAGTCTCCGGATCGGATGTAGCATAGAATTTATCCGCTCCCATCTTCTTGCCATCTTCTTGTTTTCTAAGCGAGTGACTGAGCACTGTGACTTCCGCACCAAGTGCATGAGCGATTTTTACTCCCATGTGTCCCAGGCCTCCTAGACCGATAATACCGACATTCTTTCCAGGACCTGCGCTCCAATGCATAAGAGGCGAATAGAGCGTGATACCGGCGCAGAGAAGGGGGGCTGCACGATTCATTGGAATATTCTCAGGGATTCGAAGTACATAATTTTCATCGACTACGATTTTATTCGAATATCCTCCTTGAGTGCGATTCTTTCCGTCTCTTTCGACTGCGTTGTAAGTCAAAGTCGGTCCCTCTGCACAATACTGCTCAAGCCCTTCACGACAAGGATCGCATTTGCGGCAAGAATCGACGAAGCAACCGACAGCGACTCTGTCACCCATTTTATAACGGGTTGACTTTGCGCCAATTCCCGTGACAACGCCTGCGATCTCGTGCCCTGGAACCATCGGGAATGTCGATGCTCCCCACTCATTACGCACCTGGTGTATGTCCGTGTGGCAGATCCCGCAGTACTGAATGTCGATGGCGACATCATGATCGCGAGGCTCACGTCTCTCAAAAGAGTACGATTTAAGAGGCGCTTTGGCTTGCTGGGCTGCATATCCATTGACTTGAATCATCTTGGTCTGATTCCTTGGGCCCGTTTAAGAATGTAATCTCGCTGTCCTCGCTATCACGGCCCGCTAGTAGGCGCATATAGACACGATCCCGAATCGGGTCTCAGCCCTATATTAGGGCAGGGTCAATCCGAGCACTGTCCAGCTCAAAACAAGTGCTTGGATCGCGCGACGCTCAACGGGTGTTTCTTGTAGACGTATGTACAGACCGAGCAACCCCAACGCTAGAAGTACAAACGCTTTAGCTAGCGAGTGCGCCAGAACCCATGAGAAGGAGGCGAATGCCTCAGCCCCCAGCAAGGATAATTCATCGGAGAAAGGTCGGATCGCCGTATAAAGGACAAAAAATATTCCTGACAAAGCCAGAGAAACGGCTGCAAGACGAATCCGATGCACACTCATGGATTTCTGCATCACGCAAACAATGTTACACCCGCTCTTTCAACGTAACCACCAGGACGTACTAAATCATAACTCTTGGTATGGTTCCATTATCTTGATAGATAAGTAAAAATATGTTTCGATTCGATCTAATAGTCAGAGGTACTATTTAGAGAACACCTCCTATCTTTATGTTCATATTGTTGTTGATTTGACTTGATAATGGTCCAAATATCTAATTGATGTATCTATCACTGCTCTTTCTTGATCGTATTCCCTGATCCAATACGTAGCTATGACATATTCCTGATCGCTGTCGCTTCTTATAGTCATTGAATGACTATCGATATTAACTATACATCCAATGTAGATCATCTCACAGGTATCAACTTTCTTATTTATTAGCTCATTCCAATTTGATGTTTGTTTTAGCTTTTCGAGAGAGTGGGTTCGAGGTTTTGATCGTACTACTGATCTTACTCCAGATTCTTTGATGTATTGATCCCGTTGCTTCCCACTATCTCCGTTTCCGTTTAGTCCTATAATGATGCCGCGTTTCCACCATTTGATCGACAGTGCTGTTCTATTAAAAAGTAATACTATAGTTATGCTTGCGCCGATAGCTGTGGCAAGGAAAATTATCGAGTCCACATAGGTCACTCACTAATTGTTTCTTAGGAGAAGACAAACCAGAATTTATATGTTTGTGGCGGATCTCTTTACTACTCGTCTCTTAGACAAGAAAACAGCAGTCGCATAACTCACTGTTCTGTTAATAGGGTTTTGACCTAGTTGCATTTAGCTTACGTGGTATACCATCATCTATGGTGGTTAACTGGCGTATCTATAACGAATCATTGGTAAGACGTAGTGAAACAGTACTTGATTTTGATGTCATTGACAATTGGAATAATGGGTTTAGTAAGATGAACGATGGTAGGAAGTGCATTACGCAGATGTCCAGATTCTTTTGTTCGATTACTTGGTTATATGGGAGTCTCTGATGTCCAACAAATTATTTCTGCCGTATACTAAGGGGCTAAATTACATTTACCGTGGCCAAGACACCTTAGTAGAGCATTTTGCCTTGCAAGGTTTTTCAGTATAAAATATTTCAGAATAATAATTCTATTGAATTAAATTCATTTGTTTCTTTTTCTATTTATGTTGGGGCATGCCAGTTATATAGTCATTTCTTAGATCTTAGGCTAAGCTATATGGTAGACATATTCTATGTGCAGATGGTGGAAGATGGTATTACCATGAAAATCAACTACACTCACTCATCGCTTCAAAAAAAAATATTATCGGAAGAGTAACGGAATATGTTACTGATAGAACTGAAAATTTGGACGATTATTATCCGATAAAGGGTGAACTACCGCATGTATACAAATGTCTACGACTGTTTGTATTCATGTATAATTTGAGAGCATCACATATCAAATTTAGTCTATTGACTCGGATCATGCGAGATGAGAACATTTAGAGATGAATAACTAAATACATGAAACAGCACTCATATCAGATATATCATACTAGACCTTATCGACAGGATTAAGAGAAGATGTACCAAGGGTTCCAGAAAAATCATGCACATAAGAGCTTCAGCTTATCTCTAGCAATATTATTAATATGCCTTATCTAACACTCGACCATGCTGCCATAAGGCGTTTTGATATTCTACAGTCCAACTATCGCTATATTTGTTGACGGGTTGAAAACTTATTCGAAGATGATAGCGCGACCTACTTTAATTATTGTGAAATTAGGTTTTAAATGATAATCAAAGTTAAGGCGGTGGAATCATGTCGAATTAAATTGAAATTGATTTTTAGTTGATTTATTACCTGAATTTGAGGATGTTGCTGAAAGCGTAAGGTGATAGGTTACCTAAGTTTCTATCATCCTTCAGCGAGAAGATTCATTGTATTTAATTGCAAATTATCTGCTATTAAGATAAATTGAATATAATTTATTTTATTTGATTGAAGGATTTGTAACGGTATTAATGCTCGCCTTAGATTATCTTGTTTCGAGCGTGAAATTAGCTATAAATCTGTAATTGTAAAGACCATTTGTTATCGAATTTGT
>QHBN01000097.1 GCA_003176995.1 Candidatus Nitrosopolaris wilkensis
CTGTTACTAGCTTGTCTTTGTGATGCAACTGAAGAGACATATATTGTGGCAATAGCTGCCACGGCCAATGCTATACCTATTCCAAATGTTGCTTTAGAGAGAACAGAATTCAACAAGTCATTAAAGTTGGTGTGGCTCTTATACTATTTGCTATTTGAAAAAAGGCTATGTAATGGCAAGATAAAACGAAAACACGGCTAACAATAATCACCTAAAGCCAAACGCGAGTTCGGCTGTCCTGGGTTATTATTTCAAAACAATACTGAGAACGAATGGAGGACAAAAATCATGGTAGGTGTGGAGCTTGCTTCTGAGTTAGGGTACGGCGTTCCATGGCTTGTAGAAGTTTTGACTATTGCCATAGTAATTGCAACAGGATTTTTTGTTTACGTTGCCTTATCTATCAGGTCAAAACATGTAGTTTTAGGGGGTTTTGATAAAGCAAAACATGAACTAAACAAGTATCATGCGGAGAGATATTGGGCAATTTTTGTTGCTGGCATGCTCATTTGGCTTTATATCCTAGGTTATCCATGGATGCCACCTGTCGCTTTCTCCAATGCACTTCAACATACTGGAAAAGTGCATATAGTAAAGATAACCGGCGGCCAGTGGACTCACCGCTAATGCAGATGCAAGTTATTCAAGGATTCGATAACATTTTTTATTACACGTTCAACAAACCAGGTACTTACACCATAAGGTGTCTGGAATATTGTGGCTGGAACCACCCATATATGACATCGTTAGTCACCGTAGTGTCGGCTTGAAGAGTAGTAATGATGATAGTGATACAAAAAAACAAAATGAATAGGAGCGTAGATTAAGGTTGCAACATGCAAATTATGACAAAGAGCATGGTCCAGCACCAGAGTACGAAATCACGAAGGATCTTTCTGACTTAACTCTAATGTTTATTGTTGCATCTATTATTTATTTTCTAATTGCAGGTTCCATGGCAATTGTCATGCGCGTTATACAGTCAAAGTTAATGTTAATGGGTGGAAACCAGCAAGAAACTTTTGGCCTTTTCTACGCTGCTTTGACCGTACATGGTCAAGTAATGTTTCTTTGGATTTGCATCTATGCTTACAATAGGAATAAGCTATTATTTGATAAGCAAATTCGGAAAGAAACCACTATTTAGTATGAATTTGGCCATCTGGTCTTTTTCCTCATTGAACGCTGGAGTGATACTTGTAATTGTGACAGGTACGATGTTTTTGGGTGCTGGGTGGTATGATTTGATGCCTCTTATATTCCATCCAGGAAATAATGGGTGGAATACACTTTCTGCTGTAGCGTTTTTAATCGCTCAAGTTCTGATTGCTGTAGGGATAACTTTATTTTGCATCAACATTATTGCTACTGTCTTCTCGGGCAAGATTGCAGCTGGGTTGGAAAAGACGGAGCAAGCAGATGACGATAAACACATGTCTAAATCAGATGAAGAAGATAAAGGCCGCGCCGATTTTTTGACTCTACAAGCTATGCCCGGTAGTACAAGATGGGTCTCTGTTTTAGGAATTAGCTCGTGGTTTCCGAAAAGATCAAGACGTCTTGTTCCAGCAGTGTCTGTAGTCGTAATTGGAGTATTTGTAAATGCTTTTGTACAGCTCATTGGCAATATCGGCCTCTACACACAATTAGCAACTGGCTTTTCATATTTAATGAATCCTAATTTTCAGTCAAACTGGTTGCTAACAAAAGATGCATTTTGGTTCTTTGGACACCTATTGTATACTTCACGTTATTTTCATTCCTTGGAGCAGTTTATTATTATATACCAAGACACACCACGAAAACGGTTCCTTATGATGAGTGGGCATATAGGTCGTGGCCCTTTTACTTCATTTTTACAATGCTAGTCTTTCAACATCATATCTTTCTAGATATGCCAAATCCAGTCTGGTTTCAGATACTTTCGCAGACTGCAAGTTTTGGTATTATATTTCCGTCAGGGCTCACAATTATGACTGTTATGATGTATATTTTCCGCTCACGAATAAAATGGAACATATCTTCAATGTTTTTCTTGGCGGGTATTGCAGGCTGGGCATATGGTGGCTTTAATGGTGCTCAAGAAGGATGGTGGGGAACGGACGTTTACTTGCATAACACGTTAAATGTAGTTGGACATATCCATCTAGTAATACTAACAGGTAGTATGCTCTTTGCTTTGGGATTAATTTATTCTATTATACCGGATATTACAAAAAAGCGTCTTAATAAGACACTTGGAGTAGTTCATTTGGTTCTAACTGTTGTCGGGGGCTTTGGACTAGCGCTAATGTTCACATATTTGGGTTTTGCTGGCTTTATCAGGCGAGAAGCGGATATACCTGCGTAACTGATGATAATATTATTTACACCGCTTTACAAGTCAGCTTGCAGTCATCATTATTATTGCATCGAAAGTCGGAAACACTGTCCAATCGTTTTTTTTAAAGGGGTTGATTGTTGCTGTTCTAGGTTTTATCTCTTTAATAATTTGCACTTTTTCTACAATTTGTGTCTACTTTCTTCAATCTCTTATCCTAGTCTTGGCTGCTATAACTGGAAACATTGGTTGATTAACCTGGTTGTAAATTCTCGTCGTATCGACTTGACGTGGAGGGGCTTGATAGGGGCATAGCCTGCAAAGCTATACCCCACCTGATCCGCATATCGTCACTTCGGGGGGCTGCTGCGGTATCGGGCTTTCTTTACCATGATCAACATCATTATTACGTGTTTTAGGCTCAGGATTTAGGTCTAACGAGTTTTGCTATGAGTCTAATTTCTCCACCTTCATCTCGGATCGGATGTGGTCTTATAGAATTTGAGTTTAACATGTCTTTGCTTTGACTCACTGCGTTGTAGCCCTTCTCAAAGATAGTCGTCGCATCGGAATCAATATCTGAATAGCTGATGACTCGTATCAGTAAACCTAAGCCAATCCATTTCCCAACCTTCTATCATTCCGTTTAGTTCATCAGCTACACATACTTGGGATGTAATATATACTAGTAAAGTTGCGAACACACCAGATGAAAGTTAGCAGCTTGTATTCGCAAGTGGTTTTGGATAGTGTGTTCTATTCTATGGCTAAATTTATGTCCAATCAAGTCCTTCAGATTTGCTAGCCAATTTGTCCTCAAAGACAACTTCTTAACGTACTAAATCAACGGATGATGTTTCATTCTTAGAACATAACTTCTCGTCGCTGGTGTTTCGCACTTACATTAGCATCACATCGCTATTATTATTAGTGTAAGTACATGATATATACAACAATACATGTACGTAAACCTAGCAAGAAAGATACCTTTAGCAACAACATCTCTGATTGGGATAAATATTGTAATTCTTGGACTGGGCTCACTGTCAGGATCTCAGTTACAAATCATACGTGATTATGGCTTTATTCCGAATAATCTATTTCATATCAATAATAATAATCTATTATTTGGCGTTCTAACACGATTATTTACCTCAATGTTTATTCACAGTGGTATAGCCCATCTGGCCTTCAATGTATTAGCACTGGCATATCTTGGTGGATATGCAGAAGGATCAGTGGGAATTCCCAGGTACGTTCTGATTTACATCCTGGCTGGTATTGCAGGAGCGTTATTCCATAGTGTTATTGCATCTTCCATATTGGGAAGCGGACATGTAATACTTATAGGTGCATCAGGAGCAATATCGGGAGTTTTAGGTATCGCTGCCGCTGCTGGAAATACTAGAGCATACTACTGGCTTATGCTACAAATTGTGTTTGCTGTGTTTGGTTCTATTGCTTCAATTCCAATAGCATTTACTGCACATATTGGTGGTTTTATCTCAGGAGTATTTCTCACTAAATTATTCGTAGGAATCGAACGTAAGAAACGAGCAAAATACTTGAGGTCTTCGGGAAATAGTAATTATGATACGTGGAGGGGAGAATAGTCAACAGAGGAGACGTAAGACTTTCTGCACTAACGTGTTCTGTTAATTGGTTTGTATTCGAATCTAGAATTAACTATTAAAGGAAATTACTTTATAGCATTTTTACCTATCATTAAATGACCAAACAAAACATACCTAAGGAAAGAAAGTGAAAAATAATGAAAGTGTATTATATCAATAGAAAAGTCTCAATCCTAAAGACAACAGTACCACTTGCATTTGAGATGGTATTTCCAAATCCTGTCTATATTGCTATAGCTGCATAGGTTTATACATATCGTTGAAACTTTTCAATCTTCTTCCTCGACGTCTTTGTCTTCTAATTCCTCTTGTTCCTCATCTTGCACCTCATGAGTTTCATCCTTAATTTCTTCTCTTATGGTTTCTTTGCTCATTTTATTTATAGGTATCAAGGTAGTTTGTAGCTCAATTCTCAG
>QHBN01000098.1 GCA_003176995.1 Candidatus Nitrosopolaris wilkensis
TCTTACTGATTGAAAGTCAGAGCTGCCGATTCCTTTTTCCCACTTATTGATAATACCACTTACAGTACCTGCTCCAATACCGTTTTCGGCCACGATTTTGTCTCTCGTTTCGCCTGAAAACCATTGGTTAATTACGTTGTCCTTGACTTGATTTTCAATCGCTGCCGGCATCCAATAATAATTAATTATAACTGATTAATAGCTCTTTAACGAATGTAATATAGCCCATCAAATGCTCGTCAAGCACATGGTTTGGTGGCGAGACAATGCCAGTGAGAGGGATAACATTGTTCAATAATTAATCTGACACAATATTTGACGAATTGAATTAGATGTTGGAAACTAAAATAGCGTTATCGTTTTGAACTATCAACATAGCCAAAAACTTACAAAATAAAAAGTCAATTCATATGATAATGTCTGTTTCTTGGAAAACGAACTAAAACTTCAGTATTATTTTCCTAAATAGATATAGGATACATCATATTCTCCAATATAAGGCATAAATGCAATGCTTCCTCTTAAGGAGCGCAATAAAACATCATTAATTCCCAAATTAGGAATGTCCAGAGCGCATTTCTTTGCTCGCCCTAAAAGTACTATTCTTACAGTATTAAGACCATGTGCAAGAACCTTCCCTAGAGATAACTACAAAGAAGGAACCGCAAAATGAAAAAACAAAGCTCCAATGTGTTATCATCATCGGTGCTTTTCGGTTTAATTTTTTCTGCAATTTCTTCAGGAATATTACTGCCAAGAGTAGCTAATGCTGATTCTGTAATTGCTACTATACCAGTCGGCGCGCAGCCTTACGGCGACGTGTATGACCCTGCTAACGGTGACATATACGTAGCCACATCAACAAATATCGTCAAGGTAATATCCGGATCAACGAATAAAGTAATTGCTAATATAACTGAACCAAATGGTTCAGCTTCACGTGAACTTGCTTATGATCCGGCGAATGGATACATATATGTAGCCAACGCGGATGCGGGCACGGTAGGAGTTATTGATGGCTCGACAAACAGATACGTTACGACTATAAATATACCGTGTGACGGATGCAGATATCCATTTCCAGATGGCGTCGCTTATGACTCGGCGAATCGGGATATATACGTAGCCAATGCTGGTGGCTTCTATGATGGCTCGACTGTGCGCAGCACTGTCTCGGTCATAGATGGATCGACAAACAGCTTGATAAATACTATACATCTGAGTAATACAAATTCTATAACAGACACTTATGACCCAGCTAATGGATATATATATGTGGTCGATGTAGGCGGCGGTGTCTCGGTAATAGACGGTTCAACAAATACGGTCGTTAAAATCATAAATGGGGTTGCAAGTCCGGTACAGCTCGTCTATGATCCTGCTAATGGATATTTATATACAGCCGGCCACACTAGCAACGTTGTCTCCGTAATAGATACCCGAACAAATACACTAGTCGCTACTATACCTGGATTAAAGGATCCAACAGGAGTTGGGTATAGCCCAGTCAATGATCACATTTACGTTCCAAATCAAGGATCGAACTATGTCTCGATAATCAACACCACGACAAATAGAGTAATTAGTAATGTGACTGTAGGCTCTGGTCCTATTAATCCTGCGTTTGATTCTGCTAATGGTGATATGTACGTAACGAACATTGGCGGTAGTGTGTCTGTAATCGCCACCCAACATTCAACAACCCTAAGGCTAAACTCAATAGCTAACGTGCCTTGGCATACAACAGCAACTGTAACTGGTAGACTAACAGACAATGATGCTTCGAATGTAGGAATAGGTGGAAAGACTTTGACTTTTACTGGTACAGGCGCGGATAGCTTGGGATCCGCGACCACCAACCCTGATGGTACATTTACTGCTAGCGGTTTGGCACCAAATACTGTTAATAGTGGATGGACAGTACAGGCGCACTTTGCTGGGGACAGCTCATTTGGCGGATCAAGTTCTAGTGTCCAAAACTACAATACGGTTATTCACACAACGACTCTGACTTTAAACCCAATTACATCTGTGGCACCGACTAAAACGGTAACAGTAACAGGTACGCTAACCGATACTGTTGCTGGTACAGGAACAGGAGGAAAGACTATCACATTTAATGGGACTGGTGCAGGCAGTATTATGGCTGTAACGACGCATCCAGATGGTACATTTACTATTACTGGCCAAGCACCAAGCACTGTTAATAATGGATGGACAGTACAAGCGCACTTTGCTGGTTATAGTTTGTATGCAGCAGCAGACTCGAACGTACAAAGTTACAATACAGTGAGTACAACACCAACTGCGACAACTCTAACACTAAACGCAATTGCCAATGTACCATGGAGTACGACAGTAAAAGTGACAGGGAAACTTGCAGTAGCTTCATCAAGTACAGGAATAGGTGGAAAGAATATAGCATTTACAGGTACTGGTGCTAGCAGTATGGCATCAGTTACTACAAACACAGATGGTACATTTACTGCCAGTGGAATATCACCCAATACAGTAGCTACGGGATGGACAGTACAAGCCCACTTTGCTGGTGATAGTCTATATGATGCTGCTAAGTCTCCAATTCGTAGCTATAATACGCTGAAGCATATCACTTCTTTATCCCTTGCCATAATTCCAACGTCTATACCCGCTCATCGTCCTTATGCTGTATCCGGAACCCTATTAGATACTACTAAATCTCAAAGCTTAGCTTCAAAGACAATAACATTTACGGCTACATCGCCAATATTAATTGGTTCAAAAATCACCAACACGATAGGGCAGTACACTGCCTCTGGATTAATATCGCCTAGCACTACAGGGACTTATAATATACAATCGCATTTTGCGGGAGATGCACTTTATAGTGTTGCGAGCTCACCAACACAAAGCCTACTCGTAACAACGGCTCAAACCCAATTCTCTCCCTCTACCGCGGCTTCGTCCACCAATAAAACCACTTCGTCTTCTTCTGCGCCCCCTCATATGCCTGTGGTTCCGTCTGGTACTGGCATATCTCCACCTCTTAACCCCGCGCAGCGCCAACTCCAACAGCCGCAAACAACGACTTCATCTCCATCACTAATGCAACCCAAGTTTCCGTATACATACCAAAATCGCTATCCATCACAACATCCATATTTATCCCAGATTCCTCAATCACAACCATCACAAAATACACTACCCCCAGTAGGCAACACAGGGATCTCTCAAACTGTAAATGAAAATGCAAGAGTTACATTAGATGGCAGGGCTAGTTATGCTGCGAATGGCGGTACGGTTGTAACGTACCAATGGACGCAATTACCTACTGGAGTTGCTGTAATACTTACAGGAAGTAACACAGCTACTCCAACATTTACAGCACCTGTAGTATATACAGATACGGTACTGGCATTTAGTTTAAGAGTTTTGGATAATCATGGAGCTCTCAGTACTAATCCAGCTGTAGTGTTTGTTATGGTCAAGCATAACCCCACAAATGGCGGTAATGTTCCAGGTACTACTATAATTCAACCACATCAGCAACAGCAAGCAATCGTTCCTAACAATAACGCAATCAGTCGTCCTTCTCTACCGCAAATAGGATCGCCTACCAATCCGTCTTCATCAGGAGTAAAATAGTATATCGGCGATGGACGATTTACCAGGAGTACAAAATTTACTACAAATAGGGGGCGTCACACCAACTCGGACTACTCAACTAATACAATCGACACAAGCTATCAGGACAGCATCGCATTGTTGATAATGATACTTCTGAGGTTAATAATAGCATGACACCAAATAAAATATTAAGTCTGTTCGGTAAAAATAACCTTCTCTTTTCTGGAATAGTTGGAATTCTCATCACGATGATTGCGTCTTCTTTGTTATTATCGATAACAATGGAACGCCATCAATCGTCTGCAAGGTGCCCAAATGGCTACCACATGAGTCCGAGTGGTGTGTGCGAACAAGTTATTCAGCCTCCCTCTGAGCTACCTAGGTGTCCGAATGGTTACCATAGAAGCCCAAGTCTTGTTTGCGAACAAGTTACTCCGTCAAGCCCTTATCAAAACCCAACAAGCCCCTACCAAAACCAGACTAGCCCTTATCAACAACAACAACCGCTTCAGCAGCAACAACAATTAGTACAGCTCTACAATCCTAACCAGGTTGTCGCATGTTTGAATAATGTATTAACTGATAGCATAATAAAAGCAAGTACTCTTCACAATACGCCGGGAATTGTACCTGGGATAAATTCGACATTCATAGACAATGCCACGAAGACCCTCGATAATTGCATAGTGCCATCGTCAACAATAACAAGGTGAACCGATCCGTATCGTGACGAACTAGTCGAACAAAAAACTCAACTTCCCAAGGGCTCTGTCTCGGCAGAATATGAAGAAGGAATGCGAACTTACAGAACAACTGAGAAAGGTATACGTTTATTGCATTTACAGAACACAATGGATGAAATAGCTCCTATTAACTATGTCAATATAAAAAATAGCTGAAAGCCCAAGTAACAGTGAGATCTTAGAAATCCCATTTTTTCGTAAGCCCATTGCGGTCATTTTTCTAATACACTCCTCATTATGCTCAATAATTGAATAAAAAAAGGATTGTCAATTCTATGCCTTCTGACTATCTATATCACAAAGTATTATTCTCTTGAATACATAAAGCAACATCATAACTATAATCGTTCTAACGAATATTTCATATTTTGATTATATCGAAAATTTCTCCTATAGTGTTACCAGTTGCTGTGAAGAATCTGTAATAAAGCATGCTAGGAGAGTAACGTATAAGAATGAACCACCCGACACTCGCAATTGGTCTTGCATTGACGTTGGCCGTAGGAATAGCAATTGGGTTAGTACAGCAGCAGTATGCTCGTGGTATTGATATTATTGTTCATGGTACTAGTACTAACGGTGCTAATGGTATTGGCACTCACGGCGCTAATGGCATTAAAGGCAACGCTGTGGCGAATTCGGGAGTGTTTCTTAATTGAAGCCCCCTCGACGTTACGGAAATAACTCCCAAAGAAATTGTAGCTTGTAGTTTTAGCTACCTTGATTACTTCAACAACTTCCTGAGACTGACACAGTTTCAAATTGTGCGATCATAGTTTTGGTGTTCGTTGTTGACGAATCCTGTCCTACAACTTTTTTCCTAAAAAAGCCTAATAACTAGATAGACGTAGGCTCCTTTATGTATAAACCAACAACCTTAGGTATTATACTAATAGCAGCCACACTAACAATCACAATGGCACTCACAGTGAATGCAGTTATCGTTCAACCAGTATTTGCTCCTACTGGAAGTTGTAGCAGTTGTGCCAAAACGTTCACTCCAAGTGCACTGTCGTCAGGGCTTTCGGGAACAGGTGCTCATGGGGTAGCTAAGATATTTGCACCAGGACAAGAAGCACAGGTTGGTGGTGGCAGTGCCTCTGACTTTGCTCCAGGACATGAAAAGCCATAAACGAATGTAAACTACAGACTAAGACAAAAAAAGGAGTGAGTTGTGTAACCTTGGTCGTTACCTACTTATTTAGTGGAAGCAGCGTCACAAAAAATGGTGAAGAAAAACATGATCCTGACTTATTTTTCTAACTTTATTCGCCGATCACCTTCACTAGCACTCTTTTATTCCGTCGGCCGTCAAATTCCCCGTAAAATATCTGCTCCCATGGACCAAAGTCTAGTTTTCCATTGGTAATGGCAACAACAACTTCTCTCCCCATAATCTGGCGCTTCAGATGTGCATCAGCATTATCTTCACCTGTTTCATTGTGTTTGTATTGTTCGGTAGGAGCATGTGGTGCTAATCTTTCAAGCCATATATTAAAATCTTCATGCAAACCACTCTCATTATCGTTTATAAAAACGCTTGCTGTAATATGCATCGCATTTACCAAACACAGACCTTCCTTAATTTTGCTTCCTTCAACAGTCTTTCTAACATCTGGAGTTATATTGACAAATGCACTTCTGGTGTTGATATTGAATGTAAGGTATTCTGTTTTAGACTTCATGTTTGAAACTCATAAATGAGCAATTTATATTCTTAAGTGTTGGATGCTATTAGTTGTATACTTGAATCTGATTTGTACTAACTATTGCGATATTATATACTTCGGCTACAGAAGAAGGAGAGGTCGAATTTACTCCGTGACCATTGCTATTCATCAATAATTCTTTATAGCAGAGTATCCCTCTGTGAGTGAAGAATAATAAGGTCTATACTAATTGGTGATTGGAAAAGGACTCGTGTAGGATTCACGTGAAATCAATATTTTAATTCAACTGCCTTTAAGATACATCATAATGTGCTCCATTTTCTTTGGGACATGTAATATACTATGTCAATAATACCGTGGATGAACCTATACTGCATTTGATCAACCGTTATTCTCATTAGCTATCGCGATGGTAGTTGTTGTCGTTGTTCTTGCTGTTCCTTGTTAACTAACCGTGGAAAGGGAATATCAAATTTGGGAGTGAGTTAATGATATGATATCCTACTAACGCAATATCGGCCTTGACGTCTTGCGTCTGCTCACGCCTTTCTCTGTCATCGCTTATTGATACTAGCTAATCTGTAAGGTGTCTGCATTCGTTAACTTCATCATTATCTGGGCATGAGGGTGCACGTTATATTAGAACTAGATCTCATAACTATATTCTAGCTATTTTATAGTTAGATTGTTATTTAATGTCTTAATATATAATGCTTATATCAAATTCGCAGGGCCTTTTAGCGTGAGATATAGCAAGTCGAAATTAATGGACGCTATTACGATTATCCTTGTCTTAGTTAGTTCGATTTTCTCATTTCATGTAAATACTCTTTATGCGATGCCAGATAACAGTACTGGGAATGCAACAACACAACCGCTTACCAAAGATAATAGTACTATTTCCAATACTCCTTCTGTCTTACGTTTGTCCCCAGTTCCATTAAATAATGCTAACAGTAACAACAATTCGGTCTCCCTTCCATCAACATCAGAACCCTTTGCCAACAACAAAGTCCACACAAATGCAGCCACTCATGACACCGGTTCAAACAGCGGCACGTATCACACTCAGCATAGTACTAGCATTGATAACAGCAATAGCAACCATCATAAGGATAACAATAATTCACATGACCCTCTCCACAATATAATAAACAAGAGTAAGCAGAAGCTCAAAGTAGGAGATATTCCTTTTCCCTGACACAGCATATTGAATTATCTGATAAATATACTTAGCAATGAGTCTAGTGATCGGCTAAATTCAATGGAGGCACAATAGCTAGCTGAACGATTAATGCTTCGATGGGTTTGGGGATCCTTCTTTAGAAGATATCGCTGTCATCTTTCGTCAGGCCAAGGTTACATACGGATGTAAATTAGCAGGACAGGCTAACAGCTTCACCAGTGAGGAGGGCTGTCTCAGAACCGGTTAATTCTAATTATTTTACCATGAAATGTTTATCTGAAATTGGTTTGATGACTTGGTGGGAACAACATCACGACCGGTGTTGTCCTTACCGCAATATTGACGTCAGTAGCAGCAGAATTTGTGGCTTCGCCAGCTGCATGAACATGCCGCGTGTTCACTGCTGCTACGACGCCTTTTTCAATGAAGGATCCTAGTACTGATCGGTCTGATTACAGGAAATATGGCTATTTATCAGACACGTTTCCTATCATGACGTGCCATAATCAGACTCTATTGTGTTGTAATCACTTGTTCTGATAAAGCATAGACTAAGTAACACAAGTAACATGAATAACACCACATTATAACTAATTACAAAAAAAGAAAGAAGGGATTTTTTGATTTGGTTGTAGTTACTTAGTGCGTACTGTTAGTGCTTGTTGTTCCGTTGGCACTGCTGCTAGCGCTGCCGCCAGAGCCGCCTGCTCCACCTGGAGCAGTTCCGCCAGAGCCGCCACTACCGTTGCCACCAGCTGCACCGTTAGCACCTGTCGTTGTACCGCCGTTGGCATCTCCGCTTGGGGCACCATTACCACCGACGCCGCCTACTGCAGTACCGCCATTAGCTGAACCGCCAGTAGCGTTGCCGCTAAATCCGCCGTTACCTGCAATACCGCCATTACCGCCTGCACTAAGCCCGCCATTACCGCCAACGCCGCCTACTGCAGCACCGCTAGATGCGCCTGCTCCTGTGCCACCTGTGGCACCAGAGCCGCCGCCGCCGCCGTTGCTGCTAAAGCTACTGTTAGTAGAACTGCCACCATCTGCTGAACCGCCGCTGCCGCCAGTACCGCCGGTACCAGATCCGCCAGCGCCGCTGCTAGTGCTTCCTACGCCGCCACCAGCGCCGCCGTCGCCTGAGGTGCCGCCATTAGCTGGGCCCCCGTTGCCGCCAGCGCCACTAGTAGCTGCGCCACCAGTGCCACCATTGGCACTTGTGGAGCCTACATTGCCGCCATTGCCGCCTGCACCCGTGGTACCACCATTAGCACTGTTGGTGCCGCCTGCTCCACCGTCAGCACTGCCGCCAGCGCCGCCATTAGCATGACCGCCGTGACCGCCATTAGCATTACCGCCTTTTGCATGTGACTCTACTTCTTGTTTAATTTTTTTCTCTACTTGTACTTTAATCGAGTTGAAGTTCGAACTGTTTCTTGCCATTGCATAGTTGTATGGAAGCACGAGTGCTCCTGCTACGAGTACCGTAGCTACAACGACTGATGCAATCATCATTGTTTGTTTGTTTGTATTCAAATTAGATCGTCATTCATCTACCTGAGAACAGCTATTTAAGTGTCAATTAGTATAATTATCAGTATTTCACATATAGTATAATTAGCAGTACTTCTTCTGTAATATTTATCACTAGAGTGTAGATAAGCAAGTATATTTACAAAGAACAGATAATAGCAATCATAAGTCAGTATTTATTTTAAAAAAAGAAATCGCTTCCCTTAATCATGTCAATACAAATAATAGTTCTTGATCGTGTTCCTACCTGCGCGCCGGTTATACGACTAAGTAACATGTCGAAACAGTCTATATTTCCCGGCTATTTCCGGATGGTCGAATACGTTGCACGCATTCTTTACCGGGGAAAAAGAATGAAAAGGGGGAAGGAAAAAAGAATTTGCGTTCTACTATGCCGTGATTAGGGTTGGTACTTTTCCTACCACTCTTAGTATTGTTTTCTTTCTTCCTCTTCTTAATCTATCGTATGTTTCAAGTAGGGCCAGGGTTGGTACAAACCCGAGGCCAATCCACGAAATTGATTCAAGTATTTCCATAATTTTGGTTGTACTTATTTAGTACATTAAGTGTACTCACTGCCTGGTTGAATAAATCAATGGACTTTATGATAATTCAGGTACAATCAAAAGCGTCTCGGTCTCAAACAATTCCAGAAACCCTCTTTTCTAGTTACACCAGAGGAAAAATTCTATCTCACAAAATTCTACGTAGTTCTGTTCAGAGCAGTCTAGCCTTGCATACTTGAGCGTTGTGTAGTTCGAAAATTGTTGCTAAGCATCCTATTTACTAGCTGCGGGATTTTTGTCTTGTACGCAGTCTCGCAAATGCACCGGTGTTATCAGGCGTATGTTGTATAACCAGTAAGTCAGCTAAACTGTGAGACTCATTGTCAAGAATTTCTTTGATGCGGATCAAAGGATTACCTTCGAGGTTAGATTGGTAACGATAATAAAAGAAAATAGGAATGATAGTACTGAATATAAGTTAGTATTATTTGGCAAGTTGTTAGTTATTGAATCCATTAGAAGGCAAGCTGCAAATAAAGGTAGAGTCAATTGATTAGGAAACTAATATTTTCGAGCGCTACTATCATTCTTCTTTTAATTCCTGTTAGTAGTGTGCTTGCTCAGCCTGTACCCATCCCGGTACAACCGCCATCTGTGATAAACACACCTCCAACTATATTCGGTCAGCCCAGTACAACACACGATAAGACACCCTGGCAGCTCTGCCAGTCTTTGCCGCTATCCTGTGGGATTGGTGGAGGAACTACAGGAGCATCACAACCTAATACCGGAGCAGCTAATACTAATACAGCCCAAACGACAGCAAGCCCTACAACTCCACAAGGGGCTAGTAATGGGTTATCTGTTCAGGGTTGTTTACAAGGTGATTCATTAGGTGCTAACGGGTTATGCATACATACGTATGTTAGGGCGAACACACCGCAGCAACAACTACAAATACCACAACAACAGCAGCAACCACAAATACCACAACAACAGCAGCAACCACAATACCCGTATAACTATCAGCAGCAACAAATACCTACGGCAAACTTTCTTCCACCACAACAACAACAGCTACAACCACAGGTTAGACCTGTACCAGCCCCTAGCATAACTGCATACCAACATACTAGCAATGGTACGGATGTTGCTAATTGTAATGTATTAAATGATACACGTTGCTACCCACATTCGTACCTCTATCAAAACAATAATGGGAATACTAGCAGCAACATCGTAAATAATAATGGATTATCGGGAACCAATCTAGATGCTGAAGGTCACCTGGCACTTTCACTAAACAGCAAATTAGTACGAAATTATGGCCTTTGGAGTTTTGACCCTTGGATTCAAAATATAGTAAAATGAAATTCACTGGCTTATGAATTTGCAAACCTGTTGGGCATAAGTGGGAACAACAAACCGCTGTTGTCCTTACAGCAATATTGACGTCAGTAGCAACGGCCGGTGCCCGTACAAATAGCTACTATTGATAAAACACAACTTAATACACATGGCATAGGTTGTTAAAAAAAGAAAAAGAATGAGCGAAGGAAGGAGAAGACTTCTACTATACCCCAATTAGGGTTGGTACTTTTCCTATCACCTTTAGGATTGTTTTCAAGATGCTTTTGCCTGGAGCGGCGAATTTTCATGATGCTTTTAAAAAAAGAATTCTTCACCATCAACAATCCAAGAACCAGACACATATCCCATATCCGTTTACAAGGCGACCACAACAATAACAAAATGGAAAGAATGAATGGCGAAGTTCGAGACCGAGAGAAAGTCATGAGAGGACTGAAGAGTACGAGTACTCCAATATTAACAGGCTACCAGTTATTTCATAATTATTTGAGGCCTCATGAAGCATTAAAGGGAAAGACTCCTGCCGAGGTTTGCGGTATCAGGATTGAGGGTGAGAATAAATGGAAAACAGTAATTGAGAATGCTTCCAAGAAATGTTAACTCAAAGCATAAGAGATGAGTTTTCGTCCCAATAACATCTATTATGGCGATTGCAAGGACGTTTTAGGAAATTTCCCCCTGTCTAATGATAGATTAATTCCAAAAGAATATAGCTATTGACATATAACATAATATTGTTTATCAACCTGAACACTATAGTTGAAAAGGATACCGAGAATCGCTTCTCTATACAAGAAGCTAAAACCAAACCGACTGCTGATTTTTGTATCAGTTATAATATTCGTATTGGGATTAGCACCCGGCTTTTCGATTGCACAGGTTCAAAAGGAGAGAAGCACTTACTCCGTAATTATTACTGTAATCAATGTTTTTTTAGCGGCTTCCGGTATGCTGACTCTATTTAGACAGTGGATCAAAGAAACGCGTGCTGAGGAGAAAAAGCCCAAACTAGAGTTTGGAGAATTGAGTAAACAGCCAGAATATTATTACTATGGAAAAGATCTCACTGAGTATGTTTACTTTATTAACGTGAGAATTATCGGAGAAGGAACTGCAGAGAGATGTCGTGCATATATAGATGTCGAGGGGACGTATTTTACAAACCAGATAACTGTTTGGAACAGAAACGATAAGTTGGAGATTGACATTGATCGTTACGAAACGTTAAGGTTGTTCAGAGTTTCTGGAAGCAATATAGTTTTCAAGTTAAACTCCACAGTCACTAATAAGTCAACAAATAACACGAATGAGACAGCGAGACGATATAAAGAAATCTGTGATAAACAAATGAAAATTAATATTAAATCCTCAAATACCAAATTACCGGAAAAGCCGTTCGAAATGAAAGTAGAAGACATAATACAAAAGGCATAATACAAACTCTGATAAAAGAGCATCAACCCGACGACTTTTTACAGCCTATTTATCCGACTCAGACTTTACAGAGCCCATTTTAGCAATGTTTATCTAATTCACATCAGTTAGTGTTTCAAAGTCAGGGTTTTGTATAGTTGTACGTTTTTTAGTTTCAACGTCTCTGCTTTCAATGGCCTGATTCCAGCTTTCATTGCAACTTCAAGTCCATATTTTATACGCGAATCGGAATTACAACCAAATCGCTTGACTGTATTGCATTTGTTAAGCCACTCTTTTATGGCAGCATATGCTTGTTCATAAGAATATTTTTTTATGTTAACGAAATATGGCGCAAGTATGAGACTGATCGCATTTTTTCTATAATTCTCTATCGGCGTCTCCAATAATTGTTCAATCGATGGCACACTATCGGGGCCGCGCTTTTCATTGGCTAGGATGTCCATGTTACGACCATTTTACTACTTTATTCGTAGCATTAATTTTGATTTCTTGTCAACAAGTGTTCAACTGTATCGTAAATGTTAGTAGTTGATCTGGGAAACTGAAAGTATGCAGCTGAACAGACTACAAGAAGCAAGGAGCATGACGAATTCTATCATAGTACTGGCTCATAGCACTACCGTCTGAGATGACATTAACCGCGCGTATATTTCCTATGGTTGTACATCCCAACCACGCCACTTAGAGGCTTTGCTCTAGTGGTCATATTCATACGCCGACCTTCTCCCATTTGTGTCCCTTTGGTGAAAGGCCAAGACTTTCTAAGTCTGGCTTCGCTGGATACGCCGGTTTTTTGGGATGTTCGATAACGATGTGTCGTTCATATTCTTGTTCGTCGTTGGTTTCACAGCCATTACAATAATAGCATGAATATAGGAAATTATTCGATTTATGGTCATCGAATAATTGTTCATATGTCTCTGAAGAATATTCAATAAATTGTGTATTCTCGGCCGCTTTTACCTGTAAGTCGTTAGTGATTTGGTCATTTTGAAAATATTCGTCGGAGACTACCTCTTTTTTATCATCCTTGCTGTGGGCCTGTTCAAAGTAGTCTTGAGGATCCTTATAGTATGATTCTACGAGTTCCTCTATTGTTATTTCCCTGTTATCATGACTAACTATTTTTTCTACTATATTACACCCTTTCTGAATCGAATAATTTTCTTATTTTTGATGTTAGTATTGGGTAGTAAATTTTGTTTCTCTTGTCCAAGTCGCTATCGGCTTTGTCCATATATCCCTGATTAACCAGGGGATCGACGTAATTCTCAAGGATCTGCTTTGTACCAAATTTCTTATTCTGTTTTTGATATGTTGCATCGGCGAGCTGCTCAGTTGTCAATCCAATTCTCTTTTCTACCAGAGTTTCGCCTTTCCTCTCCTTCGAGTCAGGCTCATTCTTTGCATTGTATGATACTAAAAATACATCGTTATACCATTCGTGGATGTATTGCCTAACACCGTCGACTGCGGCGTTCTCCAGAAAAGACACTGATTCGCGCAAGTCTTCAAATACTACAAAGGGTATAGTTTGTAATACTGGATCACCCTCTTTTCTTAAAACGTACCGAGGCCTCTCATCCACGTTGACTATTGCTGATAGCGATATTAGTGAAAACAAACGCTTTGCTGTCGTCATGTCAGCTGCTTTTTCGCCAGGTAGTGCTGCGGTGATTACTTCATGGAATGGTATGATAACATTATTCTTCCCCGGCTCGATTCGGTCACAGAGTAAAGAAATTTTATGTTTGATATCCTTTATAATCTCCATTGCTGTTTCCTTTTCAGAGTCGCTCACTACTTCTTGCTGGTATGCAAAATCAGGGAGTCCATACTTCTCGCCGGTTAGCCTGACCGCGTCAGAATACTTTTCTGCATTCATTTTTGGATTCGTAATAATAAATCGACGTTGGATTTCCGGATATCGTTTGTAGTGGCTGTAATCGATTGCTTGCGAATATTACTGCCGGCCAGCCCCTTAACACGTTCGTTTTTGTTTTTATTTCGTTGTATGTGTCAACAAATTCGTATTCAACTTCATACTTGTCATGCGACAGTGGCATTAGTGCGATTAGTAATCCTGGATTCGGTGTGTCTTGGAATATTATGATTTTGTGTGACAGTTCAATCAATTTACGTGCATTCTTACGAAGTTCATTTTTTTGCTTTTGTAATTCTTTTACTTGATTTTGGCGTGCCTGCTTGAAATTGGTATCCTTAGTAACCGCGATTTCACTTTCTTTGTCCTCCATTTCAGAATCGATTTTTGCAATTTTCTCTTCAATCGATTCGTATTCTCCAACTTCATTTTTGATGACCAGCCTCCCCGGTCTATGAAATAATGCTTTGTCAGTCATTCCTGCAACAAACATGACATCCTCAGACGGGAACAATCCTCCTACCTTGTGGAGTACGTAACTCTTGCCTTCACCGGAAGGGGAATTTATTGCCAAATTTATTGGTTCATTTGTATAGGCACTCAACATAGTGTATAGGATTTGATTCACCAGTCTTGTTTCATTCCTGGCTTCCTTAAGAATTACATTTGAACAAAATTGTATTCCGCGGTCATCCGTCGATTGACTATTTTCTGATTGTACCCCAGTGCTAGCCATTTATAGGATGCTCAACTCCAACTGAAAGCTTAACAATTCATGCCGATTGTAACGCTCGATGATTCGTAGAGCTTTTTTTACGCACTTTTCTTCATGTGATAAGCGATCAGCACCGTTGCAAAAATGTCTCTTCAAATTTAGATCCAGCTGATGAGTTGGATCCTGAGGGCTGAGCATGATTTCTGACTTGCAATTAGGACATCGAGTTCGGAAGACTTCGTTTGATTTAACGATGTTTTGTATTCTTCGGGCTTTCGCTGCAATTACATTGTCATAGATCGGAAAGCTTTCTGCTCGCGTATCACTTAAATTTGAGCAATTTATATTATATTCTGTCATCCAGATGCGGCTCCTTGGCGCGAGTCGTATTGTGATTCGCAATACTCTGGTCCTGGGTTCCCACAACTTCGGAATCAGAGCATGGCGATTTTTGTATACTCAAATTTGTCCACTCCTAAGGATCCATTTTCTCGACAACAAGCCGGCCGCTATCAATTCTACACTTCATAAAGTCTCCTCTTCCGACTCCTAATTCTATCGCGAATTGTTTTGGAAAAACGAGAGTAAAACTTCGTTCTCCAGTGAGTGCTTGTACTTTTCTGATTTCTATACTGTCTTGACTCTTCATTATATTGTGACTTAACAAAGATGATTAATTAGACTTGAGTTTTGAAATTTTGACTTGCATAATTCTTATTGAGATTGTGCTCAATACATCCCCACCACATGAAAACGCCTCTCTTACGATCCATAGTATGGAGCAATATTGAGGGCGGTTATTATGATAAAGCTGCAACGATTTACAGCGATATCGTTTTCAAATTCGCGGACACCGTAAAAATGGCTGGCCCACCAATAAGCAGGGAATTCAAGGACTACGAATTGGCGAATTGGCTACTACATAATTGTAATGCGTTCAAAGACAAGAATTACTACCACGGAGATAGGAAAACCACTAACAATGCTAACCGTCTAAAGGGGGTTATTCGCAATATACAAGGAAAAGTCAACGATTTGATAAGACTTGTGTTAATGGATAGAGTCGGCGAAACGAAGCAGTCGAAAGGTACTGGGATGGTTTCTCTTTACCAATTTGGACCATTTACGTACCTGTTTTTGTCTGTTGTGAGGTCCTCAAACCCAGAGCCCCAAAAACGTGCAGCTTGGGTAGACCACGCATATAATATTTATCAGCTGCTGCTCACGTCAGAAAGTGCACCAACAATCAACGTTTTATACGCAGGATTATATAGAAAATTTAAGGAGCATGGCGTTTTTAAGGATTTTGTTATTGATTATTTAACGGAGGCACTCATATCAAACAAAGAAATCAGACATGTGAAAGACCTTTTTTATGATTTGCAGTCGGGAACTGATGATTTGGAGAAATTAAAATTGTATCACTCTCTACGGAACGAGTCTCTAAAGGAATTGGATCCAGACGCAAGACAACGAGTGTTTCTTTTCCTAAAACCGGATATTGAACGTAAAATTGGAACACAAGTACACTCTCTAAAGGATTACGAGGAAGCTTTATTACGTAGCAAAGAATCGCCTGAAACGCTTGCTGTCGAGGGTTATTGTAAGGAGTGTAATACGCATGTCGAAGCACTTGCTGATATCATGGAATATTTAGATGCCGTCGCTCTCTCACTTGACGAGCCTATAAAAAAACCCTGCCCTACCTGTCATAACGATTCACTTTTGGTTCCGAAAATTCTATTCTAAACAATCAGATAGCGTTGCTAACCCGTCTTCCTTTAGTTGGTAATTATAGCTTAGTCTCTGATTTTCCTGTTCTAAAGTTTCAATTTTTGCTTCAACATCCGCGCCATTTCGCTCAACAGTAGGATAGTCAAGCAATGTCAGCTCAGACTCGATTTTACGATACAATTGGATTTTTTCTTTATCAGCTATTCTTCATCGCTGTTTGGACTATTTCGATTGAATCACAGACGGCTATTTTTTCAGTCTTTCTATTTCAGTCACCAGTAAGTTGTACTGATCACTCAGAACCGCTACAGTGTCACTAAGCCTACCGACTTGTTCATCCTTGTTTTCTAGCGACAATTTCATGTCTAAATAATTCTTCTTCATTATGTCAATCTCTCCGTTTTCTACTCTTAATTTTTCAACTTCGTGCCGAAGCTGCTTCTCTCGCGACATAGTTAAGGCATCTGTCGCCTTTAGATAATCCTGCAGTAGTTCATTTTCCGTAGGTCTGTAATAAGAATCGCTTATTCCGACGCTATGACCCATTAAAATTTCAACATTGATAGGCTTCATCCCGGATTGCTCCGCTCTTGTCTTAAAATATTTTCTAAAGCCATGCACTGAAAACTCATGCCTTCTTCTCTTTTCCTTTCTTATACCTGGTGAACGCAAAAGCCTATTGTAATGTTGTCTAATCGAGTGCGCGGTCATGTCTTTTACAATTTTTCCGCTTTCATCGTTTTCCGTTGGGAGAATTGGATCGAATGCATCACGAAATAATGGAGATGAATTGTTTATATTTTCACCATGTTTTTTCCTGAATTCTAGGTATTTGTCGATTGCTGCGCATGCTTCGAACGTAACGAATGCAACGTACTGCTCAGGCTCACCTGCATAAATGACCAACCTTCCGGCGACAATCTGACTGTCCTTTCTTATCTGCGAATAATCCCCGAAACGTAGCATTTCTACGGCACCCTCCCTAATTCCACTCGATATCAAGACGAGCGTTAACGCTTTACTTCTGATGTCAGATGCGTCTAGAATTTCTCTGATCTCGTCCATTGTTGGGATTCTGTCAAGCGCGAATCGCCTTACTTTAGGGAGAATGCGCGAAATTTTTTTCCAATTCAAATAAATGTCATTCATTTCTAATAGTAGCCGTACACATTTAACGCAGTTGTGGACTGTTCCAGCAGCGATTTCCCCTTTTTCATGTCTTCCTTATAATACAAAACCAAAAGCAATTATTTTCTTCTCGATATTGGAAGGACTTTCCTTAGCAATTGATAGGAATTGTTCGGGTGTCATTTTCATGTGGTCAAGAAAATTAAGCAACCTTCGCTCATAGACATCTCGGGTTATGGGACTCTTTATTGCGGCCTTGAACATCTCGACAACTTCACCCTGAAGAGACGAACGGTCAACGGTTTTGGTGGTCAACTTTTTACTATTTAATTCTTGTACTACGAGAGCTAAATAGTTTCCGGATTCGGCTCGAAATTAATGCGGGTTCGGTGGGATTCGGACCCACGACATTTTAACCCATGAATAATGACTGGTTAAGAGCCAGACGCTCTACCTGGCTGAGCTACGAACCCCGACTCCGCACAACTCAACGTTTTACAGCGATATTTAAACGAAACTAGAGAAGTACGAAAATGAAGCTTCAAGATACCTGCTGGGCAGGTCGTGGTTCCCTAAGTTGCTGTTCTCTTATCAGATTGACTATGGTATCAGATACGGAGCAGTGGAGTCTTTCTTTTTCTTTGAGAATTTGTCTGTATGCTTCCAATGTGATATAAACTGGGATAGAACCAGTTCCCTCCAGCAATGCCTTTACCCTATAAAGACCGTTCTCTATTCCTCTTTCTGCTACTTTCTTTAGTCTAACCTTATCTATGAGTCCACCTAAAGGCCCCATAGGCATCTCATAATCCACCCTGATGCTCGTCATAGTCCTTTTTTCGTTGACCTCCGCAAATTCTACTAGGATTTGCCACTCCTTAAATGGACCTTCAATCATCTTAGCAACTATCTTACGATGTGGTATGTAATCGATGGTTTCACAATCCCATTCGAGTTTTTTGCCGTCAAAATCGCCACTAATTCTAAAAATGGTGCCTACACCGAAGCCATTTTTTACTTCAATCGGAATAATGTTCAAACCCATATTTTCTGGAAATTGATCAGCCATATGTTCTGGCCTTGCAAAATACGTAAACACTTCACTCACCGGCGAGTTAATTTCCATACTCTTGCTAATGGTAGTCATTATATATCCTTACTAAAGCAGAAATCTCTAAACTGAATTTAAAGGTTTCCAGATGGTGTTTATCACGATTATAGAATGACCAGTGTTAGTCAATAAAAATAAAAATCCTGATACGATCTCGGCCGATTATTTCTAATTAACGTGACGTGATGGATATCCTTTTTAAATATGCACGAAAAATCCGTTCACGTTAGCGGATTTTTCTTAGTGATTTTTTCGAGGCAGTAGATTACATTTTCCTTTGTGACCGGAACTGGGTTATTGTCGAGATGCCCGTGATCGGGCATAATTATGTCAGCTGCTTGGTCAATAGGTTGTTTTAAAACCAAAGGTTCGAACTTCAACTTCTGGCAAATTTTCTTAAATCGCTCATAATATGCAGATTTGTTGAATTCATGCGCAACAGTAGTACATGAAGAGAGGGCATAGCCATGCGCTACTCCTTCATTTGAAAACACGTATGACAGAGCATGGCCTAATGTAGTTGATGAATTCCCAAAACCTATTCCGGATAACATGGCTCCGTATGGTAACAGATGAGGCTTATCATTAATTATGGCATCCTCCAAAATATCGAAGGCTTCTTTACAAAATAGTTTTGTAAGGGGATTTCCATGTTTACTGTCGTAGCCTTCCGATGCTTGAGCAGCCGCATCGCATGCAGAATTTCTCATAATATTGAAAGGGGTCCCCGACAAAAAGTACGGGTCCACAATGGCTGCGTCAGCCAGGAAGCGCTCATCTTGAAGCAATTTTTTTCGGTGATCAAAGCTTATGACCGCATACGTTGTCATTTCTGCACCCGTGCCAAAAGTTGTCGGTATGAGTATCTTGGGTATGTTGGTTAGTTTACTAAGATATTTGCAGACGTCCAGCGAGCTCCCTCCCCCTAAACCAATATAGGCAGAAAGATCTCTACCATCATATTCCTTCTTGATCGCCTCGACTGTTTCGATAGCTGGGTCAGGCGTTACCCTGTCATAGACTTCGTAATTTTTAATCCCCATATACCCCAACCACCTGTCATAAATGTCAGAAGTAGTGGTCGTAATGACAAGAGAATTCTTTGGATATTCAAAATCCCTGGCGGCATTTTCGCCGAAAACGATTTTTTCTGGGATCAGAACTTTCCACATAAAAAGTAAGGTGATATTGACATGTATTATATTTTACTGCTATGACCCGAGTATTAGTCCTCAATAAATTGTGTATACTTGTATGTTTGTTATGTGGTATGTGCATAATAGTCCTTTGTAGGTGAGACTTCTTACCCCTATGTTACACGGCTTTATTATAATGCACCTACACATCCATAAATGATTTTACAGGTCTATTTTGGCTCCGGCAACCGTATTCTTTTTTTTCGTATCTTCAGGTGGAAGCTTATACGCGTACATCGTTGTAATGAGCGTCATCGAGAACATTACTAGTCCTAGCCCCAGGTGCGTCGTAACCAAGGTAGCATGAAGTCGCTCGACTATGACTGCCGCGCCTAAAGATATTTGGCCTATGGCTGCGGCGCTTGCTATCATTGATGACATCTTCATGCCGCTAAGAGATAATTTAGATCTTAAGGTGAAGGCCATGGTTACAATAACCAGCAATGCTGTCGTAGCCGCAACGGATCTGTGGAAATACTCTATAATAAATTCATTTGTCGGCACGAGCCCGGCAGGGCATAATGGCCAACGGGGACAAGTCAAACCAACTCCCGAAGCACTCACATAGCCACCTATGAATATAAGTACAAAAAGGGAACACAGGCTTGCGACGGCTAGAGTCTTTAGTAACATATGATTTCTTCGTGTTATCAGACCGTTATCATTGTACCTTCAGCAGTCCAGTC
>QHBN01000099.1 GCA_003176995.1 Candidatus Nitrosopolaris wilkensis
ATCAGCCATTCATAAAAATGATTTGCCTAAGCGTCACTTTCTTCTAGATAATAATCATCCTTCTTTTCCATCATGTTCTGAAGAAAAACCACTGATATATATTCACCCCCTGCATTTAGCAAGTTTAGGTCGTTATTTTGGTTTCCAACAATTTGCCACACATATGACAGTAACATTTCTCACAAGTAACACACCACATACCAGAATGGGATCCTCCCATCCTCACCAGGAATAAAGGTATGTTCATGTATGAGTTGATCTTCACATTCCATTCTATCACTGTCTGCAACAGCGAAACACTCATGAGTCATTTTACATTCGACTGATCCTGTTTGTTCCAAGGAATAATTATATCCAATCTTAGTTGATTAACTCTGCTTTACACAGGCTCTTATTACTCATAAGTGGACTGAAGGTATCACCAACTAAAATTATGCATATATCGAAATAGAACAGATAATCCTGTTCTTTCCCCTTGTATTACGTGACACACCATTTATGATTATTCCGTGAATACCGGGATCAGATAGATCATCAAACAAAATGATGATTTAAAATGATGTAAAATGTCTCAAGGTCTTTGGGACTTGACAGACAAATAAGACTGGAATTCTTATGTCAGTATCAAAGGCAGTGCTGATAACGGAGATACAGTTGGAATGACAAAGATGCTGAACAGCACTTTTTTTGCGTCTTCAAGAATCCTCAACGGAATTGCAGCATCATCCAATTTCAGTAAGTTTGCCGCAAAAAGATCTAGCATTGTTCCCTTTACGAATCTGTTAACCGAAAACGATGTTACACCACCGGGAGCTATCTTAGCAGAGGTTACCGAATTATCAGCCAGATTGGCCGTTCCTATCGTACCTTTGGCTATCTTTCCGGAACTAATAGCACCAACAGCTATGTCACCACCTCTTATTTGTTTTATGGCAAATATGGAAGACAGTGTCGGGCCATCTATTATAGTAGAGGATGTCTTTGTTGTTGCACTAATTTTGAAGTCTTTCGACGGCGCGTTAGAGTTTACTACGTTTCCTATCTCCAATCTTATGAGTGTTCCTGTAAATGCAAAAAAAAAGGAAAATTTGGTCTGTTTAGCTGATATTGTTCTTATGTTTAGAAATGTCTTCTATTTCAAACGAATTGAAGGTATTTTTCTTAGTCTATATATGCTCGGTCAGCACGAGGGACAAACCTCTTCAGAAGAACGAGATCAAGTCTTTGAAGTGCAGGGATTCGTTATATGCATGAGATGACGCAATTACTTCAGTCCTTTGATACATACGTTGCAGTATCTTTCGACAAGCGACGCCCCTTCTACTTTAAAGACAGCTGCATGCGTGGCTAAATTGCCACAACTCGCTCATCTCTTGCGCTTATCTCTTTGACGTGTGCCTACTTCAGGAATTGGTGAATCTGCAAAAACCAAGGAGAATACGACGTTACTTTTTAAATCTAAAAGAGTGTAGGCGGATCAATGAAAAGAGAGATTGGGGATAGGAGAATTACGAACCACGCAATAGCAAACAATCCCTCATCCTGGCTGTCTAAGCCAAATCGATACAAAAATCATTATCAGATATTAGAATAAAAAGCGGATTGCTAACTCTATACATCCTTTCTAATAGATAAAACATATCTGTTATACTAGGAGTATAGTCTAGCGACAATGCGCCAGTAATCTTTCTAATTAATATATCATAGTATCAATATATCGACAATTCCTCCTATATTGTTAGCAGTTGTTGTAAAGCTGTCCAAATATACTATAATGGAAGCTATCCAGTCTGAGAACAAATGAATCACAAGAACATGAATTTAGCAATTGCCTCAATCGTAGCAATAGTAGCTTTGACGGTGGTAGCATCGCTATCCCACAACAGGCTTTATCATACGAACACCACAACCACAATAACAGCAACACCATAAAAGTTAGTCAAGACATAAGCCAAGCAAATCTTTGTAGTAATTCGGCTCCTGGCAGCAATGATGCAGACATACATCGCTGATCAAAGGTAAACGGAGGCAATTGGAAGTAACATATGTATCCCCTCATATTTTTTCTGCGAATCAACTCATCAATTTCTATTTGGACTGTTATCAGTTACGTTATCTATACAGGAATCCAGGAGGCAGCGCATGAGCCAAACCGGGGAAAATCTCATACGTTAGCGATACTAAAATTATTGCTGAGGCTGTTGTCATTATTGCCGCCCCTTTGTTGTTGGTTCAGTTTCCGTTGTGCACGTTGCCATTAATTAGTTGATCATAGCTATGAGATACTGGATCTGGATCACTAAAATTCAGATAGCCATTCAATATTTTATCAATGGATGTCCTATTGATGTCATGGTTGTTTATGACTTAAGCCTATGTCAGCGATCGATCGGGGCATATTATAATTATTTATCAATCAGAAGAACAGTAATCATTACTATGATTAATGGTTTTATCGAAATATATGTCGCAGTCATATTTTAGATAGAATTACTTTTCTTTTTTGCCGACAGAGCAAATCATTTTGGAATAAATATCTTTGCCTGAGAATCAGTAAGATCAAAAAAATGAAAAAAGTTCCTTACTTTTGATATCGTTTCCTGGAACAAACATTGTATCACGACTCCATCCACTGGTAGCCGACTGCGGCGGTTGGAGTTTTCAATTCTGGAATTAAGAAGCGGCGAAGTTTAAATTCGATGAACTATTTGCGAGTGACGCTCTTCTACTGGGGCGAGTGAGCTATCAATCGCAAAGTAAGTTACATACTCATCCACGCCGATTCCACCTTCCTATTTTCTAATAAGAGGGTGGATACTAACAGAATTTTTTGGGAATACAGCTAAAAGCCAACCAGTCTAAACGAGAAATTATCACGTCAACTCGAACTAGCGGGAACTATTCTATATAGCGCACCTGCAAATGTAAGAATATAGAGATAACCATCCGGTCCAACTTGTAAATCTGTAATTCCACCATCAAATCCACTACCAAGCACTACTGGTGTAGCATCCAGTGGTGTTTGTGCTATTTTGTCAGCTAGCGTGCCACTAAGAAGTAGCCCTGTTCTATTTTGGTTTAGTTTAAAATGATATAGATTGCCATTGTTGGAATCTCCTACAAACATATCATTTTGATATTGTTTTCCAAGTTTTGTAGAATTGAGAAACTTAAGTGCTGTTGGAGCTACTGTTTGAAACCATATGAATTCAGGAGCTCGGTATTTTCCCTTTCCTCCAAGGTCTACCAAGTTAGGTGGATGAAGATTGATTGGTCCTGCATTTTCGTTCTCTATGGACCCATTTGGAGTCCATATGCCTTGTACTTGTACCCAACCACTGTCAAAGCCAGGCTCAACAAGATTTAGCTCATCTCCATAATTGGGTCCATTTTCTGTATCCCATAAATTCCCTGTTACAGGATCAAAATCCATGCCAAAACTGTTCCGTATGCCATACGCGTAGTATAGACTTAGAGGATAGGTAGATCCTAATGGACTATTTGGTGCCGGCTTTCCATCTTCTGTAACTCTAATTATTCCACTGGTCAGATCAGGCGGTCCTCCAGTAGCCACATTTTGAGCCTCGGTTCTATGATAAAGAAGATCACCGATAACAGCGTACACATTCTTATCAGGACCAATCAGAACTTTTCCACCATTATGAAAAGGACCGGGGGTAGCTGGTAGGTTAAGAATGAGTTTAGGATTTATTAATTTATTATCTACTAATTCATATCTATAGACATGATTTCCTAAAGGCGGACTTGCCATTTGTTTACTTTCAGTATAATAAAGAAATACAAATTGGGTTCCATTCATGACATTTTTTGCAATAGCAATTCCTAACATACCTCTTTCTCCATCGGTAGCAACGTTGACTTGAAGCATTGGCTGTGGGATCATTTTTCCGTTTATAATTCGCTGGACGGTACCTTGGTCCTTTTCCAAAACCAAAATATCATTTGGCCCTAAAAATGCCATGCTGGTAGGACTTTTAAGTCCCTCGAAAACTAACTCTGCCTTTAGATTAGAGTCACTGATGGTTGGCTGGCTTCCAGAAAATGAAGCCTGGCCATAAACAGAATTAATAGCGTAGTCAATCGGTATAATGTTTATTGAGATCAAAAATAGGAAAAACGAAGTGAAGCTATTGCTACGAATTGATGTATACGACATACCTAGCAAGCCCTCATAGAGTATATTTGATTTTTGTGTTTCGAATCATCTGAATGGAGATTCAGGTGAATATAGGGAGCTTCTGAAATGATTAACAGTGGCAGAAGTATTGAGGGTTATTATTTGTTATATGCTCTCTAATGCTTTGAATGGAAGTTTTTTGTTCTAGTCTATGGTATCGGGAGCTTTAGTGGACCAGGATCCGACTTAGTAGTAGCGGTTGTGACGGTAGCGGCACTTGTGCTAGTAATAGCAGGCTGGTGACTACCAGGCTGAATGTCGAATCCATATGTTCTGAAAATAGTATCGCTAAAATCTATAATTGATATATAAGGGGACATTGTTTCCTTGAGCCGGATATATCCTAACATTTTCTGTTCCTTTCAATGAGAGCCTAATTTATCAACATTTTATTATCTTAAGATTGACAATTCTGTCGAAGGTCCAGTAGTACAGATGGGGGCAGTCTGATTAAGCGGTAGGTAAAAAAATTTCAAATAGCATTTGACGCGCAAAACTAGCTTGTAGCACAATAGAT
>QHBN01000100.1 GCA_003176995.1 Candidatus Nitrosopolaris wilkensis
TATGGAATTAAGCTACAGACTAAGTCGAACTGAATAGGTTATATGTTCTAGTGCGGCTGCAAGAGGATTGCTGGAATCTAAGCTCAAGTAAAGGACAGGTCGCCCAAAGCTAAAGCCTTGTGTTAGTTTGAGTGTCACCGTTCCAGTACTGGTTCCTGTTCCCGGACAAATCTTTAAGACTTTATCGTGAACTAGGCTGTAGTCTGGACTACCATTACAGAAGGCCGATAATCGCTTGGCGTCAACATTAGCCGCTACGATGGGTGCATCGTAAATGTGGTTGCCAGCGTTTTGGATGCGTATTAGTGGAGTGTAATCCTTATCGCCTACAGATCCAGGACTAAACGTCTTTGGCGGAAAGGCATTGGGCGCTGCACCCGGGACTAGTGTGCGGTTAGGGCTGAAATCAACTGTACCGGCATTAAAGGTTAAGCTAGTATCCTTCTCGAGAGTTGCAACACGTACAGCTTGGCCTACTGCTGCATACGTTAACTTTGGTGAAAAATTCAGACCCAACTGGTCAGCGTTACCCTTATCGTTTGTATCAGTGAGGACGTACCAGATTTTCTTTGTTACATTACCTGTTGTAGAATTCCCCTTGATCTGCCCATGGTATAAAGGAAGGGTAACAGTATTCGCATTCACATCGACCTGGCCTGCTCTGAGCAGTTTAAGGGGACCAACGAGGTCAGGCTGAAATGTAGAAGGAGGAGGACCAAAATATGAAAGTGGAACCTTTGCTCCAATCGATGGCGCAACAGGCTGAAACTCAATCTGTGCCTGTGCAAAAGACAACAAAGTACTTGGACTTATGAAGACCGCTGCTACCATCGTGGTCACCATGAAGATTTTTGCTTTGCTAAAATTAGTGTCCATTTTTATGAACTCCTAAACCGTATAACTTTTTCATAGACGATTTATATAGTGATCGCATAAAACCTTTGATCCAAATTCTATCCAACTTTAACCCAAATTCTAAATATGAATTGTTAGTCGTCAAACTGCAATTCAGAGTTACCGGTTCAAATTAAACCATTGATGAGCTCCGATAAAACTTTTAGCAAAATAAAATAACTTAAATTTATTGCCGCCTATTGCATTAGCATAATGTGGAGGACAATTCATTTCTTCAAGGGTTATAGCGTAGCGCTCTGGGAAGGCTGTTTTTTAACATCCTTCTTTGCCATTCCCTACCTACGCTGCAACATGGCATACAACATAAATTGATTTCAGATGGCATCTATCTGTTTATTCGGAAATATCTAATTTAAGTTGCAACTAAGTCACTATGTTGTATTAACCTCTGAGCATCTATCTCCCACAACAGCCAAATATCATAAGAACTATGGTCGTAACTTCAGAAGACCTTTATCTTCGGAAATAGCATTTAGGTTTTATATCGCATAGATAAATCGGCTCCGTTAATGGCTGCAACTTTGGTTAGAGATTAGAATGAATTTTTTGAATTTTTGAGATGTTCTTCTTAATCTAAGCTCTAGCTTACTAGTTCCAGAAGTATTTGTTGATTTTGTTTTCGGGGATTCTGGACTATTATTCTTTTTCTCAGATGTAAACCATTCTTTCCTATCGCCATAATCATCCTTTACCAGGCAGGATCCTATACCTGAAAGAATTCTTGCAGGAACGCAGTATTTTTTGAAATGATCTGATACCTAGCAGCCTTCCAATATTCCCATGATGAATTCTCCTACTAAAAATTACTTACTAGAGCGCGTTGACATCACTGATAAGCAAAGCAGAACGTTCAGGTCAATAGTAATGTTAGCCATCTACGGTAGTTTCCTACGTATTTGTATATCTAATATTAAAATATGACTAGAATAGAAGCAATCAGCATAACTTTGCAATGAGTATTTTTTTGATTTCTTGATTGTCTATTAAAGTTTCGATAATCTTATTGCATTCATCTTTTGCAACACCATCTATGGCAGCAGATATATCAAATGAATCAATTGCTTTAAGTTTCCAATAGTTCGTGACAGCGTGTCCAACTTTTGCTTGAAAATCATAAACTATTTTACCAAATGAAGTAAGAATATACTTTCCATTTTGTCTTTTTATCAATTCAGCTTTTATCAAGGCAGAAATCCTTGAATAATACTGTTTACGAGTAAGCTTCAAACTGCTTATAAGGATGTCACCTCCACTTGCAAGAGCGATGGTATTAAAGAGAACTATAGACTTGTCATCAGAGATTGCGCGTAGTATGTTTGGTACAGACATCAACTTTTCGGAATAATTTGACATTCTTCCTTAATCGTCAAAGGAACGAGAATGCGATTATATAAGGAATTTTCCAAATTATACCCAAATCTGTGGTTATACTATAGCTTGTAGCACAATAGATA
>QHBN01000101.1 GCA_003176995.1 Candidatus Nitrosopolaris wilkensis
GTTACCTATGTGTGTAAGTACAACAAGTAGTAATTGGTTAGACTATCTCTTCTCTTGATGACTTATGATAATTGCCGTCTACAAAACTGCATGACATTTCTATGGTGTTGTCATTATTCTCATTCGACACAGATCCAGGGACTGCAACTTTCCTTAAGAGGTGAAGGGATGCTAGTGTGCTTGCTGGAAGTTTCTCCAGACAAGATTGAAACTCAGGATTGTTAACTGCTCTCTTATACTTTGCGGTACACTTCCAAACTGCATAGTTGATGAATACACAGCTATCAGCAGCCCCGCGGTGAAGCTGTGCCGAAATATATCCTGGCTGCCGCTTCATGATCGCAGCGCCTGCAGCCCATGCTCTTAGGAATTGATCGACTTCCTCAGTATTCACGTTGAATTTATAGATCAGAATAACCAGAGCAACATTCGCCTCCGTTTGCGTTGATAAGTTTACCTTTTCATCCATTTCAATCAGCATGACCATGCTTCTTCTGTTGTGCTCGATCTGCAATTCTACTTCTTGTTCTTCCTGCTGATATCGCAGAGCATATCTGATTCGATGTTCAGACCGATATTTGTCATGTTGTAAAAATGTTCGCTGGCAACAAGCCAGACGATCTCGCAGATCTCGCGTTCAGAATAATAGCCGGCCATACGTGTAAAAGTATCTATATTGACTTTTTTGTCTTTTGTCAGCTCTGTCACATAATCCAGAGCTGCGCGTTCTACATCGGTAAAAAGAAGGCTCGTGCTGTATTGTTCCAGCGCGTCGAATTTTGCTTGATTCATCGATGCTTCGATCGTGACCGAGCGGCCGATATCGATGCAGTAAGAACAGACGTTGATGCCCGCCACGCTTTGACGTATGAGTACGGCAGTCTCCGGCGGCAGCGTCAGCTTTTGATCCAGCTCACCGATCTTCATAGAGAACTGTCCGAATTCAGACGGCATCCGCGCGTAAGCCACTTTGAGCGGTGTGAGCACTTTGCCGAATTGCTGGCGTGTCATGTCATAAGCCATCCTCATGAACGAGTCCTCGGGGTTTTCGATGGGAGGAAGAAACGTATCCGATGTTATTTGTTGTGGTTTATTATGGTTATCTTTCATATGCCAAGGATTGTATGAATTACTAACATTTATCCTCGGGGGCAGTAGGACTCCAAATTTCGGACATCTTTATAGAATAGTAGCATAATAACGGACTGAAGGGAGGACAATAGGGAGGAGGGTTATCATCAGATGGAGAGACAGATGCTTGATAAGATTGATCTCAATATTCTCGCCACTTTAGCTAGAGACTGTAGGACCTCCTATAGAAGCATAGGTTCACAGATTGGCTTAACGTCAAAGAGTGTAAAGGCGAGAGTTAAGAATATGGTACGCAGTGGAGTCATAGAAAAGTTCATAGTTAGAGTCAATCCTGCAGGTTTTGGTTATAGAACAGCTCGTATATTGGTAAGGACTAACAAAGGAATAACTAAAGATGGTGTCATCCAGCGCGTCAAGCAATTTGGAGATCTTGCCTATCATGTGCATCATATAGGAAGAACTTCTGTGGCTGCCCTTATCATCGATAAATCACTGGATAACAAAATTGTTCAGTCATTAAATAATTCTCTAAGGCCTGCAATTATTAACAGGATCTCTGTTTCTGAACTACCTGTATCTACAGATCTAAGCGAAACAGACTTGAGAATAATAAGATGTTTGTTGCTATCAGGCGCCAGACTCGAGATATCTGAAATTGCGAAAGAAGTCCGTATTTCAGAAAAGACCACGACAAGACGCTTAGATAGGATGAAGGAGGGGCGAATATTAGAGTTTTCTGTTCAATGCGATCCCGCTTCTATGATAGGCTACGTTCAATTTGCTATTCTAATAAATGTTGAAAAATCCCATTATCGCAATGTGTATGAACGTATGTACAAGGAATTTCAAGAAAATATCCTGTACCATCCTAGCGTAATCGATCCTAATGATTCGTTGATATTCGTACTCTTTGGTGAAAATGTATTCAGAGTAGATTCAGTTCTGGTCAAAGTCGACTCCTTTGAAGGGGTTAAGAGTGCAGATGTTTACATACTTATCAAATGGCAATATTACGACAATTGGATAATAAGGGAAATTGACGAATGATTATTACCACAACGACCACTTTTGCGTAAATCGATAAATGTGGCCTTTAAGGCATAAATATATAGTGCCCAATGGTCAGTAGTTGTTGATCCATCAATATCATCTTTCACTTTTGCCTGTCCTTCTATTATGACAGCTTTGGTATTGAGATAAGAAATTGCCTCAGGCTCACCATCGACAACCTCTATTATGATAGACACCTGTGGGTTACTTTTTAAGTTCTAGGTTTTTTCGTTCCATTATGCGTAGGTACACTGATGTTGATTCCATTGTAGTATGTTACGATAAAATAAACTATATGATCTGTGAGCCAGATAGCAAACTTCATGAGTGTCAGATTGAAGACAACTTTAAACGTAAACAAAAAAAAGAACATTATTCCAGGCACAACAGACTTGACACTAACAGAGGTATTAATTATAACAGGCGGCGACTTGATTGTTAACAGAACGTTCAGAACTGTCAAATTCATGCCTCTAAACCTGTAGACCAAACACTAGTCATGCCAAGCCACGATGCTGGAAAATATATTTTCTGAAATTCTCCAAATTTGTAACGGTTGGTTAAACAAATGTCAATTTAGTGTAGTGCAGATAATCTACGGGAAAGATCGTGTAGGTATACGCTCTTAGCGCCTGATAAGTTACATCAAAATGCCGTGATAAAACAAACGTCAACATCATTTTCTATATTCCTCATCTCTTCATAGTTGCTTCAAACGGAATTGAAGTCGAAGCATTAGCACTATTCTGTCATCGCTGTTGAGATACTGGATAAGATAACAAGGAAAAAAGACTCTCAAATAGATGATGACTAAAGATTCTATTACCCCTTCTTATCGCGAATAGAACCGGCTGATCGTGATCCTATTATTACATGCTTTTGAAAAAATAATTTGAAGTGCAATTTTTTAATCTTTATAACCTATTACAGAACTAGCTAAATATAGTCCGATAATTTGGCCATGAACTGGTTTGTGCTTGTAGTTTGTCTGGCTAAGTAACTGAGAAATCAGCTTGATAACTCAAATTACGACTCGTACTACTCTCTCTTCATGTCTGCTATCTCCAGACAATATCATCTTAGTAAAGCAATATGCTGTGGCAATATGGTAGTAATTTTTATTACACTCTAACATCTGCTGTGATAGTAGTAATGTGATACAAACCCCTAAGTTACTTGCAGATAAAGTAGCGGTAGTCACCGGATCTACTAAAGGTATTGGTTTTTCAATATCAAAAGAGTTTGCAGAAAATAATGGTGCAACTGTTATTGTTTGCTCTAGAAATGAGGAGCAAGCAGATCGTGCAATAAAACAGATCAATGGTAAAGTATTTGCTGCAGCGCTCGACGTAACAGATAACTCTAGCGTACAAAAATTCGTGCAGCAAATTTTATCTGCCCATGATAGAATTGATATTCTGGTAAATAATGCAGGTTATCCTTTTGACAGAGAAATTTGGTATAAAAGGTTTCATGAAGTTACAGATGAAGAGCAAGAAAAAATCATAGAAGTAGATCTTAAGGGATCTGTACGCTTATCCAAGGCAGTCATTCGTTCTATGCTTCAAAACGTTCTCAACAGAAATGGTGGGGTGATAATAAACATCTCTTCAACTCCTGCAATTGCGGGGCATATAGAAGGTTCCCCGTACACCATAGCCAAAGCTGGGAACATAGCACTGACAAAATGTATTGCAATGGAATATGGCAGCAGCAACATTCGGGCCTATACTTTGGCTCTTGGCAATATAGCAACATTGGCAACATGTGGCTCAATGACTGAATATGATAGAGCTAAGGCCGCTGCTGAACCATCAATGAAAAGATGGGGTAAGCCTGACGAAGTAGCCAAAGTTGCTGCATGCATGGCAAGTGATAATTTCTCTTTTGCTACAGGAAATACCATTATAATAGATGGAGGAACTGTATTATTGTGATAGCACCTACACGAACTCCAGCGGACTGTCTATATCTGAATATTCATAGGATGCATTGTAAATCAAAGTAGGCTGAAACATGAATAGTGATGATGTTAAGAACTAAATCTTTTGCTGTTTTTTAAGCATCTTCTTTATTGGCATAATTAGTGATTCTATACGCTTTTCTATGCCTACAAAAATAAGAGACACTCCAACTCCCAATAAAATACCGCCTATTACATCCAATGGATAATGACCACCAACATATATTCTGGATAGACATACAAGAGCTGCTTCTAGAGCCAAAATAGCCGATACCGCAAGTTTCCTAGGAATATCTCTAAATAACATTAAAGCTACAGCTGCACCTGCTGATACTATCATCGCATGACCAGAAGGAAAAGCATACTCCCGATCCGGTGCAATTAAAAAGTCTGATTGTGGGATTACCGGTCTAGGTCTTGCAACAATATCTTTTGCTAATACACCAAGTGGTACAAGAACAAGCATTGATATTGCAATAACTACTGCAGTCTTTTTCCCTGTCCAACCGCCTAAAACAAATAAAAGTATTATTGCTATAGGCCAGAATATTTCTCTTCCAAATTGGGTAAGCCAGATCATCATTTGATTAAAGGCAGGATAATGTGAGTTGTTAATGTCCAAAAATGCTAAAGAATCTACCTTACTAATAGGGGAATTATTAATACCGTTATTAAAACCGACCTTGGGGGAGACTAATATGGCAATTACTATGAATAGAGCAAGAGTAACAATTGAAGCTCCAAAGAATTTATTCACTGTTGTATACCCGTCTTACAAGTACTTATAAAGCATACCTCTCTATGGCTTGTTCTACTGAGAAAAAGGTACTGATGATAGCGGTTATCTGATTATTGCGTTCATATATATGCATAATAACTCAGACAACCGTGATGTTACTATTATTGATTTCTTGTGCTTGAACTCAGGGATTTACTGATAGAATTTTTTTTAGTTTTTCTAATTTTATATGACATAGAATGTCCAATCCAGAAGATATTCTATCTAGAATGTTTCCAAAAGATGTTCTTCCCAGATTGTATCCAAAAGATGCTCGAATTCAAGAGATAGATGGGATCCTACAAACCAGTATCTTTAATACTATGCTAAATATAAAGTCGCAAGACCGGAGCGGAAAAACTCTTTTTTATTAGTTATGTTTTCTCAATAGTAGATACAATTGCCCTTCAAATGCAAGACGTGCGGTTTGCAATTTGATGAGAAGAGACGTCTTGAGATCCACAAACAAGTACATGGTCGGAAATCCAAGGTAAGCGAATACGGTAGCCCAGAATTTAGTCAGGATAGATTGAGAGGATGATCTGATTCAGCTCCTAAACAACAACTTGTAGAAATAAAGGGGTGTATCTCTCAACGTGCCGTGAGCTCCAATTAATCCTAACAGATCAAACCCCTCCGTAGATTTTGATTCTATCTGAGCAATCGATATCAGGTGAACCAAAAGACACTAAAATGTATTTATATCATAGGAATTTTGGCTGGAGGACTATCAACTAGCATATCTTTTCTTCTTATTGCAAGAGTTATCCAAGGGATCGGTATATCCATTTTTCCGATAGCTTTTGGAATTATAAGAGATCAGTTGCCAAAGGAGAAGCTTGCAATAGGTGTTGGAGTAGTCAGCTCAATGTTTGCTGCAGGATCAGTAGTTGGTTTGGCACTAGGTGGAAGTATAATCAATAACTTTGGCTGGCGTGCTACATTTCTTTCGATAGTACCCGTTGCTATCATCCTTTGGGTAATAATCAATAGATTCATTCATAGTGAAAATAAAAGGGCCGAAGCAGTAGAAAAACAAGACAATTTGGCGCAAGCTGATGCTAATGCTGATACCAAGTCCAGTATAGTGCATTCCCCGAAACCAAGCGCAGTTGGTTTTAATAGTAATGGAATGCGAAGCCTTGATGTAAATGGTGCCATTACTTTGGCTATTACCATAGCCTCCTTTTTACTAACTCTTACCTATATTGGGAATAGTAGTAGTAACGCTAGCGCATATCCGACACAGATTGTAATAGTCCCATTAGCACTGTTATCAATCGGGTCATTAACCTTATTTGTTATTATAGAAAGAAGAGCAGCGTCGCCGTTACTTGAGCTCAGTTTAATGACATAAAATACTTCTTCCTGCTAATATGCTTATCTTAATTTTTGGAATTACTATGTTAATGGTATATCAGACTATTCCAATATTAGTAAGAAGTCCTCAGCCTCTAGGATTCGGTGGAGATGCTGTATCTACTGCAATGGTTCAATTACCTTTCATGATCGTAATTCTGGTATTTGCTCCTTCTTCAGGTTTCATTGTGTCTAAGATAGGTAATCTTAAACCAACTGTCGCAGGAGCTATCATTATGACCATTGGATTCTTCAGCCTCTTTATGTTTCATTCAACAGAATTCATGATTGCAATAAACCTAGCTATAGTAGCTGCTGGAATCTCATTGATACAAGTAGGGGCATTCAATATCACATTGGAGTATACCCCACATCGATTTAGTGGAGTATCGATTGGGATGTCAGTCGTACTTGTCTTGATTGGAAGCTCAATTGACCTGCAATTGCAGCAATATACATGCAAACACATCAGGAGCTCGTAAAAGGAGTTACCACTGGTAGTTTTCCTTCACCAATATCCTACAATCTTATATTTCTAACAGCAACCTTGATTTCAGCGATATCTATTACGCTTGTAATGATTTTACGAAGAAGGATCAAGCAATCACTATCAACGTTGAAGTTAGAAATGGACGCATCGAATATGAAGCAGGATCCACGAAGAAATGAGGTCGGCAAAAATGATTGACTATGCCTTAAGAGTTTTCTAGTCAGAAGAGTACTCTCGGTTTCAAAATTTTGGTGACGCGTTAGAAGAACTGACACACAAGCTATATGAAGGAAAATACTAGAATACTCCAAATTCATCCATACGTATTTTATATAATCTAGACTTTCGTAGGTTTCAGACATTTGTATCTTCTTCCATTTCCTCCTTTCAATATAGTGATGCGTATACAAGAAAAGATAATGAAAATAGCAAAGCACGGTATCCTTCTACCACCATTACTATAGTAGAAATTAAAACGAATCAAAATGAATTTGATGACTATATCGAGAATATCATTAACAAACACACTTACACATTAGAAGACCTAACCAAAGAGGAATATCGTAAATTGATAATAGATTGTCTTGTTCATCTTCAAATGGAGAAAATGCAACTCAATCCTCTTGAGATCGCGGCTAATCACGAAATCCAAAGTAAAGATGTAAAAAGATTATTTAGCAAGTTGCAATATGCGCCACAAAAAAACGACAAGGTGGCACTACTTCTTGAAGAATTGTATGATATTCCCGGGTATGTTTAATATCGTAGATGTACAGAAAAAGATGGAGTACAAGGCAAGAACAGGAAGACTAGAGATAAAGGATATAGCCGCAGAGACTTCCACAGTCCCATTTCCCATCTCAGTGTGAGCAGTAATCACTTTTCCTCTTCTCATTATTCGTGAAGATTTTGATTTATATCGTGTTGGCAATGTAGAAAACTACTGTCATAAACCACATAAAGTTTGCCTTGGGATCCTTTTCATGAAAGATAAGGCGCAATATTCTACAGAAATCATATCGTCTAACGCTAAGAATCAAAGCAGATGCTCAATAACAAGAAAGTACGTTCTGCTATCCTAAAACTCGTTTAACTTAAAGTATGAATCTTAGTTTGTAGCTCAATTCTCA
>QHBN01000102.1 GCA_003176995.1 Candidatus Nitrosopolaris wilkensis
GCATAGAAATAACGGAATTCTCGCATTTCTTAAAACACGCAGCATGGTATTTGCTAATCTGACATACCTTGATTCTCTCAATAGGTATATTGTATTATGGTCTTACAAAGCTTTGACGGGATTATCAGAAAAAAGGCTGGTTTCTACTAAGCCATCACAACCTTACATCCAGCATGCAAGATTTAACAAGATGGCTTCAAGTGGCGCTAAACGGACACTGATGTGTGTCCGTTTTATCTTCGGATTGATGCCACAGATTCAAAGCGGGCCCTATTCAAAAATTCATACACATTTATTATTCATCGTCTGTGATTCCTAAGGTTTGCAGCTTTGAGCAACGCTGTTATGGCTTTATTTCTCGGAAGTCATTTCATTGATTGCATATATTTCGGTGGCCAGTCTGCATATTTCCTTTTTTAGCCCACCGATTCTATTATAATTCTCTATGTCCTCGATCACCCGATAAGCTGCGGCCGAAATCGGCAAATTACATGTCTTTGCCTTTTCGTTTACCGCAAGACTGAATGGTAGTAATTTATCTATGCCAATTCCCATAGCCCGAATTCGTTGTAAGAGTGGTACTACTTGTCTATCGCTTGACATGCGTTCTTCAAGCATTTCGCAATTTTCCTGCAATGCTTTCGCACGTCGTTTTAGCGATTTGATGTTAGAGAATTCCGCCACTATTTTCTTAGGATCGTACCGATAATGTTTTATTAAGTACTGTTAGAAGCTTGCCATGATCTTCAGAGGAGAGATGATGCTTACTCAATCCCACCTTTAATTGCTTATACTCGTTAATGGCCTGTATGTCTACAGTTGTACTTTCTAAAATCGCGCGTCTATGTTTGATTACTTCCTCAAGTCTCTGCTTTTCTTCCTCCTTTTGTTTGACATGGTTCTCTAAGTCTTCTAGTGGTATTGATTCCGATCTTGATAATTAGGCTACATGATTAGCGACTTCGATCAGCTTTTCGGGTTCCGGTGAATTGGCCAAATTAGCAATGAATGATTCGAGTTGGTCTTCATTAGTGCCTATATTTTTAATATAGTTATTTAGTCTGACGGAGCAAGCAAGATCATTCAAGCCAATTCCTTGTTTTTTAAGCGAGACCGTTAATTCTCTTATAGAATCATATTCTGACTCCTCGACTCCCTTTTTCCATTCATTGATAATATTGCTTACCGTACCGGCGCCGATACCATTATTGGCAGCAATTCGATCTCTGTTATCTCCTGACAACCATTGATCTATGACTTGTTTTTTCACACGCGCGTCTATCGCTGGCATCTACTAATGATTAATTATAAGTGATTAATAGCTCTTGTCAAATGTCGTCAAATCGCCAGTCAAATGCGGCCGTCACCTGGCCGAGACGCTATACTAGATGTACTGCTACATAGTACAAACAGATTTGACCGTCAATTGAATAATGATGGCATTTTCAAATGTGGGACTAATACTTGTTAAAATGATGTTTATGAGACTATCCTTTAGGGCAATCAGTCCTTGCTCTCGAGCGACTTCATATCGATGACAACAACCTTCTCGCTTCTAGGATGATGTGATAGCAATGTTGCTCGACTAATGACTCATTCATTAACACATCCGGTAGGCGTTTATTATATTCATGTCATGGTTTTCCCATACTAAATTATTCCTTGCGAATCCAAATATCCTTAATCTCTTTTTATAGCGTTCTTCGGTGTTGTTCTTAAAGTATTCCAACTGTGATGCCATTTCATCATAATTATCAAAAGTGATACAATTTTCCTTTAGAACATTGGATATAGTAACAAGGGACGATGTACACATTACAAATAACCCTGCATGTGCATATTCATATGCCGTATTGGGATATATATTTGTGAGACCAATGCTTTTTAAATGGTACAAGTCCAATGGAATGATTATTCATTTCCTCATACATCTCTCTCCTTGGAAGGAATCCTGCATATCTAACCCTAGTTATTGATTTTTGGTTGTCAATAGCGTCTTCTATGCCTATCATAGTGAGAGTTCCTATTTCTTGTTTGTAGAACATATCAACAAACCCATCAATATTACGATGAGGCATGGATTTACCTTCTATGCGGCGGAAAGCGAGAAAATATGAAATCGGATTATTATTCGCTTTGTCGCTTATATTTTAAATCTAATTAATAGGCTGCTTCAATATATCTCTCTGGCTCTGAGAGTAAGAGCTCTAGTGGCAGCCTTTCGTGCAGCTGAGTCTATATTTTTTTTCATTACTATGCGGAGAAAAAATGGCAGTCCGTAATTGAGAATGCATCGACATTGTTAAGCACCTCATAGTCAATTGTGCAGTACTCTATATTCTTCACCGTTAATACACTTAGAACATCCAAATATCTGAAACAAGCTTTTCATACATATTAGCAACCAAAAGTATAACGAAGCTGTCTTGCTATAAGATTTAGTACGCACTTCGATATCTAATTTGACAAAGACTCGATTCTGTCCAAATAAATCAAATAGTAATGCATCAATCATAAAAAAAACTTATGTATGTATATTTGGCAGCAAATTTGTGTACATTGTAATTAATCATGCTTTATCTTCGTCACACGCGCACATATCCAATATCGTTCTGGAGATGCCAATTTCTAATTAGGCATCCTCTGGTGCCAACCAACTATAAAAATGTGCAGCTGAATTCCAGTTTTGGAATCCAGAGATGGAATCCGCACTTGGAATTCGTCTCCATCCTTATAATCAAAAGAAGGTTACAATGAACTAACGAAAAAAATTGAACGACAACAAAAAAACAAAAATAAAAACAATAAAGAAACCTTCATCAATCGTAGCAGCGGCAGCTATTATGGCAGTAATTGCATCTGCTGCTATGATTCTTGGAATACAAACCCAAATGTCGCAGCACGCACTCGCACAAAGTAATGGCAGTAACGGGACGACAGCAGCATCAGCATCAGCAGGAAACACCACGGTAACTGTTAATCCAAGCCAATCGACAAACAAGGAATTCTGGATAAACACAGTACACCTTGACGGAGCAACAAGCTTACATGCTGCCGTAGCAAATCCTAATAGCGCACAGAACATTCCAACGCATCCAGCAGAGAATCCTCCTGTAAATTCGACTATACCAACTGGTGGAGGATTCAGGATAACACTACCGAATAAAGTAGGAGCTTGGGACTTCAGATCATTTACGTTTGCTCCAGATCAACTAGTCGTTAACCAAGGCGACAAGGTGACGCTGCATTTCATAGGAGTACTAGGAGTACATCATCTCATCACGGTCGATGGAGTAGGAACCTTTGCTCTTCTGAGAGGACAAATCCACACAGTATCATTCATAGCAAACAATCCGGGAACCATAATCTTCTTCTGTAGCATACATCTGCCAAACATGGTTGGCCAAATATTGGTACTACCAAAATCAGCATGAATATGACAACAGCAATAACAACAACTGATATTCGTTATGAATATATCCAAATCATAGACATGACGAATATCTTCCTTTTTTTTGTAACAACAATTTCATCTACCAAACTTTCGCCAGTTATTGTCTATATTAGTAACATTGTTTTTCTCTGGAAAGAGAAGATATACATGAATGGATTGCAAGTCGTATCTGCAATAGAGAAGAGAAAGAAGATCCTGGCCGCAGATGAAGATCCAGATACAGCTTTAAGATAAAGGTAGCATTGGATATGAACGATCCTAAAAAGATTTTAGTTTACGGAATCATTGCAATCACAATAATTGTAATAATTGTCGCGATGTATACTACTCCGCTATTTAGATCTCCTAGCAACAGTAAGCAAGTTATCCAGCCTGTTGTACGAATTGTTGCAAATTCAAACGCTTCTTCCATTGAGCAATTTAAGAATCAATTTTGTGGTCTCACTTCAATCCCAAATTCTAACAACTATGTAACCGAATACAAGCTTCCACATACTTGTGAAATGCCTTTAGGAATAGCTGTTGATAGTCATGCTGGAAAAATATGGTACGTATCTACGAAACAGGGAACACTTGGCAGCTATGACCTAGTTTCCAAAAAATTTGATAAAGAGATAACTATCCCTATTTGGAAAGTACGCCAAAATCCCATGGATTTTTCGGATGTATGGTCTGTAAAGGTTTCTGGTAAAGGAGATAGTATTTGGTTTACAGACGACAAACAAAATGCGATTTGGAGGTATACTAAATCTCTGGGAGCCTTTGAAATGTATAAAGTTCCTGAAAGATCACCAGTATTTGGAACGACCTCCCCTGTATCTTTAGATTTTGATTCAAAAGGAAATTTGTACTTCGTGGGTCTACATTCATCTGCGCTGTGGTTCGGAAACGTTACTCAGATGAAGAATAATACTTCAGACGGAATAACAAAGATTCCAATGCCAATAAATGGATTCAATGGCGTAAGCTCAGCTAAGATTAGTACTGGTTCTTTGGCAGTGGATAATAAGAGAAATGTGGTATGGGTCTCAATGTTAGCATTTTCTACAGAAGGAGAGATTCTACGTTATAATATGGCTTCAAAAACTTTTGCTACTTTTATTCTTCCCGAACAGTTAAGCTCTCCTGTAGGTCTTGCAGTTGACAATACTGGCAATTTATGGGCAACTGACCATGGCACCAGCATATTTTACATGTTAGACACCACAAGCCACAATGTAACAATGTTTGCGACGTCTAAAGCTTCACCTATAATATATGGTCTAAATGATTCCACTAGCCTTCCAGAAGGAGCTAATACTCTTCCATATTGGATACAAAAAGGAGCTGATGATGGATCGCTTTGGTTCAACGAGCATCAGGGTAACAAGATAGCCAGATTTGATCCTTTAAACAATACTCTATATGAATATTGGATTCCAACACAGGATAGATTATGGGGCGATTGTCCGCCTAGCAGTAAGACATGTGGGATAGCAAATGCTCTGCAGTTTTCAAGAGGAGCGAATGGCCAGACATGGTTCGCTGAATTGTCAGAAAATAAAATAGGAAGCATAGCTCCAGTAACAAATAATTATAAACATCAGTCACCCTTTTCTGTTTCAGCTTCATCTCAAGAGCTAACAATAAAAAGAGGTGAGAGCATGGAAATTAAGGTTAATATTTCGACAACTGGCGCTTCTCCGTCAAGCAGCAATATTGATATGGTATCATCAGGAACATTTACTCCCACGGGCGAATTTGGTAATTCCACAGGATCCTTTAGTGAACAATCTTTTTCACTAGAACCAATGCATACAAAGGAGGTTTCCTTCATCTTCACCCCTGCGATAGATTTGGGGTCAGGAGAATATACGTTAATGCTCGGTGCACAAAATGACTCGATAACAGTTATGAAAGCAGTCAAAGTACATATTGTTCTTTGAAAGCAGTCAAAATGAATATTGCAGACAACAGTATTAGTTTCGCTTGGATCGCCAGATTTTTTCCATCTCTTCTGTGTTGCGCAATAAAATAGATTTATGATCGAATCCCAAGTTTTTATCTCGACAATAAGCCGCTCAGACTTCATTGCGCTCTGCTAATCTTTTAATTTATCTATCCCTGTCTGAGCTCTTCATTTTCATATTGTTCTCCACCTTTTTGTACATCCTTTGGTAGTTCCCCTTGTTGTTCTAATTCTTCGATAACTTCTTGGTGTTCACCTTTTCGTCCCTCTTCTTTTAGAGATTCTAATATCTTTACGTTGACATCGTCAATATTCATATTTTCTTTTAAATAACCTACAAAATCAGTAGGAGTGATTATACCTAAGGGCTTGTCTATATCATCATTTTCTACAACAAGCAAATGTCTTACTCTATTCTGTATCATAATATCCGCGGCTACATCAACTGGAGATACCGCATCAATAGTCGTTAATGGGGAAGACATAATATCTTTTATTAGCATACTACTGCTACTTGCATCATTAACACATACTTTTCGTACCAAATCACGTTCTGTTACTATACCTGTAGGCTTGTTGTAGTTGTCGATTACTATTAATGAACTTACATTTTTGTCTCTCATCTTCTTAGATGCTTGTTGAGCTGAATTTGATATGTCAATTGTTTCAAGCTTTTCGGTCATCAGTTGTCCTATTGATGTTGTTTTTGTTGTCACTTTCATACTCAAAACTACTATCTAATATCTATAAAGAGTAATAGGTTTTGCTCAAAAAATCGACAAGATGAGATGCGGCACCTTAGTAAGGAAAGCTCAACCTGAAGAACAGTCAGTCAGAATTGGACTAAGAATTATGGTGTCGAATTCTATTGGATATTCGTTGGACCGGAAACAGGATCAATGATTTATGAATAATGACTGGGTGATATGATTAGCATAAGTATTAGTGGTTCTTATTGGATACCTGAACACCAAAGAAGTAATGCCTCATATGCTAGATAAGGAACGTAGTTCCAAACTAATATTGTAGCAGCGGGCACAGTAGTACGATCAATTATTCTCATATCAATATTCTATTCTTACGTCTGACAATGAAGGGCAGCAAATAACTCAAAGCGACATGTATAATTGGAGATAAAAGCAATGAATATAGGTAGACTTTCTTTTGTCGTAGTATGCATTTTCTATGCTCCGATCGCGATGTTCCGAGGATGCCGACATTGACATACACGAGTTCCGAGGCCGTGTACTGAAAGCTTGTGATGACATCTAAGGTAGTCACAAATTGGTTCTGCCTCTTCACCAAATACGTCAATTACCTTCGTTGTTGTAGGACTTAGTTTCTCTAGTGACTCTTGCTGCTTCTGTAGTCTTTTCTCTTCATCCACAATTGATTGTGAATAATTGCTAAAAGAAGGTACAGATGTGCCAGTGATGAGTGGTTTATAATATAATTCAAATTTTTCCGCCTGTTCCATCTTCCAATGACAGCTCCAGCAAAAGCCACACTTTATGCATGTAAATTCAGTTCTATTTGTACAAGATTTACATTCTATATACCTGTATACGAGTGTATCTCGCAGGTACTCATGCATATCTAGTATTAACATATCGTCTTTGACGTATTAACGTTACTAATAATTAGTAAGGCTTTTTATATTACCCATGATTCAAAATAAATATGAGAGATACATAATTTTTATTGCTAATATTTTCAGTATTTAATTTTAGGGACTATTTTTCTATTTAATTTATTATAGAAGAAAAATAAAGGCTCATCTAACGGTCGTTTAATTACTATACAAGAGCGCGATCAGCTAGAACGTTTTGATCGATTTCTGTTTGTTGTCCCGATGCTGCTTTGTTCAAGATTTCTATGGCCGCGATCTTATGCAAATATTCATTATTGTTCCCACATCTATAAGAGTACGTACATCTAGGGCAACCACTTTCACCTTTACAAGAGCATTCGATAAGTATTCTCAATGCCCTTCTTATCGCATTATCAAACCTCTCGTATAGAGCCCTACTCGCTCCATTCCCACCAATACTGCCATCATGGATGAAAATCAGACCAGAAGAGCCAAGAGATACTCCTCCCATATCTTGCGAAGCTCCTCCTGTTATCATACTACTTCCCTCTATGAGTACGTGCTCTGATGCATGATAGCCACTCATTTCTACATAATCCTCATCATTTGTATATTTGAGAATGTCAATTGGTTTTGGTGCTCTGAATACAAATCCTTTAGTAATGAATTCAAATTCAATAGGTTCTGAGAACATTACTTTCTTTCCTTGGGTCATTTCCTGTCCGATCTCGATATTGGCATATCCGACGACTTTCTTCTGAATTTTCAAGGAACAGTATTTTACCTCTATTCCAAATACTTTTTTTTGTTCGTAGATTTCAATAATACTTGGCCATTCGTCAACCATAGCCCTCGTATAATACTGATAATCAGCTGGAATTGACATTAGCTCCGCATAATATGATTGTTCTGTCTGTTGAGCATCATAATGCAATTTCTTTACTTCATACCTCTTACCAGATAGAAAATATATTGCGTTTTGATGGAGCTCTTGAATTGCTTGTGGGAGTGTTCGTTGTCCAACTATCCTTTTATTGAAGAATATATCTACGTTATTACCAATCCCTCTGATGCTATACTCATTTAGTTTCTCATATGCTTTCTTAAAGCTAGGTACAAAAAACTTTTCATCGCTTGATAATCTGATGAGATCTTTTGAAACAAGTTTTTGAATAGCATTGCTCACATTCCCGCTATTTTCATTGTGGAACTCATATTTGGAAATCGGTTTATCACAAGCCATTGCAAGTATTTGATATTCCTCTACAAATGGATTTGAAGGGTCGGTATATGCCTGCTCCTGATCAGCCAAGTATTCATCAGGATGTGACCTGTAATACTGACTAATGGGGTCATTTCCTAGTGCTAGAAGAGCATAACCCTCTTGCCCCCGTCTTGCAGCTCTACCGAATCTTTGTGTCAGTCTGTTGATCGGGACAATGCTTGATATGATAGCATCAACATCACCGATATCAATTCCAAGTTCTAAAGTTGGTGTTGCAGAAATTGCCATCAATTTGCCGTCCTTAAATGACTGCTCAACTATTTTCTGCATAGAAGGTAAGAGTCCAGCTCTATGGACTTTAATTTTTATTCCCTGTCTAGATAAATAAAATGACAAAAGTTCTGACCCAAGATGTGAATTGCTAAATACAATTGTTTTATGACCTCCTCCAGTTGTTCGTTTAACTAGGTCCAAAACCAAAGATCTATGGGAACGTAAAGACGGAAATAACATTACAAAATTAATCTTTCCTTTTCTACCTTCGCCTTGAATAACTTCCATTTCTCTACCAAAAAGTGTTCCACAGAACTCACCAGCATTTTTTAGTGTTGCGGAAGCGGCTATTACTTGTAATTTATTCCTAGACAATCTTTCAAGGCGTTTAATAATGTAGTGAACATTGGCTCCAAACACTCCTGTATAAATATGGGCCTCATCTACTACCAAAAATCGAGAAGTGCTGAGTAGGTATGAAAATTTTGTTTTGTGCCAAAGATGGTAATGTATAACATCGAAATTCGTGATGATTATCTCAGGACCCGAATCTAATATGCTATTTCTTTCATTGGGTGGCGTATCTCCGTCAAATATGCCAACACGAATCCCTAGACTTTCTGCAAATTCTCTTATTTTTGGAAGTTGATCTCTTGAGAGTGCCTTGGTGGGGTACACAAATACTCCAAAGACCTGACGTGACGACAAATGCGAGGAGTATATAACCTCGGATATCTTTTGCAATATTGGAATACAGAATGCTTCTGTTTTACCTGATGCTGTCGGTGCTACTATAACTGTGTTCTTTCCACGTAAAATTTTGTTAACAGCCTCTTCTTGAAATGTATAAAGCCGCTTAATCCCCTTTCTGGATAGTACAGAGATAATTCTGTCATCTACAGGTAGGTCATCGAGTGTGCTTCCTAGTTTGCCGTCTGGTCCTTGAATTACTCTATAATCTACCACATAATCTTGCTGAGAATACAATACATCCGTAAGTAACTTATTTTTTGTTCCTTTCTTATTGTTATTGCTTTCTAGTAATCTTTTAATTTCTGATGGCGGCCTTAGGATTCTTTCTTGCTGCATTATTGCGTTCAAATCATCGCTTTTGGCTATACACCCATTGTCGAACAGATCTAGGAATTCAAGATATGCAGAATCATGACTGTCAGCGTCAGAATGTTTCGGTACTAATGCACAGATCTTACATTTTGAACAACTAAATAATAACCGCCCATCAAAAATCTTGTTGAAATTTACCGAGTTGAAAGAATTACATGCTGGACATCGGTACCTAGACACGATCGGTGATACGTATTTAGGAAATAAATTGTTTCGTACCCCCTTGTCCATTAACCTTGAGATGGCAGACAGTCGGTCAGTTGATAGAATAGTTGTATTCAGTAATGCACAATGCATTGGTGACTGAGGTAACTAAGGAACCAGTAAAAATCGTTATCTATAGTCACGCACACATGGTTCATATCGGGGCGGCTAGTATGTTTCCTTCCCATCTTTTTATCGGAAGACTCACTATACTACGACGAATATTCGAATCGACTCTAATACCAAATGTGCGCCATTCCCATAGAGTTTCTTTAAACAATGGTTTATCTACAGATATCTGTTCTAATTCTACATTTTATATCGTAAAGTTCGCCCCCTATTACTACGGAAAAGACTTCTCTTTTAAGTAAAAAATCTATTATTATAGTTGTTGTTGTCATGATCAGATCAAAAGTGAAAGAAAAAAGAGATGGAATTTGTTTCTCTCCTCTGTCTAGTTTCTTTTCTGTGTTTACTCCTAAACATGTACTACAACAAACGGACAGTTGACTACTACTCCTGCGATGCTAATACTTAGCTTTCCAGCCTGCGCTGCAGATATAGTCTGAGTTAATGAAGTCAGGAATTCAGTATGTGATAGATCCTTCTATGTTGTAGCCTGTATTCTCCATAATGGACTGTAGGCTATGTCACCTACATTTGCAGATGCAATGCTTGCTTGAAATCCCATAGGTCCAGTGCCTTTGTTTCCGTTTGTAAACACGTAGAGATCAGACGATGCCCCAGAAAGCAAGGCAGCACCTGTCTTATTTACAAATGTCACGCCTAATGCATCAGCTACTTTCTTGACAGATGCGTCAGTTGCTATATAATAGATTGTTGAACCATCAGGAGCAAATCCCCTATGTCCTACAAACGTGAGCTGCATTTTCTTTATATCGATGTTCAGAACTTGTCCTTCACCATATGCAGTCAGATCAGTTAAAGTTCTGTCACTTCTTTCTTTCAACGAACCGCCATGCCACTGCACAAAAGGACAATTAACTACCGCATCTGAAGGAGTTATAGTTAATTCTCCACGTTTCTGTGCAGATAGTATATCAGCTTCTGATTTTAGCTCGCTTTGACTAATCCCTTGTTTCCACTCTACATTGTTAATTCTCCACAAAGGACTATATGCTGGATCGCCTGGCTGAGAATCAGCTACGTTAGGTTGAAAACCTAAAGGACCAGATCCTTTAATGCCATTCCCAAATACATAGATATTTCCGAGTGATTGTGGTGGTGCATTCTTTAATGCTGGTGTATATGATACTCTTGAATGAGTAAAGTTTGTCAAGTGATCTGCTAGCCCTTTATCTGAAGCTTCCGTTGCTATATGGAATACCTCGAAACCACTAACATATCCTCTTGTTAAAGGCAATGTTACAGGCACATTTGCCTTTGTTAGATTTTGGACTAACGTGTGAGCTAATGTCATTCTCCGATTACTACTACTGCTACTAGTGCCGTTGCTTTGTGCTGCAAGCACGCTAATGCTGCTCCCACTTGTTAACACGGACGATGAAACAAAAGCAATCGCTGATAATAAAATAGCGGTGGTGCTCATCGTCTTCCACATGTTTATTTGGACTTTTTTATTGTTCTTGTTGTTATTACTCTTTGTCAATGCTCTCCGTGCAATTTAAGTATTTAAAAATAATTTTTCCAATTGTTATCCACATCTCATCCAAATCGAACCTAGATCTTGGATGTCAAACAATGCGAAGATGGAGTAATTTACATATTCATTTCTGTTTCATATGTTCAAAAACGAGTTTCGATACTGCTCAATCCCATATTTATTTAAATAACAGAATGTTCTCTTGTTAATAATGAAAACATTAACGTGCAGTGATGCAGGATTTGACTGTGCTGCGGTTATCAAAGGAGATACAGAAGACGAAATCATGAGCAAGGCCGGCGAACATGCAACGAAAGAACATAATATAAAAGCTGAAGACATGACGCCTGAGTTGACACAGAAGATTAGAGGTCTCATCCGCAGCTCTTAATTTTTTGTAAAAACTTCGATATATGTAATAATAGCATTAATCTGTGTTTAAGAAAATTTCTTTTTTTAATAATAATGAAATCGCTATTGATTTGTAATGTGTGTTTAATACATATCTTGGGTTTTACTCGGATCCTAAAAGAGATCATAGGGGGTCTAAGAAAAGAGCAAGAGGAATACTTCAGACTAATACGTCAGGGTTTCGTAGATCCTGGCTCCTATGAATAGAAAATGGAGCATAAAGAACTCAGACGACTAGTTCAGAAACGTACTATTAGAAAACCAAGACCCATAGATAGTATCTTCCATCTATCACAGTAGAATCCTACCTGACCTAAGGAGGTTTAGTTCGATATAACTAACTATCTCAACATAATAACGTCAGACATGTAAAGATCACCGAGTCCCCCATATTCTTACTTGTTTACATCGTCAACTCTATGGGGGCTCGAATCAACAGAATCATATTTCGTTAAATTGTTAAAGATAATTTAGCGCAAGATGTGATTTAATAGTATAATTTATTGACACTACTAGTAGTAATGCAATGAGTATACGAGATTCACTTTTCGTGGGTTGTTTCTTGGACCGGATATCGATAAACTCTTCATATTTTAGACATGAAAGGATTAAAGAACAGGTCTACGCTCGATGGATAATGGAGAAAATGACGTATAATAGCCTAGCAGTGGCTATCGCTGTAGCTACTGGTATTAGGTTAGCAACTTCAGGTTATGCTGCCTCGGGTACTGGCTCAACAATATACTGCACCACCTACTGCGCCGAAGGCAGGAAACCCGAGCAGCAATTCGCCCATGAAATCAGGTAACACAACTCCCGCTGGTGGCATGATGAATAAACCAGCTGCAGGTAATGCGATGTGATAAACTTGTTAATGGAAGGCCATCCTTAGATCACCATTAATCCTTTGGAGCTGTGAGAGGCAAAATTCTAATTTTGCAACTCCGTCCATTATATATACGCAGCACGGTCTTTTTTCTTTTGAAATAATGTATTCTGTGTTCTATTGTTTTTTGGTTTGAAACAAAGATAGTCTATCTTTTCTATTCATTATGATGCTTCCGCCAAATGATATTGTCAGATTAAATGTAAGGGCAACGACAGCAATATACAATGAACCAAAAATTGGTATATTGAATAGAGACGACGTTAGCGCTCCAAAGTGGTTCGTATACTCGACCATAAAAGTCCCTGAAAATATTCCGACTAGCAAACCAGCAATGAGGGCTTCTTTTCTTAATGATTTGACATACAGACCAAAGAATACTGCAGGTAAAATCTGTATAATCAGTATTCCTCCCAAGAGTTGTAGTGATATTGCGTAGGTAGCTGGAATAGTAAACACAAAACCTAGTGCGACAAACTTGAAGACAGTTGATGAAATTTTTGTTATTCTAATCTCAGAACTTGCAGACGTGTTTGGCCTGATCTCTTTTATTATATTTCTTGTGAGCAGATTTGCCTGTGACATTGCCATAATTGCTGCTGGTACCATACCACCAATGAATATGCCAAGAAGAGCTATACCTGTGAACCAAGGTGGCATTGAATACAAAATCAATGAAGGAACAACTAGTATACCACGTGAGCTTTCAGGAAAATGTGAAAGAAAATTCATCGCAGGTGGAACAGCATATACAAGAATTCCCATAAGCGCCATAATAGCAAGTCATATACCGTAAAGCGGTAGGAGTGCAGTACTCCTTCTAAGTTTATGTACACTTTCTGAGCTCAAAACACCGTTTATCGCATGGGGATAAAGATACAGTGCAAACGCGCTCCCCAATACCAGGGTTGCATATCCGGTAACAAGTGAGTTGGGTACGGTCACGTAACTTGGCTTTACATCTCTGAAGGCAGTACCAAAACCACCGCCAATACTCAGAGGAACTACAATTATAACGGCAATAACAGTTATCCAGATCAGTATGTCTTTTAAGACTGCAGTAAGAGTTGCTCCCCTTAGTCCGCTGGTATATGTGAAGGCAGCTAGTATCACAAATGCAACTAAGAGTGAGATTTCCTGAACCGTATGAGAATTAGTTATACCTGAAAGCATTACAATAAGAACTGATTGCATTCCTACTATCTGTAAGGCGATGTATGGTAGTAGTGATACAATTCCTGTTATTGCAATTAGAACAGCCAGGGTCTTGCTACCAAATTTGTCTTTTATAAAATCCGAAGCAGTGATGTAACCTTTTTCTTTCGACAAAGCCCAAAGCCGGGGCATGGTAACAAGCGCCACTCCAAATGCTAATGCAACATAGGGAATTGCAAAAAAATAGAGCGAGCCTTTTGCAAATACTCCTGATGGAATTGCAACGAAGGTATAAGCAGTATAGATGTCTGCACCGAGTAAGAAAAAGACAAGTGTGGTACCAAGCTTTCTTCCCGCCAAAGACCATTCATGTGTATCGTTTAGATTCCTCTGCGCCAATATTTTCCATAAAATCCGAGAAATATAAACAAAGCAAAGAGGCCAAGAAATGGAATTATAGTAGCAAGTCCAATAGTGGTCATCTATTTACTGTGTCTTCCTCCTTCTTTTTTCCTCCACTCATCAAGCGTGCAAATCCCAGGTAGAACCCAGAGCAAAGTGCAAGCCATACCGTTTGAAACCAGTAAAAGAAAGGCATTCCAAAAAATTCGGGTAACCTTCTATTGTAAAGAGGCGTTAACAGATTAATTATAGATGGGATTAAAATCAGAAGAGCTAAGATGACATATCGTAACTTCGTATTCATTTGTTCTTCAATTCAACGACATAATATAAACACCGAGGTTAGCATAAATGATAATAAAGATTAGTCAAAATAGTACTACTAGGCTGTTGTAGCAAAATAGTGAAGCACGGTGAGTGCCGTTGGATAAACTATGAGATAAATTGTTTGGCTTCTCTTCCGCATACGTATTTATCATATCCTAGCCGTATTGTCTCATGTTACTGGCTGCCGTGTTCATAAGTCAGGCTGGCCACAACTAATCAAGCCGCAACAAAACCTGGTATCAACCCTAAGAGAGAACATTATCATTGAGAGTAGTCTAGTGTGACTCTACACAGTCAGCAAGCAGGCTCTTTACCACTGTATTGATATTAGACCCAAACCCGCCTATGAGGAACGTTAACATGAGAAACGAGGTTGAGTTAAGGTCTATACTTACAACGCTTTTTGAAGATAATCTAGGCGTAAACTAGCAAAGCGATCATAAAATGGTCTATGTTCTGTATATTCTTCTGGGACCAATTCCAAAGAGTACTTCCTTAATCTTTTGATTACAGATCCGCCTTTGGTTTTGGGATGAAATATCTCGACAAATTGCGGCCGTTGTAGTACGTCAGCTGTTCTATTGGTTGGTATGGTAGGGTCCACATTCTAAGCAATTCTAATAATTTCTTGTTTTTGTTTAAAAGTCGGAAACGCTTTTTTTCTCTTACGACTTTGGTCAAGTCTTCGAAAAATATTTAAATACAAAATTATGTTTAAACTAGTCGACGTGCAAATAATTTACACCAGACCAAAATCATTCAAACACATATTTTTTATAGTCAAATCTCCCGAGTGTTTTCATAATTGAAGCTTGAATTATTATCGTTGCTCTCATTTTCTATCATCCTTTTGTTTGCGACTTATTGCAATCCAGCTCATGCTCAGTTAACAAAAACTTTAGGTGTTAAAATTACGTTGGCAGCAGTCAACAATACCACAATAAGGCAAGAACAACACAGCGGCTCTACGCCGTTCGTCTTTGCATCACCATCGTCTTCTTTAAAGAACCCCTCATCAGCACTATCCACAACTCCGAGCTTTAACAATAACCATCAATCTTTACAACTTCCACCCATTGCGAATGCTGGGCCCGGTCAAGTTGTTATTGCGGGGTCGACCGTAATTCTGAATGGGTCAAACAGCAGAGCGCCTAACGGAATAATTCTATCATATTCTTGGATGCAGATTTCGACAAGCGTTCCGAGTACTTTAAGCGGAGTGAACACACCAGTATGGGAGTTTATTGCTCCCAACGTTACTGCAGATACACCCCTCCGATTTCAACTAAATGTTACGGATAACTTGGGACAGATGGGCACCGCCTTCGTAAATGTCGTCGATAAGCCAGCTTCCACCTTCATTGCTCCACCACCGACTCAGAGTATGAAGTCGCCATCCACAGCTGGAACTGTGCCTTCAAATAACCCGAATACAGATTCGAACTCTGTCAATATTCCTACTAAGAACGCATCGATATCACCGCCTTTGACTCCACCAATAAATCAGAGGAGTACAAGATGACCAACGTTTGTTGAACTTTCGGCAAAAATGCTTGATGTTAGATAGAGATTGGTGACTGCAAAAATAACGTTATTGTGCCAGAACCATTATTTTCTGTTGTATCCTAGGCCACTTCGAGGATAGTGCTGATGATATTGAATATGTTATTTCTGTTTTTAGCAAGGGTGAATTGCACCCTTAGAAGGCAGAAGTGGTTACAGTAAAGTAAAATGCACAATACAAACAACTTCTGGGGAGGTTAGTTAGGAAAGGACAGATCAGAGACGTCGTACATTTTTTATGTCATAACAGGTAGCATAGGTGGGTATCCATATTCTTAGCTAAATTGGAATAGAATACAATTCAAACGTACATTAGCAGACTGTGCGGTAGGTGCAAGATTACCAGAAAAGACCATCATTACCTCCCAACAAGCAGGAAAGTGGAATCATTCTTGATTATGTCTCTAGCTGCTATTCATGAAAAACTCAGGATGTTGAGCTTTATCTTTATCAACTATAACTCTAGTATCACCATTTCTTGGTGGCCCCCCAAAATAGGTCCTGCTATAAGGTCTACCCACCCACTCAGGTGTACTTTCAAATAATAAGATATATCCTAACAATCAATTACATCACAGCATATCTTTTTATTGTTATAGACACTAATATACGAATGAAAATTTTAGATTATACTTTTAGCCCCGCAACCCAGTTGCTCCCTTATGCGGACAATGAGATTGAGAAGAAGACTGATGCTAAAGTTTCTTCTCATCGGATTGAAATAAAAAAGCCCCAATCTAGCGACCTCTTGTATACAAGCGCAGATTTAGGTGCATGCTGCTAAGGGGATACGCATTTGCTTTCCATTATGATTTCAATTTCAATCATTCTTTTATCCCCTCTTGAACCGCATCAACAGTTAGAAAGAACGAGTACCATTCAAATCAGAAATATGATATGCAACATAAAAATAACAAGTTAATAAAGATCAGCACGAAATGTTACCAATAAATATAAAAACAATGTTGTTATTACCACATTAGATCCGTGTCTTCAGAAAGAATAGTATCATTCTTACCTAGTTCTACAGAAATACTTTATGAAATTGGTGCAGGCTCTCAATTAGTAGGTGTAACGCATGAGTGTAAGTATCCTGACGATGCAAAAAGAAAACCAAGAGTTATAAACTCTTCCTTTAATGCTAGTAAAATGAATAGTAAGGACATAGATCAGAAAATTATAGAGCTAATGCAATCTGGTAGAGATATATATTTAATAGATGACGAGAAATTAAGAGAAGCAAAACCAGATCTCATTATTGCTCAAGGTGCATGTGAAGTATGTGCTCCATTCACAAAAGAGATAATCCGTGCTACTTCTGTATTGGGTTACAATCCAGATATCCTTGTGCTTGATCCTCATGATTTAGATGACATTTTGACAAGTATAATGGATATAGCAGAAAGAGTCGGTAGAGTAACAGAAGGACGTAAATTGATAGTATCGTTACAAAAGCGTATTGATGACATTAGAATAAGAGTCGGCAATAAAAGAATTGGTGCGGATGTTTCGAATAATAAACATAATAGTAAACCAAAAATACTTTGCATTGAGTGGATTAATCCGTTCTTTACTGCTGGTCATTGGATTCCTCAAATGGTAGAGATTGCAGGAGGTATTAATGGTCTAAGTTTCCGCGCACAACCTTCACAGCGTATGCACGATATTGATGAGATTATTACATTAAATCCAGATAAAATAATTCTAATGCCTTGCGGTTTTGATATACATAGAACATTAAGAGAAGCAAAGACATTAGAAACTAACAATAAATGGAAATCATTGCAGGCTGTTCAAAACAATGAAGTGTATGCAGTTGATGCAGGAGGGTATTTTAGTAAACCTGGGCCTAGAACAATAACAGGGTTAGACGTATTAGCAAAGATAATTGACCCAGAAGGCTTTGAAGACATTAAAGTACCTACTGATTCATTTACCAAATATGAGTATATTTAAAAATTCGAATCTCCAATTACTTGTTCAATCATCATAAAAATAACCTAGCAATGAATCTTTTTCACTATATGTTCTATGATCGTGGCTTACCATAGATTGTAGGATAAATATTCTTATAAGCAGCATTTGCTTTCTTATAATATTCCTCCTTCAATTCAAAGCATTCTCCAATATTATAGTAATCAGGTAGTTTCTCTGCTATCTGTACTTGAAAAAGAGAAGCTCTCATACATATTATGAAAGAATAGCTTTATCAATTAATCTTGGAATAATCCTCCTTTTGTTTTTTGATATAACTGGTATAAAAATGTGCAAATCTACGATCCTTGCTCGCTTCATTGTGTTACGCCTATGAAGCGAATCATCAAGCAGAGATTGTCATTTTTAGCATAGAGTATTAGTCTTGACCAAACATTTTAGCTGATGGAAACAATCTTTACCCAATACGTGCTTGAAAATTGCTGTAGTATTTTCCACCTCCTACATTCTCCGATAATTAGTTGTATAAGTACAACAATTAGTCATTGAAAGACTTGCTTTTATTTTGAGATGCAGAACCTTCCCCTCAATTTTTTTGCTCAAGATACGCTCAAGGTACAGATATAACTGAACGTCATCTAGAAGCAGTAATAATAAATGGCGAATGACAAACGGCTGATATTCAAGCCAGAATAGAAATGTTGCTGAAAGGTGATCCCTCCAAGTCGTATTCAAAGGAAGAAATAATAGAAGAATTATCAAATGCCGACGAGAACAGTGAAGGAGAAAGAACTTGGCGAAAGGGAAGTATCAAGTTCAATGACGAATCCAAAATCGCAACTCAATTCTACCTGCAGAAATGGAACTGTCTACTTTCAATGGAGATGATTAGTATTATGCTTAGACTTTATGAGGCTACTAGGACATATATTATCTGCTGTTGTCCCCTCCCAGTCCCTGTTCATCCCCGTCAGTGCTTACGACAAAATACTGATTGCAATTTTCAATTCTTTGCACTTTTTGCTTAATTACTTGAATGGAAAGATACTGTAAAACATCTTTCCAGGCCTTCTTGATAAATTTTCTTGGTGACA
>QHBN01000103.1 GCA_003176995.1 Candidatus Nitrosopolaris wilkensis
ACATCCGCAGGAATCATCGTTTCATGGCTAAATTGATTCTCCATTTTTCATGTATTCACCTGTTAGTGGTTGTACGTAACGGGATAATTAAATATGGTAGTAATTGCTTAGTAAGTTGGTTAGATTCTTGTTACTAACTAGCCTGAGGATTACAATCTTACCTAAGTAGTGTAGTGTAAAAGTGGTCTACAGAGAATAATACATGGCCAAAATTATTGTTGGTGAAGCCACTGTAGGTTGTGTAAGGATACCCGTGTCAGATTCCGAATTTCGTAATATGATGTGAGGGCTATCAAACTAGAGATAGGATAATACTCCATGTTGGCACCTATTTCTAATAAAAGATATTTAGATAGAGAATAACATTAGTTTGCTTTCCTTTGTATTTTACTTCTACCAGCGGATTATCCGAACCATCTAAGATTAGTAAAAAATAGCTGATCTGATCGGAGTACCATTTACTGGAGAATATCGTCCTCCCCTCGTTCCATTTGCCTGGGCGATAAATAATTGAGTAAATATTACTGTAAAAGTTTCGAATACTGTCCAGCCCTCGGAGCAAGATATTTGTAATATACTAAACCCAATCCATTTATACATACCAAAAATAATTGTAATGAATATATGAAAGCCGTTAAGGATGTGGATGAATATATTGCACTAGCCCCAAAAGAAGTACAGGACAAGCTTAAAGAATTTCGAGCAACTATCAAGACCGCCGCTCCCGGCGCACAGGAACGTATTAGTTATGGGATGCCTTATTACTATTACAAAGGCCGACTGGTTTATTTCGGACTTTCAAAAAAACATATTGGACTTTACATACCCACTCCTGTCGTAGAGGAGCACAAAAGTGAACTAAAAGGGTACGAAACCACCAAAGCAACTGTTCGTTTTCCTCTGGACAAAAAACTTCCCGCCATGCTAATAAAAAAGCTGATTAAAGTAAGAGTTAAGAAAAACGACGAAACAGAAAGGAAAAAATAACTTGTCCCAATACAGATGAGTGGATTTATATTGTATAAAATGTAATCTAATAGATTCTTACTTTATCTATCACGTGGAGCAATTTCCGACGTTTTCTACGCATATCTGCGATCCTTCTCTCAACTGTCTTTCTGTCACTTTTACTTACCATTCACTATGGTTTGTAGAAATCTATGTGAGAGGCTCTATTCCAAAATCGCTTTTGGTAAAAGCCATTATGAAGGTGGTAAGAAATACTGTAGACGATGTGAGATTTACCTATTTCATGATGGTGCCTTTTGTCCGTGTTGCAGAATGGCATTAAGAATTTCACCTACAGCTAGAAAAGACAAGGAAAAAATAAAGCAAAGTCAACACTAACCACTTAAGTTATAAGCCATCTCCCAGAAAAGATATTCATATCCACAGGCATTGGCAAAATGGTTTTTCATTTTAGCTTTATACTCTTCGTCTATCTTCTCGCCAAGTCTATCTAGAATCCCTTTTATTTCGGTCACCTGTCTATGTGATTCAGTTGAAGAATAGAATCGAACCCATTTCCTGTAAGCTTCATTTCTTATAGGAATTTTAGACAATTTCTGAGCTATTTCGAGATATGTCCAAGGACAAGGTGCCATGACTGACACAATTTCGCTAAAAGTACCGTTTGATGATGTATTCATTAGATAAGATGTGTAGTTTAAAGTAGTTCTACATGGGAAGAATTCATAATTAGCAGTATTAGAAGGAGAACTTGATGACTTGCCTAATGAATTAAGTAATTGTTTTTGTATCTCCATCTCAAAGTTAACCGTGTTCAAGTACAAACTATCTAACCATTCCTTCAATTTGTTATCGTCGGTCTTTTGTTTTGCAGAGTGGAGAAATTTGGAGAACTCTTCAAGGAAATAATGATCTTGTCGTAGATAGAACACGAACTTATCTAGGGGTAGTATTTCACTAGAGAGTTCCATCACAAATCTGTGTGACAGGATTTTCTGCCATGTGTCAATCGAGTGTTGCTTCAGAGTATGTGCAAATGTCATATTCTTGTCATATTATTTTCAATGTAAGTATATGAAACAATGTCTGTACCCGTTAACAGTTGAGCATAAGGAGCTATTAGAATATGTACGTATTTAGATATGGTGTCAGATATGGTTAAAAGAAGTTATCGGATAACCCATTACCTCTATGACTCGAAATCAGAGTAAATCTAATTTTATCGAACAGATACGAAGTGATTTATCTAACACTATTGATACTATCCTTAACCATCCATACTTATACGCATTAGAAAAGAAGGAGCTAAGCAAAGTAAAACTGGAAATGTTTGTCTGTGAGCAATATCACATAATTACAAATGATAAAAGAAACTTTGCTTTTACGATATCTAAAGCATCAAGCGACGTAGCTAGCAAACTGTTTACTGATTGTCTAGATGTGGAATTGAATGCTCTTGGAAATCTAACAATTATGGCAGAAGAATTGATTATTGATAAAATGAAAATAGAAGATTATGAACAACTAGCAGGATGTCAAGCTTATACAAACTACTTGACAAGACTAGCAGTTTATGGTTTCTGATGCTGAAATTCTTACTGCACTTCTTATAGACCTTCCAGTCTGGGGAGCCAACTGTAGTAAAATTAGTTCTATATTGAAAAAGAACTATGGCTTTAGTGAGAAGTCCTGTATATTTTTAGACAAACTAGCCTGTCCACTTCCTGAAATGTTTGTCAATAAATCTAAAGAACTAATAGAGATTGCTATTCTCGAACGAGAAAAGTATCTACAAACAGCTGCAAGACTAATTCTTGATTATGAACTCTGTTTCTGGGATACGATTTACAAGCACTCGATTAATTAGTAGATCTAGTTGTCAAGAATTAACGGCTGCGGAGAATAGTATCGAATACAAAAGCATGATTTAGTTAAATCGGTGGAACAATCCATCATTTCGTATACCAAGTGTAATGGAGAAAGAGGCATTCAATACTTGGAATTACTGATCAGTTGAACGGTGATTGAGCCTAGACTACGCTTTCGTCTGACCGATAGATGCAACGTGGTCTTCGTGGCTGGTAACCGATGAATACAGTTTGCAACTGGCCTCTGACTGCTTTACAACAAACCAATGTTTACATTTGTTGCAGTAGTGAATATGGTCGAAATCATGGTCCCAAGTTGACCTTGGATTTAGTAGTCTAAACTATTGGCGCCTCCTCAACGCTCATTGCTTATTGTAGGGTGTCAGTAGCTATTAACTCTTCAATCGCGCCATTCTCAAAGGTTTGGACAGTAAACTACTAGTAGGATTATGAAATTATGTAGTTATGCTTTCGAGGTTTGAATGTCCTTGCTACTACGATAGAATATCAATATGGTTTTCAGCAGGAACACCATAAAACAAAATCGTTCTGTCAGAAGGAATACTTAAGGGGAGAATTACCCACAGACAGATCGAAAGTAGCAATCATTGGTTCCGTAAAGGTCATAATCAAATATTAAGAAGAAATATTTGGTGGTATGTAATTTGATACAGATGAACCATGATGATGGATAAGTAACCATTGGTTTTCCATTTGTTCAAATATGTTAGTAGCAATGACACCAAGCCTG
>QHBN01000104.1 GCA_003176995.1 Candidatus Nitrosopolaris wilkensis
AGTATGCATACGCGAGTCGCTGGGTTGTCTGAAGCTCTATTTCGCCTACGATGATATGACAGGTTACACTATCACGATGTCATTTGAGTGCCTATTATTTCTATAAATCTATTGTCCTTGCTAAAGTCAATAGACAATATTCTTGCATTCACATTGTTTGCTACCTCTCTGTAATCTACTCCCTTGCCATCTATCTTTATTAGATATTTTGTGTCAGCATTTGAAGCCCCTTTTGAGTCTATAGCGTTTCTAGGTAATTCAATAGTAAAGCTCCCGCCATTGCCACTTGGATTAAGGACTAGTACCGACGAAGCTCTATCTTTATCTGCCAGAATCCCAACCAGTTTGCCGCCTGTGATACTATATTTGATTGGAAAATTTTTTCCGTTGATTGTGAGAACATACAGATTAGTAAACCCTGTTCTATTATAATTGGGAAGACCACTAGCGCTAGGTGACGTAGTGGAAGCAGATGCGGCTCCAGTTGTCATGTTGGTGGCAGGAGATGTTGTTATAACTGTCTTATTGCCTGTTGTTGTTATAGTTGTGTTACCTGACGTTCCACTAGACATCGTGGAGTTCTATGCGTTCACTAGCTGAACAGATTGTACGATGGATACAAGAAGAAGTAGCACTATTGGTATAGCTACTATGAGTTTTCTAAACACAATTGTGGAGGCTTTCGGCATTTTAATAAAATCTCTCATCGATCCAATACTAGCTGTATACATATATTTTTCATAGAGTTATGGCCTTTAAAAGTTTTATAGTCGATACAATTTTGAGTTTCGATAGCTGTTCCTACAAAAACAAAAGAGAATGGTACTGCTCGGATTCATGTACATGTTTTCTATGTCTTCAACCCTTCTATGTTTTGCTTCCCATAAAATCCATAATAGCGTGGTTATTATGTAGGTAGGAATAAAATCGCTTATCATATCTATCTAAGATACTCTAGAATTTTATACTCAAAGCCTTTTGATAAACATGGAATGTTGCAGGCAGAATCCCTATCGGTTCACCATCAAGAGTAACTGTAATATCTCTCCTTTGATTTTATTGAGACCTTCTTGGCCTGCATGTAGAAAATGTTATTCTTCTCCTGTGTGTTATCTGCATCGCCTTTCATATCGACAAATTCGTCTAACATTTTGAGGCTTCCTGAATTCTTGAGAATAGTTAAATCTAACAAACCATCCGTGATGTTTGCCTGCGGCGCTGCTCTAAACCCTCCTCCTAGATACCTGCCATTGGCCACTACACCCATCGTCATCTTCGAAAGTAAACTCTGGCGTCCATCATCTATAGAAACCTCACACAGGTTACTTTCATAAGTAGGCAGAGTAGCAATGACACCAGAAATTGTAGATATAAAACGGCTCTTAATCTTGTCTCTAATCTTTTTTGATCTATCGATAATTTCTGCGCCAACCCCTATCTCCGCCGCATTAAGAAAAATGCGTGTTGTAACTTCTTTTGGATGATCGCTCTCAGCTGTTGCTGGAGCTTCTGCTGTTGTTATTACTGCTGCAATGACATCGATCTTCTGCGGTTTGCCATTTACAAATCTTTGGCAACATTCAATAATTCCATCAGGCAGATCCAAGGATTTGGCAAGTACATTTCTTGACCCAGATGGAACTAGACCCATCGTTGCTTCAGGGTTTATCAGTTTCAAGATGGGCGATGCCGGCGCAGTTTTATCATTACTCCTATTGTTTACTGATGTTATCACTTCAAAGAAACCGTTTGCAACCTCATTTATGGTTCCATCGCCTCCTAATGCAACAATTTTTTTAAATCCCTTTCTTAAAAAATCCCTTGTCAGAATAGTTCCATCCCAAGATTTTTGGATGAATGCAACCTCGGGATTTTCACCAAAAATTTCCTTGATCTGATTATAGAGATTCTCCCAGTTCTTGCCAGTCGATCCGCCACAAGAATTTGGATTCACTATCAACACTGTTTCAGTACTGATTTGTTCCTGCTGGCTCATGCCCCATGTATCACATACCCATGTTTAATTCGGAGCGACATTGTTCCGATGATTATTCTTTTTGTCATCAGTATTATGATCAGCGATTTGCTATTAAGTATATTGCAATTACTAGATGTGTTAATGCTGAGGAACCAGAGGAATCAGCTGTGGCAAAGTCAACTGGTTTGCAAGAAGAGAATGATGTATCAATGCAAGATGCTGCGCTATTTCGTGTCCTAAGAAAAAGGTATCTAAAAGTTAGGCTGATTACACCACACAAGCCGATGAAGGAAGATATTCATTAATAGAGATGATTAATCCCGCAAATGTGCTCTTCAAATCCATCAGGCTGCACCAGAAGCTTGTAATGTACTTGAGGATGCAATTTAATATATTATGATGAAAGAGCTTATGGAAAATAAGTAGGAAACACTTTTGACGCTTTTTTTAGGCCAATTATATATTTCCGCGTGAGTAATTCGGATGTAGTCTGTAGCTTAATTCCAT
>QHBN01000105.1 GCA_003176995.1 Candidatus Nitrosopolaris wilkensis
GCTTCGCGTTTCGTCTGGTGAATCGATACTCTTCTTCTGCATTTTTGCCATCTATACCAAAAATACTAATTGTCACTCAGATTTATATGAATTCCGCATTAGTTCGATCATAACCTATCTATATACAGCAATCACATCTTCGAAGAGAGATCCAGGTCAACTAGAAGGACTCTTGATTTCCTTTGCTTACCTTAGCTGAACCGCTATAACAACAATCCAAAATTACAACTACGCTAGTTAATATCCTCTTTTGTATCATCTTTGTAAGTTCTCCAAAAGAAAAACCTCTTCTGTAGGGTTTATCAGGATCTGTATCAGATGATGCAAGGTACGTCTTCTCTTATTAATATTGATTCTAAGTTATCTGCAGAAGCGAAAGCGTTTGATATGAAATTAACAATAACCTGTGACTTTCCTGTCCCTGGTGGGCCCCTCACTATAGTACATTGAGAAGACTGAGATGCCATAGCAGAAAGCTATACCTTAAGGTAAGGGTAGTATTAACGGAACCAAACACCATAGGTTATGGAAGTTTACAGACGATCCAAGTTACGTTACAATTAGCTCGTACACTGCAGAAACGTGTTGTGTTTCATATGTTTTGAATGGTTAACTAAACTAGCTTATTATGTGTGGATTGCAACTCAAATACGGATATAGGCAGACTCGCTCCTTAACTCATTCATTCACTCAGTGAAGTGAAGCTGAAGTGGTCGTTAAGGTATTTGTGCTTGTTTGTTCTCGACATTTTCATCGTTGTTATTGTTGCCACCTTCTAGCAGGTTAAAAGGATAAGGCAGAATTAGATTATAAACCTGAATTCCACATTGAAATGGAGGAAGATGTTAGGGATGGAACAGATTCGAAGAGATCTAGAGACAGTAAGCAATAATGGTTTTTTGTGGATAGATATTCAAAAGCTACCGAGACGAGATCTACTGGCTAACAATTATCCTTTTCATGAACTAAATGTAGAAGACTGTGTTTCCAACGTCCAAATTCCTAAGATAGATAGATATGACGACTATCTGTTCATTATACTTCATTTTCCAACTACTGCATAAAAAGAGAAGACATTGCCTAGATTCAGTCAATTATCAATCTTCGCCGGAAGGAACTATCTTGTTACAACACATCACGGAGATCTTAAACCCCTTGATGATATATTCCAACTTTGTAAACAAAGCGATCAGCAGCGCCAGGCCCTAATGGGTAAGTCACCTGGCTATTTACTTCACAGTATAGTTGATGCGCTGGTGGACGATCTTTTACAAATATTAAAGAAGATAATAGCCAACCTAGCAATACTCGTGCCAATTATATGACTCGTAGTCATATGTAACCTCACAGCAAGAAAAAAACTAATGTCAAAAACGTCTGGCTAAAACGAGGGACGAACGAAATATAAAAGCATTCCTGTCTAAATTCGATGTGAGTTCTTTTTAAATAATGAATCTCTATACGCATTTGAACTTGACTAGTTTTAGTGGTCTAAATAATAATAACAACATCAGCAAGAGCAGCAGTAATACAAGTCTGTCAACCAGCAAAGAATACCTGAAGCTAATTCCACCGTTGTCTGAAGTAGAATTCAATTCGTTAAAGCAATCAATCGAGGAAGAAGGATTGCATATACCTGTAATAGTCAACAAACAGGGAGTTGTTCTTGATGGGCATCATCGATTCCGAGCTTGTAAGGAGCTTCGTATTCCCCTTCTATTCCGCACAAAGGAATTCAAAGACTCCTTGGAAGAAAAGCAATTCCTAATCGAAGTTAATCTTAGAAGGCGCCAGCTGAATGAGTTTCAGAGAGTCGAACTGGGATACTCATTAGAAGATATAGAAAAAGAGAGGGCGAAGAGGAGGATGTCCATTGGTGGTCACATAGTAGGACTAGCCAACAAAAAAGAGGATAGTGATAATAATAATGAGATAGAGCGAAGGGTAGCATCCATAGAGGCTACCCTTGAACCAAGCGAAGAGAAAGGAAAGGTATCTCAGATAATTGCGAAAAAAATCGGAGTGTCAACTGCCACATACGAGAGAGGCAAGAAGATTATCGAAAAAGGTACTGAAGACCAAAAAAATAGTCTCAGAAGAGGTACTATGGGTATGACCAATGTGTATAATCAGATCAGGAGACAAGAACAGAGAGAAGATATGATCAGACAGGTCCAAGAAGCGGCCGGCGATGGATGTCAACTTGACAGAGAGTTCTAGAGTAAAGTTGATTCACGGGGATTTTCAAGACATAGATACTGCTACAATTGGGGACAATAGTATTGATTTGATCTTTACAGATCCACCTTATCACAAGGAGTGGCTGCCATCGTACGAACCATTGGGAAAGCTCGCGTGTAGAGTTTTAAAGGAAGGGGGAAGTCTAGTCATGTATGCAGCACATTACGCATTACCACAAATCTTTGATCACATGAGAAACTCTGGGCTAAAATATTGGTGGGAGATGGTGGTAAAACATAATGGTAGTTCTAGACTTTTACAATATCAACGCGTGTATGTAATGTGGAAGCCTCTCCTGTGGTTCGTAAAGGGTATTAGCTTGAGGGTCTTGGATTCTATTGCAGACTTGATAGAATCTCAGCCACCAAGTAAGGCACTACATAAGTGGGAGCAATCACCAGTTGAAGCTGAGCATTTCATTTCAAAACTAACTATTCAAGACGATGTCGTTTTCGACCCACTGATGGGCCGCGCTACAACAGCCATAGCAGCCCTGAGACTGAAACGACGGTTTATTGGAATAGAAAAAGAGCAAGATACTTTCATAGTGGCAAAAGGAAGAGTTGATCTAGAAATTTCTTATATCGGTTCAAACTAATTCTATTGTGTTGGAGGATGAAGAGGGGAATGTTGGACACAAATGAAAATTTTAGCTGGGACATCCTAAAACCTACTCTGCCAATTTTGGATGTCTCCGGCTACATCTTGTTCATGTTCAAAAAAGGTAGTGCTATATACACGCTCATATGAAACACTAGTTTTTAAAATCTTGCATCAAAAATAATGAAAATATTTTGTCTACTATATGAGTATCGTTGCGTTGCGATGGGACTTTAAGTCAGTGAATCGGAAGGCATTCAAAAGTATTCGTCATCGAGGATATTACTAACAATAATGATACGCATAAGAGAATCAAATTACATGAGATTCGGAAATTCAATACAGAAACTGGTAGACCAATTATGAAGTTTATACATTTGATTTCTGTAAATCGTTAAACTAGTCTATCGGTTTTGGGTGGTTGCTTCATGATTTGTCAAATGGGTTATATCGTTCTCTCATACGAAACACTAGTTTTTAAAATCTTGCATCAAAATAATGAATAAAAATTTCCTAGTTCAACTCTGTTACAGAGTCCTGGTTTATTATATTTGGTTACTTCTGGCGCTAATTCTGCGACATGGATAATTTGCATTCCCATATGTCTTTTTCAGTCACCTTTGTGGGTTCGTGTAGATGAATTATTACTATCAAACCAGGTGAACATACCCATGATAGAAAAGTGTTGACTGCATCAAAGAAATTCATTGTTGATGAGATCCACTTCTGCCCAAAGCATCTCTCAAAAAACATGGAGGGTCCGACCCCTGCGGTATGTGAAATATGCGGTGATGCTTTCTGTGATGGTCACATTTTCAATGCAAATCATCGATATTATTATGAAAAGGACAGATCCAGATGCGAAGTAATATGAGGCAAATAATTTCCTCCAAAGATGCGGTGGCAACCATGTCAAAATCAGGAACATTCACGTACCTGTTAATGATAACTACTTCTGATAATCAGTCGTTCCTGTTCGGTTATGCCATGGATGTCAAAAGTTACTCATTTATTCTATATTCTGCAGCATGAATACCTTCAACAATCCTTGCTCTTGCTTCATTGTTAAGTTTTAAACTGTTTTTAACTTTTTGTTTAGCTCAATAATGTTTTTTGCAGACTCTCACCTATTTTCCTTTTTTGCTTTAAATGTATTTTTAATTTGCGTAGTCAGAATATTTCTGTATTGAATTTTACTCCAATTGAGCGAAATGTCAATGCCGACAACATAAAGAATATGAGTACACTTATCGGATTTGTATTCTATGTGATTCGTGCATACGGAATTTGTGAATATGTTACTTTTCCCTTTGTGGTCATCCTTGTGCAGGCATTCAGAAATTCTACGATGTCTTGGTCCTTCACGTATTTACTAGTGTTTTGACATAACATTCATGTAGTGATAATTTACATCAGAGTAGTGGTCCGCTTACATGACCTTGTATAAGTTAGAATGTTCTAGCCGTATGACCGACGCTAAATGAAAGTACGTTGGTTCGTTCATGTTTATTTGCAACTTTTGTGATTGCCTTAACGTACATATGCACTGGTCATTGGGATGGGATGGGATTTATTCTATGATCATTGAGTTGTATTCTTGTAGTCGCTACTTTTGGGCATAGCTAACGAATTTTCAATCTGTTGAGTAAATCATCCGATAATCTAGATAATACCGCTTTAGGAAAGTCAATCTATAACTACAACAATAAATAAAAAGATATGAGAGCTTATTTTTGCCTATCTTTTATGACGATGTAGTTTTTGTTCTTGTCTTAGTATTTTGGAGTTGAAGATGTTGATGGTGCTGGTGCTGGTGCTGCTGATGCCGCTGTTGCTGTTGCTGTTGATGCCGAAGTAGCACTTCCAGATGACATCTGTCCTCGAACTTCTCCAGGCGGGTTTTGTGTGGTGTGAACGTTTACATACGCTTGGCCACCGTTGATCAGTTTAAGCAAATCAGTCATCTGTTTACCCTTTAATGGTCCTATCAGACTAGTAGAGTTAATGCTGCTCTGAGCAAGAGTACCATCTACTTTACCAGTAGCTTTCGATGGAATAAACAGATTAACTACAATCGGTCCATTGGCAGTAATTGAGCCCTTATGGATGTGGGCTGCTATTACATGGTTGATATTGGTTACATTCAAGGTATATTTCATTTGTGTACCTGCTGCGTTGAGATCGAACGCTGCCATGCCTGACGCCGCTGATGTTATTGGAGGTACTTCTTTGGCTCCTGATAGCTTGGCAGTAAAATGTTGTTGTTGTGCGAAAGCCGTATTAGAGGACACAACAGCAAAACCACTACCTGCTATTGCAAGAAGGGATATTGCTACTACAAAGGGAAATGTTCCAAATGTTCTTCTAATATTCATTAAAATCTCCAAAAAGGTTATATTAACTCCTGAACATAATTTCCATAGTTGCATCCAATAATAACAGTTAACAAACAGATTGATTCAGGCGATTCCTATCCAAAAGCCAAGAATTTTTTGATGAGTATATCAAGAAATAGTTTGAAATCTAAATACACATATACATCTGGCCTAGTTCATTTCCAGCGATTTTTAACTGAACTTTATCCCGATTATAATATTGACTCTATCTTAAATCCGATTAAGCAGAACACAATCGATGTCTATGAAATACTCGACAGTTTTGTGTCTCACCTAACATCAAGTGTAGGGGGTAAAAATGAAGATATTATGACATCCACCAGTATTAGACTCTATTTAGCAAGCATTAGATCGTATCTTGCCTATTACGATATAGACATTATAGCTTCAAAATTCAAAAGGAAAGTAAAAGTGCCTAAAGCTTACCGGGAAGATGAAGAACCCTTAGATGCAGCAGATATAAGAAAGATACTGCTTTCATGTAACAATCGGAGATTAAAATTATATCTCCTAGTTCTTGCTAGTAGCGGGGTGAGAACGGTTGAATGCCTAGCAATAAGACTAAAAGACATTGATTTTTCACTTAGACCAACCAAGATTCACATACGTAAAGAGTTTGCCAAGACGAAAGTTGCGAGGGATATCTACATATCAGATGAAGCAACTCACTACCTCAAACAGTGGATAGATTGGAAATACAACAACGAGGAAAGACCCAGAAAACGAAATGATGAATCTTTACTATTTACTGTGTATAATGCCAATAAACCAAATGTTCTTTATGTGAAAGTATTGCAAGAGTTTCAAAAGTTACTTGAAGTTGTCGGGTTGGATAAACGAAAGGAAGGGGGAAAGCAAAAGAGAAGGAAAATTACCCTGCACAGTCTTAGAAGATTTGTAAAGACAGTAATGAGTGACCAGACGAATCAGGATTATTCTGAATGGTTTTTAGGTCACTCAAAGAGTCCGTATTATACGAAGAAAGAACCTGACAGACGTGAGATTTACGCTACCAAATGTATGAAATATCTTACATTCCTAGACTATACAACTTTGGAAGTAACCGGAAAGAATATTGAAGCAAAATTACGAGAAAAGGATAGTGAGATGCAAGCCATAAAAATAAAATATGAACAAGACATGAAGGCTATGCGTGAAGATATGAATCAACAATTCACTCAGATTATGACTATGATACAACAGAATCCAAAATTAGCACATGTCAAGCCAGAAGTACTTACTAAAAATGCAGCCTAACCAAGAAGAGCATCTGGGTTCCATTGTAGGTTGCGATGAATTTATATCGAAGCAACAAATTCAGGGAATGCGGTACAACGCTACCTGGATAAGTCTACATCGAAAAGAAAGTCATACTTACCCGGAGAATTACTTTTACTTAATCTGAACTGGAATCTAGCTTTATGTTGATTGTGATCAAGTGATTCGAACTTTATGACGCCATATTCCTCTATTTCTGACGGGATTGTTGTCCTCATCTCTCTATAGGAAGGACCATTACGCGTTGTACCCACCTGTCTTTTGCCTTGGAAAGCCCGAAAATCACTAGAGTAAAAAGAGATTTCTGAACCGTCGTTATTCATGTTTTCAATTGCCATGATCACAGCGGTGTATCTATCAGCAAATTCAATTTTATGCAATGTTACAATTATCCGGTCAATAGTTTTGGTTTGTCCCACGATTATTATCTTGTTTATGGACTCGGCAGGACCACCTTCTATTTTCTCTATAGAACCGTACACATCCACTCTGAGACAGATATCCCCAGCATCATCATAGTCCTTCAAAGCACCCAATATCCTTATCCTATCGCCTATGTTTAACTTGTATAAGGTATCATCATATATCTTCTCCAGTAAGATATGATTATAAATATTTGAACTGTCATCACCGACCAAGACTTTGGTAGCTGGGACTCTGTCATGAGCCCTTGTCAGTTCAGTCTTAATCGGTTTATCTAGAATACATGCCTCTAAAATGAATTCACGGCATTTCGAATTTATGATATGACCAATTTTGGTAGATGTAATTGCCGATAAAGTGGGAATTGATTCATCGGCATTTACTATTTTAACATTATGGCCTAGCTCCTTATGAAGTTCTATATAGTTACCATAATCGGATTCAATTACGTCATCTGTGAGGCATTCTATCACTTTATTTGAGGTCACTTCAGCACTAACCAATGTACTATCAATCTTACCATTATAGAAAGTGCCTTCCTTATCGATTGCTAAAAACAAAAAATCAGTGTCGTCTTTGTCTCTTTTGATCGATACGAATCTGACAATAATAGATTCAAGCTCCTGTTCTTTTGTATTGACCTCTAATGATGAATACTGGTTGATTGTGTCTAGCTCAGTTGGGCTTTTTTGCTCACGAATCAGCTGGTCATAATTGTGTGCGCCTTCATCGCTGATGTATTGTTGTTCTTTTAAAAAATCTACATAATAATCGGTCATTTCAAATCGATCGATCAAATGAAGTAACATAGCACGGATGAAATCCCTTGCTTCGTGATTTATATCACAATACTGACAATGCATACTGGTTCGTTCACCATTCAAGTAACTTTCAGCTCTCGGGCTCATATCTCTTAGGATCCGATCATGAGGGAGAGAACTCATTTTTGTAATCACCCTGTTTAGAAGCTTCATCAACGATAGATAAATTTCGTCTTCTTGATGTTTTTCAACCAACTTGCTCCATGCATTTAGGAAATCAGGATTATACTGTGTACATCCGGGAGCAAGTTGGTATATTCCATTTTTATTCAATACAAAATTTCTGTTCTCGACATGGAATTTGAAGGCGGTGCTTTCGCTATATGGATCGGCTAAGGTCTTGGATTTACCTCTATGGCGTTTATACTTGTCCTTCTTTATGAATCCAAAAGTTGTCAGAGTTCTTAACGAACCGTACACTGTGTCTCCAGGAATCCCAGTTTGTCTATGGATCTCTTCTGGCGTAATTCCCCAAGGATAAGAATGTGAAATCGTTTGCAAAACCGTTCTCAAATTTTCAGTTTTTATCCCTTCTACACTTTTTTCGTCCTTGCAATAATAACCTTGAAAATACTTTGACACTACTAAGGAATATGGTCTGGGATTTTTAAGTTTTGAAAAATCAAAATTTTCAATAAGGATATTTTTGAAATTTTAAATTATAATATTTTTATTTTCGTCTAAATTTTTTAATTATTTGTATATATCAATAGAGTTTATCATGAAATGTTCAACATTCGATCCAGTAAAAACCCGAACTGGATCTAACGAATCAGAATCGGGAAGTTTTGATGTAGGAAACCACACAGATTTGATCACACGTGATCAAGGTACTGGTTTTAGAGTATGTGAAGCGGTTGGATGCCTAGCGCAAGCAACAACGGCCATTGATGTCAAAGTGGGACATAATAGAACGATACGCTTGTCGCTTTGCAAAAATTGCATAGGTAAATTTGTTGGCGGAGATGAGTGAGAAATGTCGTCAGAAAAACCGACCAATCTCTCAAAACAAAATAATAAAGCGTACAGTGTCAAGGAGTACAAACCACGCACGTACGACGAGCTTTCACAAGAGTTTCAAGAGCTTTTTCCTACATACGTAAAAGCGGTCGAATTAGTCCCTCAGATGTATAATAGGCTGACCCTTATTGACGGATTCACACACAAACAAGCTTTCTCAAAGATTCGAGATGACCACTGCCATCTATTCGGCTTCAACGAAAGAAACATTCGAAGATATCTACCGGAAGATAACCCTAAGGTTCCAAGAAGAGTTAGGACATCATGGCCTAAAAATAGTATTACTGAAATTCAGCCAGGTCCATATTTTAGTAATACTCAACATGAAAATCATCTGAATCAAAACGTCACCGATGATGTCCTTGAAGATCAATTAACGGGAACGAAACTGGGTGAACAAGAACATAAACGAAGTGATGACAAAACATCATGTTCTCTCACGTTAGAACAAGTAGAGTCCGCTACGGAGAAAAAGCTGCAACCACGTGAATGTCAGACTCGTGATAGGTATGAACTTGTAGATTTTGAATTCAATCTAGAATGGGATTCTGTGGCTGACTATATGAATGAGTTGTACAAGTCGGAAAATACTCTAGAAATCTGGTTTAACGGAGAATTAGATAAAAGAACAGGGAAGGTTATTGCCGCAGATACAGGTAGAAAAGAAGATCGTAACCGTACCTCTGAAGAAGGTCATTCAATTGAATGATAACACTGTCCTCCACAATACACCACTAGCTACTTCCGAGAATACACCACTAGCATTAGGAACACAGGAGGATGGTCGCAAGCGTCGATACACTGATGTGCGGCGAATAATAGAATTGTCGATTCATACATTTAGAGATAATGGAAATGGTATAACTTTTGCAAATCTAATCGAAGGAGGAGTGGCCAAACACAAGAAACAAGCTCAAGAGACCCTGAAACATTATCTTCAGAACGGCACTATCTTCACATTAAGGAAATGTAGACCACAGGAATACTATGCTACTGCCATTAAATCCGAAGTAATGGCAAAGCACCTATCAAAGAATACACAAGTAGACCCCACAGGGGTTAACCACTTTTCCACCCCACCTAATTCTGACAATGTGGAATCATTGACTATTCAAACGATCGAAGGCTACGTATTACCTTTACTTTCGTCCGCACCTCTTCATATCCATAATATACACTTCAAGTTCAAAATTACTCCAGAATGTTATAATGAACTAAGACTACCCGCAATCCCACGGAATAATGGAAAGCGTCATGTTGAAATCATTGGAAAGACGCACATAACTTACACATTTTATCCCAGCGGTACTGTAAACGTCGAAGTACGGTGCAGCAATAATCCCTTTAGACTTGGGGACGAAATAGACCGAACCAGATTACATGTATTTCTAGGACAGCTCCGTGACAGAATGATAACCTTCCTGGTGGATAGACATGAGAGAATAGTTCCGGATATAATGGAGTGGAATCTAACAGAATGCGATATCAATAAGGATATCAAAGTTAGCGATTGGCTACATTTCACAGGAATCCACATCGAGGTAAAGCACCTTGACCATCTCTTCAGTGTCTACATCAAGTCAATGGGTGCCGATACTGCATGCAGAGTAGAGGAAAGAATGCATCCACACAAATCTGCTATAGAGGTCATAACTGATGTCTTTAATCCTGTAGAACGAATCGAACATAAAATTGCAGAGATTCACAGTATGATTAGTCGTATCACAGAAACTAGTACGCCACAACAACAGGAAAATCGCAATTCCATAACTAAACAAAATGAGAACACTTCAATGAAATTTGGGGGAATTAACGAAGATGTCGCATAGAAAGAGGACATTTTTCCCTCGAAATCTCAAACATGACCCTGATCATGTCCTGGATGGAATGTTGGTCTTAGAATGTTTCTTTTGTGGCAGATACAAGACGCCGATAGAGTTCGATATGAAAAATCACCTATTAGAGCTACATAAAGGGAAATTAATTAGTGCTCTACCTATTAGAGGCAAGGGCTTTGACATTGACTATAGAATAGAGTTTGCCGTTGACATAATGAAGCGAAAAAAACCTATCGAATTTTATGATCACAGAGCTACACAACAGGAACTCGAGAAAAATGGCCTTGATAGCACTAAAACAGGATCATAATAACAATAGCTCACAGTGTGTAAGGGGGGGTCAAAAATCAAGATGACAATTATCAGCATGCTGACAAAGTAGGTGCCAAAATTTGAGCCCCTTCTCCTCGACCTATAATGAGGTATTTTCTGCACACCTCAGCCGAATGGATTACATTACCTCGGATGGGATTCAAAATAGGACTAAGGCCAATCCAAATGAATACTTTTCATTCACGACCAAAGAACTTGTAGACAATACCTTAGATTATCTAGAGTTACCAAAAAATAAGAAGAAATGGAATAACCAACAACAATACTCACCAATAGTTAAGGTAATTATCTCGGTAGATACTGAGAAAGGTTATGTAAAGCTAGCTGTCTCAAATACAAACTACAACGATGATGGGGCCGAAACCTTTAGTCTACAGAAACTATCCAATATTTTCAATTTTGATCAAATGTATAGCAGCAAACGAAATCAACGAAAGATTATACGCGGTGGCTAGGTGATGCACTAAAAGAAGCCTCTGCAATGCCATACTCCTTAGCTTTGGAAAAATATCAGATTGTGGATTGGTACGAGCCATTGATATTGATTGATCCGATATCCAGGAAAAAATATCTTATCAGGTTGAAAATCGACAAGGCTGCTCAAAATATCAGAACAGAAATTGAGACAGTAGAACTTCCTCAAACGGTATCAGCATCGTCATCGGCATTACCAAAAATGACAGAAGTAGAAATACATTTTCCATTGCCGAGTAGAGATTTGAGAGAAGGAGAGGAATATAATAATGTAATAAAGGGTATATCAGAAACAATTGAACAGCTCAAGCACACTGCGATATTTAACACACACGTAACATTTCAAATTACTGTCCATCTTTCTTATGATGATGATAAAGTACTGGAATTTCCTGCAATCCAGCCCCTGAATAAAAAATGGAACAATTTGCCAAGCATTCACTATTATGATTACAAGGCGTTTGAAAATCTAATCTATACATTAGACCATAATGGTGATGGTACTGATTCGCAGGTTCTGCTTTATGACATAATGCGCAGCCTGTTCAAGGAGGCCACCAACATGAGAAGGGATCTAATGCCTTGTCAAACAGTAGCAGAACTAAAAAAAGATGTGTGCAAGATACATGCCCTGTTTACAGAGTTGAAGAAAATTGCTCATTCTAGTGCATTTCATGATGTTGCCAACTTTGAGCTACCATTCGATACAAAGCCTAGTGCTAGAAAGTTCGCGTTAGCGAAGAGGATTGAGCAAGGGTATGATCACAAGTATCAAGTCCAAGACATCAAGTACCTGAATCATATTGATAGAATTGATCATGGCAGCTATACGATGGAAAACTACGATAATACATATAGTTATCCAGTGTTCTTTGAAATCACAATCGCAACAGTAAAGACATTTGACATCAAAAACAACTTCGGCCGGAAGCTCATAAAATCAGTTAACAATTCAGCCAGGTTTAGCAGTGCTGCATTTGAAGGCGATTATGCGGATACATTTAGATGGATGGATGACAAGGAACAAAAAACACTTCTCTCAACTGAGAGTCAAACCGAAATTGCCAATATAAGATTCGAACAAGCATCTGGTGTTGACGAGATGTTAACCAAAATGGGATATTTGAAGTATAGTAAATCAAATTATGCTGGCAAAACAATTGTAACAAAAAAACATAACAGCATCATCCTAATCAACCTTGTAAGCCCAATCATAAAATACGAAAATTATGGCAAGTCAAGTTTCGAGTTAGATCCATTTGAAAACATCATTGCTGACACGATTTACGCGTTGTGTAAAAAAGATAAGAATTCACGCAACAAGATTTCTCAATCATTATATGACAAACAAAAGAAGAATAATATTAATGGAATTGGCATAATCAAACAGTTCACACGTGATATGCTACGTGAAAGGTTGAAAGAGATACGTCTAGACCCAACAATTGTAAGAACTTATCCTTGGACTGTCAGGGGAATTTCATACCTTGTCAAAGATCGCCTCATAAAAGCCGGTCGAGAGGAAGAAACAATCGACCAGGATACAATTTCAGGATATGTCAAGGATATAGTTGAAAATGAAATGCACCTTAAGCGTAAAGCTCTAGGTATCTATGCTGCACAAAGAGCCCAATTATATTTTGATGGAGAAACGCATCCAGTAACAGCTGATGACATTGAAAAGCTGGCTGATTATGGAACAGACCTAATCATAATAGAAAAAGAGGACATTGCACTGTCGCTAACTTACTATGCTGATGAGGCAGGCTTTGCGATTTTAAACACTCGCGGCTTCTTGGTAGAATATGCAGAGACATTATCGAAATTGGCACATGAAAAAGGCTGCAACGTCGTTATCCTCACAGATTTTGATGTCTATGGTCTTAGGATCGTGTTTGAGCAAGTACCCTGGATTCCACGTATTGGCATAGACTTTGAAACTCTGAAATACTTTGGCCTCTCAAGGACAGATCCCACAATCCAGAATAAATTAAGTCAGTCGGATCTCAAAGAGGCAGCATACAAGAGATTAAGAAGAATTTTTGATGAGCACGCAGGTGTAGTACTTGATAATTTTTGCAATGCACATGGATGGCCAAAGCAATTAACAATAGATGATAATCTTGCTGTATACGGTCCATTACTTTCAGAAATAGCAGAGTACCTTCGTAGTAACAGAATTGAGTTAAACGCAATACTTGCAAAAGTAAGACCTGAAAAGTTCTGGAAATACATTCAGGACAAAGTATATGCTTTACACAGAACTCGAAATTATAATAGGGCGATTGCAAGACCTCTAGCTGACGCTTTGGATCCAGAAATTGTAATTGAGTTTAAAGAATTATTTGCACAGTTAAAAACACTAATCACAGATAAGGGATATAACAAATTTGAATCTGAATTCCAAAAAGTGGATGGATTCATTGATGTTCCAAAAAGGAGACAAGAGATCAAAGATAAACTCATGCAAATAGTAGCCGATAACAAGATAGTGAAACAAGTAATCAAAAAGATTAGCAGTGAGATAAACACTATTTTGAAAGAAGCACTAGATAATTACCGCCACCACTATCATTCCTCATCTCGTTAACACAATACTGACGAATCCAAGACTTGTCAATAAAAAAGTGAGAAAGGACTTACAGTACGAAAACTATGGGGGAGAGCAATAGTTCTGCTTCATATGGCCCAATAAGCACACACAAACACAAACGATATACTATTGCTTGATACAACTCGAAATCTTGTCAACATTAAAAGATTATCTTACAGCGAAGCATTTGCTAGCATCAAGGACCGGCTTGACAGATGCAGCTCCATCAAGCCATTAGCATCTAGAGAAGACCGACTAGTCAAGGCTAACTGCTGCAATCATGGTCGGCTATCTCCCAACGCGTTTCAATCGATTGAAAACAGACTATACGCAAAGCCGCTACAATAACTTAGATTATAATGTATTATAATGTAATAATAGCGACCAGAAAAACCAAACTTGAACAGCGGTTGATAATGAAGATTCCTCTAGACAGACAAGCGTCTTCATACAACGAGATTTTTGAGACACTTCGGAAGAGGTTTGAGCGATATCTGAGTTACATAAGGAAAATCGAAATGTGACAAGGAGGAAGGCGAAAAGGCCTAAAATGAGCGTGGCACAAGGCCCAATATGATCCCTATCTGTGACAAATTGAAGGATGTGAGTAGGTAGTTGTTTGATAATCGAAGCTTAATCTCCACGAACTGGATCTCGTTATCTATCTTTTGACTTCTATTTAGACGCTAGGTTGATAAAGATTGGTATATAGGAAAGCGAAGCATTTGATGGTCGTATGTTCATATTCTGCCTACGTTCAAAACGCCAAGCCGTTGATTGTCTTAGTCTTTCTTTATCTTTTCTGTTAATAGGCCTGTTTGTATATGATACAACAAAAACTAATGGATATATCCAATAACAGAGAGTATATAAAGAAAATGGATACCTCGGCATGTTAGAAGAAAGACGAAGCGTTATAAAGCAACGGATCATTAGAACACTACTTAACAATCCTGAAGGTAACCTATCAAAATACAGATTAGCACAGCTATCTCAATCTAAATTCTCGAGCGTTCACAGAGTGCTTAAGCAACTAGAAACAAAGGGTCTAATAGAACAAACTAGGGTAAAAGACTTCAAGCAACTGATTATTATATGGCAGAAATGGCAAGTAAAACCTCATAGAAGCGAATACGTAATAAAGAATCCAATCGAAATACTAAGGAGTACGGATCTTCAGTACGCATTAACGACCTATCAAGCCGAGAACACAGTTCAGAACTACTTATTTCCGTCCAGAACAGACTTCTACATAAGCCCAGAAGATAGAATACTCTGGCATAAAATGTTTTCAAGTGAGGGTTTAGTAGGCAAAGGTAATACGAGAATTCTTATAGGAGACAAGCATGTTTTTTTATCGGACATTCTCTCTCAATGGATTAATGATTGTTTCTATTCCTCAGCTTATATTAGATTTATATAACGAAGGCGGGGCTTGTGTCGAAGCTGCAGATAATTTGTTAAATAAAGTGTTAACAAATGCTTTACCAGAAATATGAAACTGACATTTCACAGGAAAACCTCTGTAAGGTATTTTCAAAAGTTCCAGAACCTTTATGTCTTCTAGGCGGGTGGGCAGTATATTTAACTGTCAATGATAGTTTCAAGGAGTGTATATTCATGATTATCATGGATCGAAAGATATCGATATCGGATTCCATGTAGAAACAAACGATTTAACAGGATTATCGGAAGAGTCACCTTTTATCAAAGCAATAAACTCTCTGGAAGCAAACGGATTTGTACCGATTTCGCAAAGGTTCGTGAAATTTTATCATACCGAAACGAGGACAGAGCTTACCGAACAGGAGAGCAAACGGTTAGCACAACCTTTTATTTTTAACCTTTATGTCGATCCAATAGTAGACCACATCCCTGCAAATGTAATGGAGTTGCTAGGTTTTGTTCCGATCGATGAACCTTTGCTATCAGCAGTATTTCAGAGTAAAAAATATACCATAATAAACGCATTCGGGACCAAATTAATGCTACCATGTCCAGAGGTACTGTTGGCCACAAAAATCAATGCCCTTCACAACCGAACAAAGGATCATAAGAAAATTAAAGATATTTGCGACATATACGCGCTTGTATGGCATTCAAAGATAGGCCATAAAGAGCTACATCGGAAATTGTCTACTTTACTTGATGTAGAACATACTGTTGGAATATTGTCAAAAATCAATGGAGATGATTATGAGGAAGCGGCAAACGCTTTAGGGATAGGCACATTGGAATTTTCAAACGTCATTAAGAGTTTTACACATATCTAATACTTTTCAAAAATCGGTTTGTCATAGAGTCGAGTCTTCGACGCAGATGGATAAGCTAACACAGCACCTAGGCAAATGGGGCTGCAAATACTACATAATAAAGTTAGCACTATCTAATTGGATTCGGCATCTCGCAACAGACTTTCTGGCAAATTATCAGACCCCATTAAGAATAGTATCAATAGCTGTACTCTTATGGGCACTATATTCAGGACATTATAAGATTACAAAGCCCTGCGTTTTTAATAGCCACCCAAATAACAAAAGGCAAACAAAGCAACAACAGTAACAAGAAAAACACTTCAAGACTCGGTATGAAGAGATTTGAACCAGACATCGACTCTGAGATAATTATAGGATCAGGCCCCGAAGGACCTACAGCGACCATATATGAATCACGTGCCAAGCTTGAATCATTGATAATTCCTAGCACTCTTCTGACAAATGGATCTATGCCATTAAGTAGTTTAAAATACTGAGAGCTAGATTCCTTTAATTTATTTTATCCAAATTTGATCCAGATCTGACTGGTGGTATAGAATATTTATCTTATATTGTGTCTCATTTTCCGTATTCTTCAATTTGGAGGTAATATGGAAATAATGAACCAAAGATCTAGCAATTCATATATCTTAAATGAAACTATATGTATTAATGACTAACCATGTACAACAGAAAGAAAGTACGCTCAAGATCATATTTTCATCACTAATTGCAATCTCTTTATTAGTGTCTGTGACTGAATTCTCACAGAATGTAGTTTTCGCAGCTGTAAAAGCTAACAGTACTAATATGATGATAACAGACACAGATACTAAAATGATGATGAACGGATTTAGTGGAATGTCGTTAAACAATAAAACCGGCACTATGACCATGAACAATGCTCAAAACGGGATGATGTTAATGGTTAACAACAAAACGGGTGTAATGGTTATGATGAATCCTGCAAATGATACAATCGCTAAGAAGACTGACATCATTATGAAGACCGACCGTAGCACTGGTATTACGATGATAATCGACAAGAAGACTGGGATGATTCTAGATCCTCAAACTGATAAGATGTTAAGCTCTGAAGCTGGTAAGATGGCGATACAGAACGAGAGTGGAATGATGATGCGTGGTGTCATGCCTATGAAACCCATGATGAAATTACACTAGCTTAAGGGTTATTTTACCGGGTATTCCTTTACAAGTCAATTAACATTGTCCTAGTTTGTATGTAATTTATACGTGCGAAGGCCAGCGAAAGATCTGAACAACCACTGCTAGTTAAACTGATAGTTAAACAATTCTTACGAAGAGCTGTGATTATTCAAATCTGTTGGGTTTGAACATTCTTGCTAACTACCAGAATCCCTTCCTCTCCTAAGCGAAAAATAGAATAATTGTTCCTTATTTCTGGAGAATGATACAGTTCATTCGGTAATTTCATAGTCGCATCAGGATCTTTTGATGCTATCGGTGTTATCCTGATTATTATGATTACGGTGGGATCTCCTACTTCGAGGTTTATTTTCAATCCTTGCATCTGCGAATAATTGTGAATGGAAATAGTTTTAATGCATAGCTGCTGCTTCGCATCAGAAGACAATGCTTTCTCTAATGTTAGGTTCGTCGTTGCCTGGTATGGAGTGAGACTTTTCCAAGTGCTTATATTTACATGTGATCTGCGTCGATCATGTTCTGTTTGTCGTTCACGCTCATATTCTCTGCCTGCCTGCGTTTCCTCACTATAATCCCCGATAGGCATTATTTTTTTATCCTCCATTTCTTGTATTAAGGATGATAATCGTTTACGTCCCTTCCTACCATAACCATTTTTTAAAAGATCATTTAGATCCAATATACAAATTTTCATTTTATTATTAGTCAGGATATACGTGTAGTTCGTAGGCAATCCTTTAAAGTCATTAAGTATGTAGGTTTTGTTATTTGTTAATTCTTTCCCTAACCTGTTAGCAACATATTCTCTAGTTGCTTTAACTATCAATATAGTGACAGGTGTGCCGTCGTCTGCTGCGAAATGCTTAAAGCTCAAGACATTCTTTGGGACATACAAAGTAGTCTTTACGTAGCGCTGTCAAAGGCGGAAGTAGTGGGAATAATCTAGCGTCTTGCATGACTACTCTCTACATCTATCCTAGTATATCGTTCACTTCATCACTGTAGCCGTCAGTATATCCATTACAGAAATCCTTCGAATGTTCACTAAGGCAACCGTAGTCAAATGCATGGTCAGTGATCAAAGCTGACTAGCGACCAACTACAAGGGTTAAAGTTATAAAATATATCATCCATAGCTAGTTGTAATGGTAAACCTGAAAGAGGCATGGATATTATTAGCGGTAGTTACAATGATCTTAATGCTTACGCTTTACTTCACAGGGTCGGTCTTAGCCGTTAAGAAAAGTAGTAGTAGTGTTAAAACCTCAAGTAAGACGACCGCAGCTCATCATGTAAAAGGTGTGAAGGTTTTTCGTGTTCATACCGTTCCATCAAAGGTAGGCGTTGGTAGCACATTCGGTCTAAGAGGGACTGTGTTTAACAACTCTACGGCGACAATTACGTTTGCGAATGGAACGTGCACTTCGCCGCTGTCTATTACCTTTAATAAAAATGTCATGGCCGAGCCTCAGACAATACCTACAACATGTAAAGCTCAACAGGTCACTCTAAAGCCTGGAGGACAGTCGCCTATACTAAGTCCAAAACTATCGGGTATAACATATAGAGCTACATCTCCTGGAACAACTAACGCTACAATGACTTTCAAATATGGTGCAACGGTCCCCACAAGCAAATCGCCTATTAGCGATAGTATTTCTAGAGTATATACATTCAATATACGACCTTCTGGCAGTAGTCCTGTTACCAGTTCGCAGCCTAGTCCTCTTAAGCTACCGTCTCCATAAGGCTATGTCTTGCTCTCTATCTCGAAAACAACAGAAACAGAAACCCTTTGCGTATTACTCAGATGGTCACGAATTTAATCATTCAAATACACAAATTGTTCCCGACGGTATTGGTCTAATAACACGAGAGTAAGTTGGAAATCAAACGTGCTTTCGATAATTGAGTAATCGAGTGGACCAGGGATAGTGATTATTATTGTATCGGATAAGACCCTCAAGAAATAACCTGAATTTGGATGAATTACTAGGATGTCTATGAAGGAACCTAATTACACTCTTCCAATTATTGACTACATTTATGGGTTGAAACTTATGCCGAATCTCTTTCATAACAGATACGTCTAAGAAAATCACGATACCACTTCGATTTATTGGTTCTTTTTCCTGAATCGAGAGGCTGTACAACAGAAAGAGACTTAATTCGTTCCCATCACAAACATGAAAAGCACAGATTAAGTGCTCTCGAATCCTTTATAGTGGCAGAATCTAAAAATCTCTGAACGTTGCGATAATTCCGTCCCAATCTTATTCTCATATACTTATATATTCTAATACTGAATTTGTTCCTACATAGATACTCTTAACAAATATACGAATTCATTTGAACAGGATGCATATGAATTGAAAATCATAAGAATTTCTTATGTCACCATTCCATACCCTAATGACCAAATATTCTCTGATCGTAGCAATAAGCTAGATTGCAGCTATCTTGATATTGCATCCAAATGTCTTTCCAGCACAAGTCTAAATCTAGCGTAGCAATTCCTATCAAAGGTTTACTCAATAACACTTCCACTATGATAACACTTCATACGACAAATACAATACAATCACGTAATATTAGTCTGCTAAATGAAGAATTACCAGTATTAAAAAGAGCTACTGCAGCTGCTGTGAACTATGCGATATGGTAGCAAGGGGTAGTCCTACGAGTAATAACACGGTAGATGTAAATACAAAAATAATAAATCAGTCAGCAAACAACAGGATTGATACTACACAAGGTATTGATTTTACAAAAAAACTTATTGCAACGGGGCTTACTAATGCGATAGACGTGATGATGGCACCCTCGAATAACACCATTGCTAACATAGTTCATAACACCCTCCACAACAGCAACAAGAGTTAGCTCAAGTTGTAGTGGATAATCAGGCATCGTGTAACAACATTGCTTCTGCAAGTGCCGCATGCTCGTTTGATATAACCATCTGTAATTGAGATCTAAAACTCGATGATGGGTAGAAACCAATAGCCTTATAACCTCATTAAGAACAGTGCACTGTAGCTTGCCATGCTGTTGACATACAGATGGCTCTTTAGGTGGGAAGTAACACATCACCACATAACAACTCAACCACAAACTATCTATCTTATTGTCAAACATTTCCGTTTCATTATACGTACTTTAATAAGACAGAATTAGATCTCATTAATGAAGCAGCAATTGTATTTTTGCATCTGTCAATCATGTTTTTGGAGTGCAACGTTCCTTAAAAATAAAAACTTGCATCCTAAAAGATGTCCCGTTGACAGCCGTAATGTAGAACTACTTGAGATTAAATAATGCTTTAACGTGATAGACTGTATTTACCACATTTTGGATCGTTTTTAATGTAGCTATCCATCAGTTATCATGACATCTTAGTTGAAGGTTTATTATGAGAAAAAACCTTGGAAGAAGGTGCCCTTATGTGACAATAGTTATTGATCTATCTTTCTGGATAGGCTATGAGCTTCTCATCAGTAAGATGCGCAAATGAAGTTAACTTATGAGGGCTTGGCTGATGTTTGCTATCTATAATATTAAACACAGAAACACCTGCTATCATGGTAAGGTAATCTGCTATCATTTTTCTATGACAACGCCATGGCACAGCTTCCGCGCACATGATAGTTAAAGTATCGTACTTTGCTATAAGTGAAAGTATTTCATTGATGCCTTCTTTAAATGGTATCGTTGTCATATAATCAGCATAGGCTCTGAAGCTCTTGTTTTGCCATCCTCTATTATTGTATCTATACCCCTCACCAGCAATTTTCCTGCCTCTTCCACCAAGCTTCTCAATGTGCGTATACGCAATATTTTTCTTCATAAGTTCTAGCGTCATCTTTTCCTTGTTGAACTGTGGACACACCCTAGATCCTGGATAACGACGTACATCAGCTACTACAGTCACATGGTTATTTTGCAAAAGGGAAATAAAATCATTCCATTGACGGTTTGAATGTCCTATAGTCAAGATTCGAGACATACTTAGATTAAATTCACCGACGAGAGATATATCATCAGCCTTTATTTCATTTAATATAATTGCACATATCCTTAGATATTCTTACTTATCCAACCCAACTTATTCTACTTTAAAGGACTTAAAATAATATTGATGAAGATTCAAGTGCTGTTGTTTAGACCACGACATTTGTTAAAGCTCCTGCATCGTTACAACAAATTACCTACACTAAGTAGAAAGTGCCATTAGGAGCAGTTATACTATCATGATGTCGGCTCACTTTAGATGCTGACAGTCGAAAGAGATAGAGAGAGAATCCATATGTGAGAAAGACATATTCAAGCGAACAATGTTCCTCATACTATGTTTGGGTGCTGCATGTTTGTATAGTATGTTACCACAACAAACAAGAGAAAAGCGAGATACGACGATGACCAAGATCAATAGGAATGAAGAATATGATGATAACATACAGCAAAGGGCTCAACTTGAAAGGTGATAGCTGCAGCGATACAATACAATTCGTAAAAATTCTTGCAAGATTGCGATTCTTTTTTTGGCATCAAAGCAGTGGCTTGGCCGGGCCTATTCTTCACTCCTTTTATATATCAATTGTCTACTTATAATTAGCTCTCATATTGACAGGAGACCATAACGAGAAAAGTGTTGACATAGAACGCATAGACAATGGTCTAACTGCTAACCTTTCTCGAACATCTATGGATGTTTCTACATTTATCATTAAAGGAAGGAAACGAGCACTAAAAGAAGCTTATAATAGATCACTTAATGTCAATCATTCTTATTATTGTATTACCGGCGACGAATTAGTAAAAAGCTACAAACCATTTTTACCCTTATTGCAGGATCAGGTCTTGTGTCGTGGTGGTAGTTCATATATAATCACCAATATAGAAAAAGATACCATATATGCAGTTAAAGATCTTACAGCAGCAGGTGCAGAAATTAAACATATCGAGATATCTGCTCTAAGGACATCCATAATTTACGATGATACTGTGGCATATTTTTCGATTATAGAACCCGTTATAACACAGAGCGCCACAGAAAATGTAGAACAGACTGAAGGAGAAGACTTGTGGGTTGGGTCCACAGAGCTATCGGTGGTTCAATCTGCCAAAAAACACTTTTTGTCTGATTGGACAAATGCGGTTCCTGCAACGGAAAGGATTAGAGAAGTTGAAGAAGGCACTGAGCCCATATTCACTAAGGTATTGTCAAATCCAGATGAAATATTTAGCCATATGAAGCATGTTATTGGGATTGCATCTAAAAGATTACTTTGTTCATCTAGTGGTGGAATGCAGATGGTGTATGATAACTTCTTTGATCTATACGAAAGAATACTTGAGAAATATAGAAAAGGGGAAGGAGATGGTGTACGATGGATTACAACTATAGACCAAGACAACAAAGATTTAGTCAATGTATTTCTAAACATCGGAGCACAAATAAGACATTTAAGAAATCTACCACCAATGAATTTTGCAGTTGATAATAGATACTTTCATGCAACTATCGAGAGGATGGAAGGTGGTAAAATGATGCGAACTCTTCTGACTAGCAACGAACCGATCTATGTCGATCATTATAATTCCATTTTCGAAGAATTATGGAAAAATGGAATAGATGCGTCACAGAGAATAAGAGATATCGAAGAAGGTGTTCATTTGGCCGATATTGAAGTATTTCAAAGTGCATCTAGAGCACGACAAGTATACTTAGATATTGTAAAACAAGCTACAAAAGAAGTGTTGTTCATATTTCCAACTCCTAATGCCTTTGTTCGTCAATATAAGATAGGAGCAATAAGCTTAGCAGAAAAAGCTGCTAAAGAACATAATGTAATAGTTAGAATATTGATGCCTGCTAATAAATTGGCTAATGAAACAATACAGCACTTAAAACAGAATTATCCTCATCGTATCGAGATACGATATATTGAACAAATGTCAGATACTAAGGCCACAATTCTAGTAGTTGATAGAAGACAGTCCTTAGTGATGGAATTGAGAGATGATTCGAGGACAACTTTTGACGAAGCAATCGGATTATCAACATATTCTAATAGCAAAGCAGGCGTTTTATCTTACGTGGCGATTTTTGAGAATTTGTGGAAACAGACGGAATTGTACGAAGACATTAAAGAAGCCCATGAGCAGCTAAAAATGCATGATGTAATGCAGAAAGAGTTTATCAATGTAGCAGCTCATGAATTACGCACACCTATACAGCCTATACTTGGAATAGCTGATACTTTACGCTCTAAACAAACAGATAGACAACAGCAGGACTATCTTGATGTCATAGTTAGGAACGCAAAGAGACTCCAAAGACTTACTGAAGACATTCTAGACATCACGAGAATAGAGAGCAAATCACTCGGCTTAAAGAAGGAGGTATTCAATCTGGTCGAGATTATACTCAATGCCATAGCAGACTCTAAGAATCAGATTGCTAAAGACCGTAACAATATTAATTTAAAACTAGAATTTCTAAACCCTGAAGAAGATATCTTTATAGAAGCAGATAAGGGCAGGATTAATCAGGTGATTTCGAATCTTCTGAGTAATGCTATTAAATTTACAAAAGATGGTACTGTAAACATCTCGGCTGTCCTAAGTAAAAACGAAATTCTTGTGAGTATAATCGATACAGGCACTGGTATAGATTCTGAAATATTACCTAGACTATTCACGAAATTTTCTACAAAATCCATCACAGGTACTGGACTGGGTCTATTCATATCAAAGAGCATAATCGAAGCACATGGTGGTAAGATATGGGGTAAAAATAATTCTAATAATAGAGGAGCAACATTTGCGTTCAGTTTACCAGCGAGCAAAAATGACAAGAATCAGTTGTGATAATGCCTTAATGAGGCAGTGCCTATCACCTCGTTATCTCCTTCAGCGAGTTGCTAGTATCCGCAGAGGTAGTCTAATAAGTTCAAATTGCATATATTTTTGTATATAGCAAACCTCCCGATGTGTCAGAAGTAGCGACATAACAGCGCTCACAACACTCACTCAAAGATTTCAAGCGTTATGAGTCAGATCTTTTTTACTTGTAACAGCGTAAATTCCACCGGCTGCATAAGCTAAAGCTATTAACATTCTCGATAAGAAAACAGAAAGATCGTGTCTGAAGACAAATAGCGTCATACCAATACCTATCGAGATAGGAATGGAAGCAAGAGAAAGCAAACCGACTATCATCTGTTCACGATTTTCAAGACGACTGTATTTTTTCATAAGTAGATATGTGGAAAAATTTCCCAAGCCTATGCCAAGAAGAACGAGGTATTGGTACATTGACGGAAACATGACTATTAAAGAAAAGGGAGCAGCCCAACATAATCCATTTACAACCTTTGCACTAATAGGCCATTTCAAACTATTTTTCATTCGCGCACGGACGGAACAAACTACTCTAGAAAATTTTCGAAAAGTTGCTCCAAACGTCGCAGCGAAGCTTACAAGCCAAAGTATTACAAATTCATATACAGGAGCGTTATATTTCACCGCAACTTCACCAAGAACTGTGCCAATGACTACGGCTATCGAGACATCAATAAAAAGTAGGCCAAAAGCCCTTCTTGTCTCCATCGGTTGGGAATTTCTTTGCACTAACAACGATACTTCGATAATTATAATTTATGAATGTTTACATCGTGGAGAGAAAGTAGGTTCTGATAAACCACTTCTCTCCCCTATTGTTACGAACTTTTCATTTAGGTTTTGTTGCAATATCAAGTCTGCCTACGACCCCTATTAGCTTGCGGTCATCATCTACGACTGGGATTAATATTATGGCCTTTTGAAGGTTGATGTCAATTATCTCATCTATCTCAGTACCTTGCTTGACTACTACCGGATTTCGTGTCATTATACCTATGGTACGAAGGGCAGCAGACCAGTTATATCGGAAAACAATTGTTGAGATTCCGCACTACTTCCATATTGTTTCACAATTCAGATCTACAAGAATAATTTTATTTCATCTTTGCTTTTTCACTGGCTTCGGTCTTTCTTCATGCTTTATTACGACCACTACCATTTTACTATCTTTTTCTTCCCAGTACCGATACAATTTATCTTTTGGTGTTAACCTCCACTGTCTTACCATAGATATCGGTATAGAAGTTCTTGGAGAAGCAAAGGACTTGGTGTTTATAGAACACACTATCATTATTTAGTAATTATCGTTTGCAGGGACAATCTATAACATATAGATTACATCTGATGAGTTAGTTGGATAGGAATACAGTATAGGATCGTTGAGGTCCTTTGTAGTAAGTCCTAACCGAATGGCTATTGAGAATATGTTAATAACCTCTTCAGCGTGTGGACCTAGTACGTGAGCACCTAAGATTCGATCGCTACCTTCCTCAACTAATACCTTAAATCCAGAACAGGTTTCACCTACCCGTCTAGATGAGGCCCAGTTAGCAGTATTTTGATTTTTGGTTCTAAATCGTAACCCCTGGTCTTTGGCTTCTTTTTCCTTCATACCTACCGATGCAAGAGATGGAACAGTAAAGACCACACTAGGTACGCCGATATAATTGGACTTGAGAGTATTCCCCTTCAGTAGATTATTTGCTACAATACCTCCGTCATAATTTGCTACAGGAGTTAGCGGCAGCCCTCTGCTAGCTGCAACGTCACCTGCCGCATATACTGCTGGGTTTGAAACACTCTGCATATATTCATTTACGTTTATCCCTCGAGCAGTATGTTCTACGCCGCCTGCTATCAGATCCAGTCCTTCAACATTTGGCTCCCGGCCAGCACCATGTACTACCATATCAGTTTCAAGTGTTGTTGATAGTTTATCAGCATTAGTATTAGAAACATCGGATGAATGTACAACCAACTTGCCATCAGATAACTTGTCAATTCTGTTAACTGCTGTCTGTAACCGAATATCAATCCCAATAGCTCGACTTCTTTGCACTAATTGATTAACAAGGTCTGGATCGAAATGGCCTAGTGGTTGTTTACCGCGATGCAAAATTGTGACCTTCGCTCCAGCACGGGCAGCAATGTGTGCAAACTCAAATGATATATATCCACCACCGACAAATAAAATTCTATCAGGTAAATTGTCATCCTCAAATTCCAAGAATTGATCGCTTGTAATGATGTTCTCCGAACCAGGAACATTTAAGTTCATAGGCTTTGCTCCTGTTGCTATTACAATATATCGACCATTTAGAATACTGTTGTTGTTATCGTAGGCTTCCACTTTAACTGCATTTGGTCCAATGAATCGGGCATGGCCATGGAATGGAACAATCCCAGCTTTAATGTAACTATCTTCTCTATGTTTTGGGAATGGCTCAGTAAAGGTTCGCTTGAAACGTATCAAATCAGACCACTTGATATAAATTCCTTCAGATCCAGTTATGCCTTTATTCTCATGCTGTAGGGTTGAATCAATTATCTTTGCTGCCTCCACAAGAACTTTCTTCGGATCACATCCGCGTAATGAGCATGTACCACCAAAGGATAGTGAATCTATTATGGCAACATTCCATCCTGCAGAACGACACTCTGATGCTGCAGTAGACGCTGCAGTGCCTGTTCCTATTACTATTAAATCGAATGTCTTTCCATTACTCAACGATTAATCCTTTTCATTTGCAACTATAAATTATTTTTTGTGTCCTCGCGTGCGTGTTTCATGCTTCTCAGCTTCGGATAGCTGTGGATCGTCCTGTCCACTCAGACCCAGATCCTCGCACTTTACGACAGACCATAAGGCAATGTTCAGCTTTTATCGAATGAAGATGTTTGGTGTCTTCGCTTTTTTAATTTAGGAGTAATTCGGTAATCTATTATACTTGCGATTTCTAGTCTAGGAATTTCATATTTTATCTCCTTGTTTTCTATTGGTCTGGGATTATTATTAAATGGATCATGCCATTATGTTAGGAGTACAATGTCATATCCGCCAATTACCTTCATAATGTTCCAATAGATTCTAGACAATTTTAGAATGGAATGCCTTGTGATTAAGCTTATACCATTTATACCAAGTCATTCAGCATAATTGCAAAATATTGTACTTATGCATCATAGAATAAATAAATAATAAATGCATGAACTGCATACATATTATGATATTAATATGTATACACAAGAAAAGATTCAAAGACAGAAAATTTCTGAAATATTAGCAATCGTTGCGATGGCATTAGTACTGATTTACATTGCTGACGCGGCTGTAGGACAAGGGAAACAAGGCTTCTTGCCAATGAGTGCAGCTCTGCGTGGAATGCTATTTGGTGCAACATCAATAATTTTGTTCTTCCTTTCTTTTGGGATTGGGATTAAAGAAAAGTCAAAGATAACAACCATTTTGCTTATAGTAGGTGGCGCTGTTATTGGGACGTCAGTGTTGGGATCGGTAGCTATGGCTAAAGGAGGATTGTCAGCAATTCAAAGTTCGTTCTTAGTTGTAGTTATATTGGGTTATATCATAATGGGGCTAGGTATATTTAGATGGATTAAGAAAAAATAAATACTCTAGATTAATAGCGAATCACTAACCTCTTCTTTTTATCTTGAGCAATAATACATGACTATCCCATCCAAGCGTGAGTAAGTGTTGGAATGGCTTAATTATTGCGAACAGCAAACTAGACGATAACAAGATGCAATATGATGTAGAAAAGGTTCGGAAATTACAAAAGCAGAGGTTGTACAAGTAAAACGAACTGCAAGGTTTAATTCCTACCAGGACATAGAAATGAAATATACTTGTGATGGCAAAAAGCTGTGAGATCTGAGGGTCAAGGTTTGGAGATCTTGTTTGTGATTACTGCACCAAATCAGTATGCTCCTCATGTCTAGTTCAGGATAAGAGCAGGTGTATAAAATGTGGTAGGATGAGAAAGCCAGCATACAAATTCCTTAGACGTAACTTTCTTTTTATAATGCTATTTGTTGCTCTTTGGTTTTTTACCGCTGGCGTTTATCCATTCCCGTACCTCGTTGCCATGGGTAAATCATTGAATCCAGCAATTATGGAGCCAATTCTAATTGCAACTGGAGTAATGGCGATACCGTTCACATTCCTGGTTATCGCATGCAAAAAACGACCTCCTCCTAAATGACGAGTCTTTGCCTTTTCTCCTGCCATGACATATTATTTCAACGGAGAGCTGAAGATATTCAGCAATATTCCAAGATGAATGCCACGATAGATCTGTGCCCGGTACTCTTTGCCACCGGGGTTCTGTACATTATATATCGAGGATGCTTTCGATTGAAGATAAGAATAATGAGATCGAAGAAATATTAGTAGATACAGGCCTTGTCTAGTTGATAGGTCTGGGCAATTTGGTTAGTGAAACAATATAATAGCACCCGCAATTATAGGAATAGGAAACGTTAGCGGATACTCGCAATTTTCAAATATTAGGAAAAGCGTTATAATATAATGGTGCAAAAGCAAGTTGCTTTTGAAAAGACCACAACAACAAGAAGCATGTACAAAAAGTTGTGGCCTTGTGAAAATGGTAACAACTTTCTCTAACCGCTATCCTTGAGCTATTCGAATACTGGAAAAGTCGTTCGATTGCAATACCATTAAACATCTGCGCTGAGGATGCATGGGGTGTTTTCAAGGGGATAATAATGAGCTCCAATTTTACTTTCAGTAATAAATCTCCAGTTTTCCAATGGCTCCATCAAAATAACTGAGCTCCAGCAGGGAATAGATTAGAATATCTAACAATAACTATACTATAGGATAGTTTTCATTTCCCTGCTAACTTTTGTTCCCGACAAATTTCTAGAAACAAGTCAGCTATTTCTTCCGCTACGCTAGAAGGATCTCTTCGCTCCGTATTTATCCAAATTGCTAACCTTAGCGTATTGACCTGTGGTGAGCCACAATCGAACAATTGCCCTTCCTGATACTGTTCATCAAATAATGACATTGGCGGCTGCTGGGGTGACGATTTTATAGGAATGGGTCTCCGCTTTATCTATACCAATAGAGACCTACTCTCTAATTCTTTAGCCTCACATATCTCTGCTTTACAATAAGATGAGAAATAGACGACAATATTCAAATATGCTTTAGAGATCAATACTTGCAAACGAGTGTAATAGATTGCCACCATCTACGTACTACATTATAAGGTAGAATGAACAATATATGTTGTCTGTTGATAGGTTGCAAAGGTGTCTGTCATCGTTTTCGAAACATAGGAGCAGGAAAATATTCAGCTTACGAACTCGGCTTTAAAAGATGCTCAGAATGTGACATTTATATCGAATTTGCAGGTCGAAGATGTCCTTGTTGCAAATACCCCCTGAGATCAAAGAAGAGGAACTATACCAAAGTGAGTACATGTAGCCCCAAAACAGTTGTTGTTCCATGAGCTTGCTTTTTATCATAACATGATCGATTATGTAATCAATGGTGACTTGATCTTAGAAAAGATAAATCATTGTAGTTCGGATTTTTATCTAAAATATCATTAACTACAGATATGAACTTGCATGATGTCATAATATAGTTCGTTTCAACTTTTTTCTGCCTTGTACGCGTGAGAGCGGCAATTTGCATTCAAAATTAGTCTAAAGGTCCTGCTAAATATCCATTATCTGGATATAGGAAGTCCGGAAATAGATGGAGAAATCTCTTCAAAGAGGCTCTTGAGAAGTTCTCTTCTTTTGATAGATTTATTTTTACTCCTTGTATGCGTACTCAGGATAAGGAGGTATATTGTCAGGCTTATTTGCATTCTCAGAGATGACGCTGTAGAATATGATGATAATGCAAGAAGTTAAAGTATCCGCATCTTGAAAAATTGGAAGTCTTCAAATACTGACTAGAGAACTACAGGTTTACCAATTCTAAATAATGTGTTTAAGAAAATAAAAAACGAGCTGTACTAAACCGACAACCTTTCTCGGACTATTCAGCTGCTTTTTAGGAAGGAAGTTAAATTAGCATGAATTTTTCGAGCTTCTATACACACCAATACTGTTAATATGAACTTCCCCATACGCCAATATAATTATTTTCAATTTAGTATTTTCTTGCTAAATTTAAATGCAACTGTGTTTTGAATCCATGAAACCTTTCATTCTTCTTCTTCCGCAACTTCAGCTTTCCCTTCATCTTCCAATTGATGAGTTTCATCTTTAATCTCTTCTCTTTCGGTTTCTTCATACTCTTGAGTTTCATCCTTAATCTCTTCTCTTTCGGTTTCTTTGCTCATCTTCATATGTATATCATGTTATTCTTATATTGATATACGTATCACTAACAAACAATTGCAAAATGATTTCCATATAATCACTGCCATCTTTGAGTAAGTTAGAAATAGCAGCATACATCTTTGGATACTCCGCATTGTAGAATAAGCTTCGGACGTTCTGTTGATTAATTTGATCTTTGTCTGTTTCTTGCATTTAAATGTCTACTCAAAAACAATGCCATCTTAATATATCTAGCCCAGTGTTCTTCATAGCTATTTGAAAATGAAGATCAACAGAGTGAATTTGATGAAAAGGCCCAAAATACGGATATATCACGATTGTAAGTTTGGAGTCGGTGGAAATTGCTATCAGGTTCCAATAAAATGAGATTAATCTCATTGTCAACCATTCTATTCCAATAAATTAAATAAAACCCAAGTGACTCTCATCTCATGACGAGATATTTCGGTATCTGTAAGTCATGTCTTTGGACTGCAACAATTATTAAAGATAATAATTTACGTCCTGAAACGTGTCCTGTGGACAGCGGTAATATGGAACTACTGGAAATTAAATAGTCTCTGATTTAGTTATAAAGTGAGCTAACTTATAGCATCTTCTTCCGATTGATCCAGGAGCTTATTTTAGTATATTTTTCTACCATGTGTTACAATGTTTAGTTTTCGGGGAGATATTTGGCTCTTGTGCCCTGTTTAGCCACAACACACTGTATAGCGAGCTACTTTTATATCATTAGTTCGTTCTTCTAGGACTTTTATCCTTCCGTCTATATTAGGAAATCCGAGGTTATCTTCGTTGTTACTGGCCAGCGAACTGAAGGGCTGTCCCCAAGGCTTATCCAACCTAATCTAAAGATGTTTTGTATTTCTCAATTATCTCAACTCTTTCCTCTTTGTATTTCCGATAGTCTAAGCTTATCCTTGCCTAGCCTTGGTTTCAGTCGTAACCTTTGATTACAGCAAGGACAAGAAAAGCCTTAGAAGTGAATGAAAATATCACAAATCTGACATCTCTTCTGCCCCATCGAGTAACGAAGACCCCCAACGCTCGCTGGTCTAGAAGCTTTGTATTTGATACATATGCCTCTGCAGCTCATTTCGACCGATGTGCATTCTATATCTGAGTGGATTTTAAACGTAATGATGGGCTTGGATTATTAGACTCCTGTCCAACTTGTAATTCGTTAACAAATTGTAAGGATGTTATGAATATGGAATCTGATAATTCGCTGTGTCTATATTAAACCCAAACGTCGAAATACCAATTATAGACCATCGACGACCCACGTCTAATAGCAAAGTGGCGAGACCGTCCTCATTCAGCTTTTAGGGAACAGACTGATCTCTTCGGCTTTCCGCTACTTCCACTTCCGCGAACCATCGTTTTTACATCATTTTTGATTTCATTGGCCTCAACTTATACAGGATATGCCCAGCTTTTATGAGTGGTGGCTGGGCTTCCCCACCTGTCTTTTATTTTTGCTTCACGCCTCCAATCTTTCAACTTCCATTTATCCATCAATTTTATATTATCTTTCCTCTGTTGTTGATTGAACGCATAAATATATAATAACGCATCAAGAACGAACCTAAAGCCAATTTTCCACAGACTCTCAAGCACTGTCTCGGGGTGTTCATCTATTCATATATCTTCTAAGTATCGAATTGTTTCATCCAACTTTTGAGGCTTTAGAATGAAAAATTGGTTAACAATATCGTCAGTAAACAACTCTAACTTTATCTTAGGGTTGTCATCGTCGGGATAAAGTTCTAGCACTTCAGAGAGTTTGAACCTCAATTCTTTGATTATTTCAAAAACCATCGCATATAGTCTGTCTAACTTTAGCTTATCGGTAACATCCTTAGGCCAAACAAAAACTGAAAATAGGATGTAGATCCCTATAAAATGTTGAAAAATTGTTTGCTTGCAAGGCTATTCAATACGGACGGCAGTATCTCATACAACAAAAAACCGTTTATTGTTAAACGTTCTCGATTTAACCCAACTTCAAGTTAAGTTAGATGTAATCATTTCTCCATTGTTTATTTTTTCTACTGAAACTGGTTTGGTCCATCTGGATATTATATTCATCTCTTAATGCTTGGCAAAGTCTAGGAATTTAAACCGCCACTTGATCCGAACGACCAGTTCAGATCAACTACTTGACAATAATATGCTGCATTAGGTTGCAATGTAAACGTCATACTAAAATAGTCATTTGAGTGAAATTGATTGATATCTGTCTAGCATTGCAAATCATTAGCAGATGGCACTTGATCAAATGTTGGATTAGTTGTCATCTGCTAATATACTACATTCTTGAAGATACAACCACTGCAAGTCAACCTACGCAAATTTAATCGGGATTGTATATGCAAGAACGTGGGGACAGGTAGTATAAGTCAAGCGGATGATTGCAAAAGATTGCAGATACAAGTTAACATTGTTCCTCAAGGTTTATCTCAATTGTACTCGTTAGAAAATTAATAGAGTTCAATTTTCAATAATGCAAAAGTTAATCATATGTTCTTCATGTAAGAGTAACAAGGTAATAACAGATCATGAATCTGGAGAGCTCATTTGTAGTGACTGCGGTCTAGTAATTTCTGATAATATTCAAGAAAGCCGAGTAGATGACTGTGCTTGTTTTACAACTGATGCAAGGTGTGACAAAAGTAGGAAAACTGGACTTTCAAATTCTTTAGCACGTCATGATATGGGACTTTCTACTATTATAGGAAGACCGAATAGGGACGCTAGCGGTCACATACTGGATGCAGCTATGCGTTCTAGGATAATGAGGCTAAGAAGATGGGACCATCGAATAAAGGCTAGTACCTTTAACGTTGGAAACCTCAGGGATGCCTTCAATCAACTTGACACATCAAAAGACAAACTTGGACTATCTGATACAATAGTTGAGAAGACCGCTTAT
>QHBN01000106.1 GCA_003176995.1 Candidatus Nitrosopolaris wilkensis
TCTAACACCATTTTTACTGCTAAGGTACTAAACGAACCTTCTCGCATACTGCCGCCGACACCCACTGTCCTGATACGTCTACTCTTTCCATAATTGCCGAAGGAATTCAAAGACTCGTTCCTACTTATTGTTTCGATTCTTTGGTTCTCGTTCGTGTCAGACCGCTCAGAATTAGTTTCGCGCTAGACGGTTTACACATTATACAAATTATCTGTTCATCATCGTGATTAAGGCTTATTAGATTAGGCTACATGTCCAATCTACAGTATACAAGGGGTATGCATCGTATAGCTGCGCTGAAGGTATCGCATGACACTTCAACCCTATAACTACGATACAGTTTGGATATTGCCATTCTGGTCGACTTTCGCATTCTCCGTTGATTATTGAGAGAACTATTAACGATTCAGAGGATTATGGATATCCCCGGAGTAGGCTCTCTTTAAATACTTATTCTTGATAACCATATGCGACAGGGTATCATTTTTACTGCCCATAGATTACGCTCTCGTTTCGTAAGCTCTACATCTTACGCTGTGTGATGCACCTTAATTTTGTCTCATAGTACGATTTAGAAATTCCAGTACCCATAATAATAAATAAACTATTAACCAGGATTGTAATATCTATCCCCAAACCATCCGCTACTAATTGTATGCAGCCGCTGCAACAACTGCAATAGCAGGAATAGTGCATCTGATACTGGCATATAATGGCCTAAGTCATTTTGATATAAGCAATTTTAGTATATTTTTTCTTGTAGCCGGTATAGCGCAGCTGTGCTGGACAATACCCTTGATAAAACGATGGGGAAGAGCATGGTATTATGTTGGAATTGGAGGCACAGCAGTGTTAATAATTATCTGGACCATCACAAGATATCCAAGTCCTATAACAGGAGGAACAGGATTTCCGATAAATTCTATGAGTATCATAACGGAGATCCTTGAATTTGCTTTTGTAATAATAACTGCCATAGTAGTAATCAAAGAAGAAAGATGCATTTTAGCCAGAAATGGTCACTACAATCAATACCACCGCCAAGAAGCATTTTTTGGTCGTAGTTAGTCAGATTCAGATCATTCCTGTATTAATTGATGGAGAATCGGAGAGGTAGAGAAAAAAAGATTACACTGGTCTTTAAATAATAACGCGTTGTTTAGTTGAAGGATTTGACAAAACATCCAAAAGCTATGACATTATTCATTGGTTCGGCAATAACATTGGTTACTGCAATCGGGTTACTAGAACAGCACGAAGTATATGCCACCAATGGTGCTAACAGCGCTAATGGTGCTAATGGCTTGAAAGGTGCTAATGGTGCTAACGGTAGCAGTGGCCCGACTGTGGCCAAATCTGGAATTTTTAGTTGAAAATGACATCGACGTCTATAAAGAGGATCCGTACTAATTCCCAGGCTAACCACTAAACAAATGAAGGAATAACATTTTGGGCAAAGTCCCGTATAGAATCCATATACTTTTGCTGTGAAAACGGAACGATAAGGTAATTGATTCCATCTTCTATCGCTGTCTTGACTCCATTTGCATACGTTTTTTGATCATATTTAGGTGCAAAACTTGGAGGATACGAAAGTAATGGTATTAAACCAGCAAACGATATTTTGTTTTCTCTGTCATAACGTCGCGCTTCTCTGATTACAATCTCTCTTAAATTGCCTGGGCTGCCATTCGCCCAAGGAGGAATACAACATATGTCAGAGTATTTTCCTGCTAACCGAAGCATACGTAGTCCTGAGCCTCCAAAAAGTAAGAGTGGATATGGTTTCTGACTTGGTTTAGGATCTAAAACAGCATTCTTTGCGTGGTAATATTTACCCTGAAAGTTGACTGGATTTTCCTCCTGCCATAGCTTGAGAATTAATTCTAAACCCTCTTCAGTCTTATCAACTCTTATCTTAGGTTCATCCCATTCGCTAAAGCCTTCGAATTCTTTCTGCGACCATCCCGCACCTACACCAAGCACTACTCTTCCTTGAGAAATTGTATCAAGTGTGGATATCATTTTAGCAAGAATACTCGGTGAGCGAAAAGGAATGGGAGTAACAAGAGTTCCCAAGCGAATGTTTTCCGTTTTAGCTGCAAGATACGCTAGAGATATCCATGTATCAAGAGTTGAATCGCCACCCATGTTTGGCCCCCACATATAGTGATCTGGCATTACAAAGCCCCAGAATCCTAATCTTTCTGCTTCAGGAACTGCTTTTTTTATATCCTGCCATCCTGAATTCCAATTGCCTCCAATCGCTAAGACGAATTCCAACGCCAAAACTCATTACACTTGCAACAATATATGTATTGACGTTGCATAAAGCGGTAAGAATATTACCGAGTATCATTAAGTCGACCGATAATACTCCTTGGATCTATCGCAGAGTACTATAAACAATGCCATACAACCGGAGAACGTTCAGGGTTACAAATCATTATTTCCAACGGATTTATATTTACAAATTAGGGACAAAGTATATCAATATATCTCGTTACCTGACATGTAAACAAATGCGCTAGAACACGCACAGAAATATTTGTCTACTCACGGGTTAAATACATCTTCCTCATTCTACCCATCGTGAACATTTCTCTATGTCTTTTCGACGTTTTTCCCTAAGCTTATACCACCACTTCGTATTTTTCTTTCGAATAGCATCTCCACAAATTGACCTTTCAAAAGCAAAATATCCGAGAATTAATTCGGCGGCTTCTAGCAACATTTCTCGATATTTTTCTTTGTCATAATGCTGTTTCACCAGCTCTAGCGTCGTTACTCTTTATCCTTGATTCTCTTTTCCAACGCTAATAATTGATTCTTATGGAATCGATCCCAATTTGTGCACGCTTATCCCCCTTCTCCACCACCACCGCCACTTTTTCCACCACCACCGCCACTTCCTGAGGATTCAGGCGAAGATGGATTTTAAGATGGTGGTGATTGCTCCGTAGGATTCCGCTGACCCAGATGGATTAGGATTACTTTCAGGTTGTGATGATTGTGGTGCTTATTGATCCGACGGCAAATCTTATTGAGATACAGGTGCCTTCGAATTTTGAATACCTTGTTCATCTTGGGGTGATATCCTGTTAAGACAATTATCACACTCGCTTGGAGTATTGATAATTGCACCGGGATAATACATGCCAAGGCCCGGCCCGTATAATGGGAATGGGACATAATAGTAAGAGTAAATAGGAAAGTAACCGCCGAAGTGGGTTGTCTCGCTCTGTATTTGACACACTTTTTTGGTTTTATCACATTGCGCCGCTACTGCTTTAGTAGAACCTGATTGATAATATGCGATAACCAAGGCTGCGATTACTGCGATTATGATAATCGAGATTACTATGATCGGGCGGCGTTCCATGCAATCATATCACCAGTCGACATCTACGTGGCGATTATATCCCAAGGGACATATGATTTTTTGTAGATCCTATTTTAGGGATTTAATCTAGGAAATCAGAAAGCGTGCTCTGCTTCAAGTCCAAGTCATTCGGAGGACTTGCTTCTTGTTCTTTACCTCCATCATCCCACTTGGCTTCTGCGAACCC
>QHBN01000107.1 GCA_003176995.1 Candidatus Nitrosopolaris wilkensis
ATGGAATTAAGCTACAGACTACACCATAGAATAGTGAATAAAAATATCTAAAATCATAACACCAACGTTAACACTAAGCCTTATCGCTGTGACGTTAACACTATAAACATCCTCTGCAACCAGTATACCGATAGAAATTAACAAAATAGCAGACACAAGTACCAACCCAATCAAAATAACGAATCCACACTTCTATCTAAACACCACAGATTCACACTATCATTTGACTTGTACAGCCACAAACGTTGTTCAAACAACTGTCATGAATCCCGTCATAGGAGTAATCTTATATGATAAAACTAGTGGCTCAGCAATGAATACAAACTTAATGGGATCACTAAGCAAACCTCTAGACCCCGGTAAAAGTGTAATATTCGACATAGATACAACATATACAGCACCACAAGCGAACCAATTTCAACACATGACAGTTGCCTTCGTTACCACTGGGGGATAACTAATTAATTTTTAACCTTATTTTTTATTGAGAAATGAAAATGTCTAAAATCATAGCAGCAATGATAGTTTCAATTGCATTATTAATGATTGGAGCAGCTGGAGCAGCTAACACAACAACTAACTATCTGGTAAGGAGTAATAATATTGATAATTATGATAAATCACTGCTGAGAGCTCAGGTACACGGTAATTTAATTTCAGATGCAGTTAAGTATAATCTGGGATATGAAAAAAATGTATTGATATGTGTTAATCAACTGCTAGATAAAACTTTAGATCATGGTCCTTGTGACGCATGGCTAACGGACTATAAAAGAGATCATTCAATGCCAAAATACAACCAAACTATAACGAATATGCTTGACGCTTATCTAAAAGCAAGAGGAATACTTTAACATGTCTAAAACAATAATGATAACAATTAGTGTATTATTGGCAATTGGGTTACTTACCATGAGTACAAGTCTAGTATATGCAAAACATTTTGACGTTGTAGGACCAAAAGATCAAGCACCACAATCAACAGATACAGGTAAAGCATTAACTCAACATGATTTCAACCACCCTAAAAGTATACATATTCCGGGACAAAATAAATGTCAGACACTTGACGGATTTAGTGCAAGCGAACCATGTGATGGCGGAGGTAGTGGACATCATGGTAAGCATCATACTAAACACAGCAGCGACAGCACGAGTGGCGGCACGACTACTAACACGTTCTCATCATCTCCTCCTAGCGAACTAATTCAACTGCCAAGCAATAGATCAGACTTTAGTAATGGTGATACTAATTCGATCCATTTGGTATACGTTCATGGCACGGTCGATCCCGATGGTTTTTGGCATGTCGACGGTATGGTACAAAATGCAGGCAATAAAACCATTCAAATGCTAACGGTCATGGCAACGATATATAACGCCACAAGAGTACCGATCAGTAATATGCAGCAACCTGCGATAATAGGCAGTAATACTTTAGTTGAGCCGGGACAAGAGAAACCATTTCAGTTATACAATAATGGTATTGCGGGACAAACTCCAGTATTCTTCAAGTTAGGATATAACTGGTAATCATCACTTCAACTAGTCCTATCAATACGACCAACATACATGGACACCTTAACAATATAATCCGCTCTAGTTTTATCTAGACTCTTTCTTTAATAAAACATTCGTATCTAGAACCACATAATCCAAGTAGTACCAATAAAAGAAACACCAAACGTAGAGTTAACAGAATACGATATCAAATTCATAAAACAAATGGTCACAGCGTTAAAGTCAATAACTGAGCATAAGATAGGAGTTGTACAATAATGACTCTTAATCATTGGAAGTATTCCCCCAAACCAATCGTCGTTGTCTTATATACCTTGGTTACGTCATATAAGTATGAATAAGAATGTCTAAACGAAATGAAATATACTCAACCTATTGTTCTGAAGTTCTCACGATTCTTGTGGGAGTCATGTTCCATCAAGTAAAGGCGGTTGTGATTGCGATTGTCACGACTTTAATAAGGAAGAGTTTGATAATAGAGGTAAACCTATCCACCATTATTATGGATCTACGCCTGAAGCCAATCCAACACCTCAAAATAGCGATGAAAATATGATGCCTGTCCCAACCCGGTTGTTGCGACCCATGGCACACATCGATCTGTTAAACATACCTGTTTACGATATCAAAATGATCGAAGCATCTTTTGACCTACCCGACATGAATCTTAAGAAAGCGGAACTTCATCCACAGGAATTGATGCAAAGATTGTCCTTTCGGACGGCAAAGGCAAGGAGGGGATAGGAATTCCCATTACTAATATTATCAGTAGCGACCTAGTTGCAGAGACCAAAGGGATATTTAAGAAAGAAGAGCGTTTGGTTGAAATAATATACAATCGCGATAATCGTGAAAATACAATAAAAATCAAATTAGATGATAAACATGTCGAAGAATTTCTAAAGAGCATAGAGGTTTTAAAACAGAATAGTTATGATAGTGGATATTGGACTTATTGTTCCCTTTCCTCCAAAACAGGAGCCGGTCATATAACCACCGTGGACATATATCCCCAAGCACCATTTTTCGCCGAAGGAGAGGATCTGGTATGGTATAATACAGGGATTGTCAAGAAAAAGATTGCTTGGTTACAGGCTCTGACTAACTATAGAGTTTATTATTATGATTATGTGCAGCATGCTGGCGTATTTGTTCTAATGCCAGGCCTTCAAGACGCAGTGGTGATGAACCAAAGGCGGGCATCTAATTCAACTTCGATAGGAACCTATGCGATGTCTAGATACAATATTACCGGCTTCAGAAACAATCGGACAACAAGCTTTACAATAGGAGATGTTCAATTTATTGCAGAAGGAAAACCGTATATCATATTCCCGCAAGTAGGAGATCCGAATGGATTGGCAAGGCTGGTCAAATCTTTGAAACAACAGCAAGCACAGGTGCAAATTGGTGGACTTCAAGTTCAAATGCAATCAGAATTGGGCCAGTCTGAAGTCAAGGAAGCCCAAACCGCACCTGAAAGTGACAAAGCTAGCATAACATGTAGTCAATGTAATAACAGCAACCCTCACGGAGCCCAGTTCTGTAATACGTGTGGATCCAAACTTCAGCCAGGGTGTTCAAAATGTGGCATAATCAATCCAGAACAGTCCAAATTTTGCAATAAGTGTGGTTTTACTCTAGCTTAGATTTGCCCCAAACCAATCATAGAACTACTTTTTATTAACGTAAGGGATCAGAGGATTACCGTTGAAGAACCAGTAAAGACACTTGCACGTATGCTACCTAAAGAATTGCGTGAGGAGTTGGAGGAGTCGGAATGACGTTTTATAACACAACTAAGATTCATAGAATGACGGTGTCACAAATTGTACCGATCCAAAGACTTTTTAATCTATAATATATCATTAAAAAAGCCTCACTTTGTTAATAATCAGAAAGAGAATATGGTTATTGCTATACAAAAACATATAGTGTTTTTCAAAAATGCTTTGTTTGTATGTCTCTCTTTTCAAATTAACCAATCATTTTACAGGAAGCTAATACTTTTAAGTACAGTTTTTGAGTATAGGTACTGACAATTACAATGTCAGTGATTCTAGAAAGGCGTGTAACGCCTATGAAATGCTACCGTTGTGATTGGGGCTGGAATTATGGAGGAAAGAATCCCTACTACGCCAGTTGTCCCCATTGCAGAACACAGTTGTCGATAAGAAAACATAAAGTCCTACAAACTGGTCAGTCCTTGGCGGGCGCCGACCAGTCTGTAGTTGAGAAATCCACTCAAGGAAGTGATTCCATGAATGGATAACAAATTAGACGATTTAGAAGAATTTAAGCATTATCTTAGATCGACAACACTATTACCGACAACAGCACCAATAACACTAGACGACAACTTATTCATTAATACAGAGAGATGCCTTACTGAAGATTGTAAGAATTGTTCCGGTTCCTACACTAGTATCTTACTGAAGCTGAAGGTTCGGTGTCTCTGCATTTGTCATAATAGAGTTGGTGTCTAATTAATACGGCATTAAGAAGACTAATCCCACATGGCTTGATAAAAGACACCCAGCGGGATCTTATTATCAAACGTAGGGATGCAGTAAGCGAAAATCCGGACTTAATAACTATCGATCGCTGGGACTTATCTAAGGTCTTTTACGACACTAGAACCATTCTGGATAAACTAGGTTATGATACTAGTCCAATGAATGTAACAGCCAAACGTAAGGCCATACATAACGATATTGCAGATATTTGTGATGACCTAGGTGTAAAACGCCATGAAATAGGGATATTTGCAGCGGATAGAGCGCAGATGGCGTTTGATGGACAGATATACAACGTGACTTTTGAAACCTTTGGATGGTTAGCCAGACTAGGGACTGATATCATATTTACAGAAAAAGAGGGCCTGGTTAACACCCTAGTCCCATTTACTACCGATATGGGTATAGCGCTAGTACAATCTGGTGGTTGGAGTAGTGAGTATGCAGAGTTTTTGATTAAAGAGGCTCAGAGGCTAGGCTTTAACAATATAGGAATATTAACAGACTTTGATTCGCAAGGTGTAGGTATAGCCTTAGAATATTTGAATGTGGCTAGGCTAGGCGTGGATTTACAAACAATTTCTGACCTAGGTGTAAATCTGCAGGATGTAGAGGAGCATATCGAACCACTGAAATTTAATAAAAAAACTAAAAAAATGGAAGAGAATAGCCATTGGGTAGGACTTAAGGCCAAACTAGAGCAAATGAATAACTCATGGGAGATAGATTTAGACGAATATAAACAATTTAGAGAGTTCTATGATCCATTCATACGGGCTAATCTTACATATCTGAGGAGTAATAGAGTCGAACTAGGTGCAATAACTGCTAATGTAGGTCCGGAAAGATTTTGGAATTGGCTGGCTAATAAAATACTTGACGCGTTTCCTCAGAGAGATTATAACCGTGCTATGAAAGTACCAGAACTACTATATCCTAAACCTATTACAGACTATCTAGCGAAGCTAAATACAAAACTCAAATCAGTATTAAAACAGAGTAATAAAGACTGGAAAGAGACGTTAACAGACTTTGACGGGTTTATTGATAGTACTAATGATAAATTAGATGAGATTGAAAAAGATATGCATGATAATATTATGATGACTGATAAAGATGTCAAGGCCTTAATCAAAGATATTGATGATCTAGGTCGGAAGGAATACCTCGGTTAGTTCTCTAGAACACATAGGTGTTACTGTGTTGATAATGGGAAGAAAAAAGGGTGTAAGACAGAACAAAACTACAGGGTTGTCATTACCGATACACTACTGGGATCGGATTGATGCTGATAGAGGAGATGTATCGATATCTAGATTCTTACTGCATGTAATCGAAAACCACTATGCAAAGGTAGACGGGAAGAAATCGGCTAGGTAGTATAAGTATGACATCTCAAAATGAAATAGTATTAGAATTATCTGACGCCTTAAAACAAAAAGAGATAGTTACAAGCTATATTGCGAACCTCAAGACCTCACACTTTACGATTGAGTTAAACCACAAATACGATAAGAAAGTGATTAATTCGCCGATACAAAGCGATAATTGGCAGAAGACGATTAAGACACTAGCTGAAGAGCTGAAGCGTATGTATATCAATCAGGATCATATAACGATGCTATGTGACACAGCCGATGATAATTCATCGAAGATATTAAACCAGATTTTTGATGAGGGGTCAGAATCAAAATCACAAGCAAAAACATTGGTAGAGGTAGTTGAAAAAAAGAGTGATTTGTTATTTCAAGATCAATACGGTGCTCCTTGTATCAAAATCGAAGTTGACGATCATCATGAAATAATGTTTATTCAAAACTCCAAATTCAAAAATTATCTGAGCAAATTATATTTCGATGCTACTAGAGGTCAAGTAGTTTGTCAAGATATACAAAATGATGTTATTCGAATATTGACAGCAAGAGCATTATTCGAAGGTCAAACAAAAGACTTGAATCTTAGGGTTGCCTGGGCGAAACAGAATGAAGAGATACATTATGATTTGACTGATTCAAAATGGAGATGCGTACAAGTCACAAAGGAAGGGTGGTCCATAATTCCACATCAGAAGGACACTTTGTTTACTAGGTTTAATCAAAAAGCACAAGTCCAACCTGATCATGACTATCCAAATGATATCTTTGATAAATTCCTTGATCTAATGCATATTTATGATCCTGAGCGAAGGATTATGAATAAAGTCTGGATCATATCCGTATTCATACCTGAATTTCCTCATACAATAGATATACACCTAGGTGAAAAAGGTAGTCTTAAAAGCACATTGTGTCGATATAAGAAGCGATTAATCGATCCTGATAAAATCGAACTCTTAACTATTCCAAAGGACAAATCTGAGTTTGTTCAGCAGTTATATCATAATTACCTAGCGATCTATGAAAATGTTAGACATATTCCGCCTTGGTTTTCCGACGAAGTGTGTAGAGCTATAACAGGAGCAGGCACAAGCAAAAGAGGTCTATATACAAATGATGAGGATGTGATCTATAATTATAAACGGTGTATAGGTGTAAATGGAGTTAACAACGTCCTCACAGAATCAGATGTATTAGACCGAAGTATTTTAGAGGAATTTGATAGATTAACACCGGAGCAAAGACGGGAGGAGGCTGACGTCGATATTGATTTTGAGGTAATGAGGCCTAAACTATTAGGGTATATTTTTGATATAATGGTTAAGGTACTGCAGATAAAGCCTACAGTCAAACTAACAGATTTACCACGTATGGCTGATTTTGCAGCTTGGGGAGAAGCAATTGCTAGAACCTTAGGGTACGAACCTTTGGAATTTATCAATATATACTACAGCAATATTGGCAGACAGAATGTTGAAGCGATAGAGACCAACCCATTAGCTCAGGCAATAGATAAATTTAGTGATATGCGGTGTGAGCATGGAAAATCCTCATGCTACTGGTATGGCACAACCTCAAAAGCCTTAGAATATCTAAATCAGGTAGCAATACAGAATGGTATTGATATTAATAGCAAAGGATGGCCTAAAGCCCCACATTGGCTGACTAGGAGACTAAGACCTATACTATCGAATCTTAGAGAGGGCTTAGGAATTGATGTCACTATAAGCATACCTACCAGCGGGGAGAACAAGAATATTTCCACCATTAGAATACTGAAAGTAGCCCAACTAGCCCAACTAGCCCAACTGATCGAAAATCAAGCACAAATCGAAGAGCAAGACGGTAAGGCTATTTTAAACAGTCGGGCTATTAACCCAACTCCCGATGATATAGCCTTACCAGAAACAGGTGAAAATCGTGCTCAATTCATAGAAAGTCGGGCTAGTAAGGCTAGTAAGGCTACTTTCAGAACCTCAGAGGATCCTGAACGATTGAACGGTCTGAACGATTTTTCTAGAAACTACTTGTCCCAAGATAAGAAAATGGTCTTTTGGAGTAAGCTTAGTGATTTGGCTAAAAATGATGGTACAATCAGCTCTGAGACATTACAACAAGCTCTTACCGGAAGCTGTGCCTATAGCGACTTTCGCAACCTACTCAACGACGCCATCTCTAATGGGGAGATTGATTTTCTAGTAGACGGTAGTTTGAGGATGACAGGAAAATGATGGCACAACAATCAGTTTATGGTCTAGATTATATCATGAGACACTTTTTACCTCCTATATGGCCTAGGACCATATCAACACACACAACGGAAGGAAGTCAGGTTATCGTACATAGTAGGGAGGAAGCGCTAGCAAGATTCAATCAGGCTAAAGGTTTGGACTGTCGTATCAATGCCTATCGATATAGAGAAGATTGGTCCATAGATTTGTTACCACAAGCGCCAGATTTCCTATTTACGGACTTGGATCTATGTCAATTTAGCTCAATTGAGGCATTAAATAGGGCATTGAATAAGGTTCTAAGGAATATTAAGACCGTATTCCACGATGACAATATACAACCTACTGTGCAATGGTCAGGAAATGGTTACCATATTTACCTACCAATCGAAGCCTTAGTGCTTGAACAGGAAAGCGTATTTTATGACCTAGTTGGTAATCAAGCTGGTCGTAAATTCCTACAGTTTGCAGAGCAATTCTTATCAAACAAGAAAGCGGATAGCTGCCATACTAAGGGCTTATCGTTTAAGAATTGCATCTTACGGATTCCTGGCAGTATTAATTCAAAGAACGGTGCAACGGTTAGAATCATACAAGAATGGAATGGTGTTAGACCTGCAATTAACTGGTTATTACGTGATTATAGAAGGTATCTAATTCAGCAGGTCTTTGTTGAGTCAAGACAAGGGAAAACAGAACAAAACAAGAACTGGATAAATTACTTGAGAAATGATAGATAGAAAATGAAAGCACAAAGTCAACCAACCGACCCCGTACCACCATCCACAAACAAAACAAGGCGACCTGAGAAGAGTGACTGATATGACTACTAAGAAGACCCAACTTGTGAGCCTAGAAATGAATCACATTATTTTAACGCATGAATTTCGTATCAAATACGGAGATAATTGAATGAAAAAACAAAAGATGATCGAATATCGACGTTTAAAAGTGTCTGAAATGTTGGTAAAAGGAGCGTCTCAATATGATATCGCTAAGCAATTAGGATGTTCACAACCTACATTAATAGAGATGTTGAATATCTAGAAGGCACCGCATATCAAGAATTAAAGACCCTAATCCAAAAACGTCTGCCTCATACACATCTAACCTGCCTTATGGGAATCCAGGAATTAATTAAAAATGCATGGTTGATGGTATCGACCACGAAAAGTGAATCTATCAAACTGCAGGCATTGAGTCTCATAGAGTCGTGCTACGAAACCAAAATGAATCTAATGACAGATGCAGGAGTGATCAATAGTGCATTAGAAACATTAGATAAATCAAAGGATAAGTTACAGAAACTACAGACTAAGGACTCAGTAGAAGATATTAATCAAGAGTCTAATGCTCAGCACACTGATACAGAGGAAGAACATAAGGATGACAAGTCCAAGGCAGATAACACTATAGAGGAAGAGCGAATGACTGAAGAGGTATCTTAATAGAATAAGGTAAGGTGACAGCAAAATAACCATCCGTGATTTACAACGTTTGATCTCAGACAGACAGGTGGAAGGGACCTCTAATCCTGAATTAAGTAAGCTACTTCAAAGGCTCCGTCAAAAGCCATTCTGTATTTGGGATAAACCAGCGCATAAGACAGAATGGAACAGAACGCCCCAAGGGACCTGCTGTTTCAACCACATAATTCCAGCTGGCTTGCCCATTAAAAATAATATTGGACATGCGTTATATGATTACGAAAAAGAAATACTAGATGCTTTAGTAACTCACAAACGGATCTGGGTTAAGAAGGCAACAGGACTTGGTATCTCTGAGTTATTGTTAAGTATATGGTTTATTTATGTCTGAAGGATAATACTTATACAAATTCACAATTTGTTATTATCGTAGGACCAAATCAAGAGCTGGCAATTTCTCTTATCAGAAGACTTAAGCGATTGTTTGAGCCAGATGTCTATTTTAATGATAAAGAAGTAATTTGCCTGCTAAATGGAGTTAGAATTGAGGCATTTCCTAGTAATCACCTAAATGCAGCTAGAGCTCTAGAAAACCCAAAATTTATTTTAGCGGACGAAGCTGACTTTTTTGGAAAGTCAGAACAACTAGAAGTTAGAAAAATAGTAGAAAGATATCTAGCAAAATCAGATCCATACATTGCATTAATCTCTACACCCGGAAATCCAGATGGTTTGTTTTCCCAGATTGAGAAAGAACCTACCTGCATCTACAAGCGCATAATGCTACCCTGGCAGGTCGGTCTAGGTAAAATCTATACTCAGGATGAGATCGACCTTGCAATGAAATCGAACTCATTCGAATCAGAGTATTGTTTGAAGTACGGGGGACATCAAGGAAACACGTTTTCGCCAGCTCATATAGACAAATGTAAATCCATTAGCTATAATCCAGATGCAATTAATTATCAAGCAGCTATCAGTATGGGATTAGACCCTGCATGGGGATCCTCAAATTTCGGTATAGTAATTACACAATTATCAGATATGCATATTCAGGTTCTATACGCTCAAGAGTTTGAAAGATCTGATTATAACCAAATGTTAAACAAAGTATGGGACTTGAATCTAAAGTACCAACCTACAAAGATATACATAGATGCAAGCTCTCCGGAATTTATTCGTAGTATCAAAGATCAGATTGGTGAAGATTCAAACTATGAAGAAGCTATAGCAAGGTACAAACTCATGAAAGTAGATTTTACAAATAATATGAAAGTTATACCTGTGAACTTCAGAGAATCTAAAGCTATGTTGGATCATATGAAGTATTTGTTAGAGTCCGGGATGCTTGCCATAGACCCAAGATTCGATAAGCTGCTTATTTCATTATACAGCGCATGGGATGTTGAAGGCAAACTTGACAAAGGTGTAACAGCACATAATGACATTTTCGATGCGTATATGATAGCCTTACTTGAGTTTGAGGTTTAGAAGTCGACCGACGGACCCAACATCATTAACCTCTCTATTGATATGAAGAGGCATCGACAAACGCAACAGGAGTCCATATTAATTGATTCTAGAGGCTTTACAAACTACGTATATATCAGACAAAAGAAGAAATTGGCTATGCTGAAACTTCAAAATACTTCACAATTCACCAAGCTGAAAAAGGGCAACAGAATCAAGCGGCCCAAAAGTAATAAAGAAAGATGTTCGAAAATCTAGCCTTGGTCGTATTTTTAAATCGACTAGACGATTTTTATTCGACCTTTGGCTGCATGTTATCATTTACTAAATAAGTACACATTTTTATAATTCCTTTTCAATATTTGTCATAACTATCGTGAGTTTGAAAGGACAAGGGCCTCCATCTGAGAAAGGTCAAGAAATCATGGTCTTTATTAGTTATGCAAAAGAGGACACGGACGCAGCAGCAAGACTTCATAATGACTTAAAGAATGCAGGTTTAAATCCATGGCTTGACAAATACAAACTTGTTCCTGGCCAGAATTGGGAACATGAAATTGAAGATGCCATAAGTAAAAGCAGATATTTTATTCCATTATTTTCGTCAATATCCGTCAAAAAAGTAGGATATGTACAAAGTGAGTTTAAGTTTGCACTGGATGTTTTTAGAAGGTACCCACCAGGAATTATATTTTACATACCAGCTAGGTTGGATGACTGTGAAATTCCTTACAGAGAATTAAGACCCATCCACCGTGCTGATCTATTTCCTATTGAAAGTAACAATGCGTGGAAGGAAGGAGTTAATCAGATACTACAGGCAATAAGGCAAGAGAGTCCATTGGATGCATTCTATCATGTTCGTATACTTCGTAAAGGCAACAAGAATGATGATATTTTAGAATTCGATTTAAAACGTGAACAACTGATTGAAAGGATCGTTAATCCACATAATCAAGGAAGGAATTTTTTTTGTGGAGGTTCTTCTATTAACCATTCTGATATAGATAGGATTCGAATTTACAAAACTGTCAAACATTCTAGGCTGAGTCTTCCTGACATCAAGGTTAAAAGAAAGTTAGGTTTCAAAGAAACCCCAGTTGAGCAGGCAATTTCTGATGAACAATATCTTTTAGATAACGATGCACTAGACGTAACAAAAGATTTTTTACAAATCCCTTTATCCTATAGGGGAGAAGCAACGACTAAGGACGCTCCTCACCTAAGTCAGCAAGGGATGAGATTGGATCATTTAAGCACATCGTCAGAAGATCAATTCATTAATGGAATCAAGAAGTATGGATCATTTTACAAATGTTCCGAATATCGGTTACTCACTATAAAGGAAAACGGACAGTGGTTAATGATCAGTGGAGTTGTAATTTTATCTGCTCAGAAGAAAAAGAAGGTTGACAAATTATCTTTAATTAATGACAAACTTTCTGTTACTAACAAAGTTGAGGATTTTGATGTAGATAAACTAATCGATGTTATCAGAGCCTTTAGTAAAGGGAGCGTATTTTTAAACAATAAACAAATTTGTGTCTTAGGTCCTCAACAACCAATTCTAAGAAATGAAGAAAAAGCAGGATGGGATCTTTATGATTTAAAGGATCCTGAGGGCTGGCCTGCGAATATAATGCTTTTCACTGGAAGATATGTCGGTGATATAATTCGTGACGACAGAGAAATAACAGAGAAGTTAAGAACAAACCCGTCGCATGCGTTTAGCAGCCTGGATGAGCTAAGCCGCCAGCTTGTGGGCTTTCCCATACGTCAGGCCAGCAGCTCCCGTGTATATTTTGTGGCTCCTTTTTATAAAAAGTTGGACAACATCAAACTTACCTTAAATGGTAGCTTGAAAGCCTCTTTCCTGTATCATCAATCTCTCACCCGCTCTGATTTTACACTTTCCGTTCTATATTATTCAGATTCAAGGCAAATAGATAATTTTCACGTTTCGGTTCAATCACGTGGGGAACAATACAATGCCAAATTTAGAAAGTACGACATCGACTTAAGGAGAAATATCAAGGATGTTACGTCTGCGGATATCTTCTTGGTTAATGGTGGCAGAATAATACAAAGTTACCACGTGGAAGCCACTCCTTCGGATATCCTTGAGAGAAATCTCATGAAACCGCCTCTTAAGATAAGCCCTGACAGGGAAGAGAATCTGGCAGTAGCTGATCTGAGTGAAAGCACAATGAAGAAGATCTTACAGCAAGACGAATCCAAAATCCTGGAATTTAAGTCATCTATGCTATATGATAAGGGAAAGAACCAGAGAAGCGCAAATGACTTTCTTCCTCCCTCTAATCAAGTCCATTGTATCATTTTTGAATTCTGAAGGAGGCGATATTTTCGTTGGAATTGCTCCTGATAAGAAAGTGGTAGGTATTGAAAACGACTTTAAATACTTAGGTAAGAACAAAAACTTTGACGGATGGTCGCAGTGGCTTAGTAATTTTATCAGCAAGCATCTGAATGAGTCTGTTTTCCGTTCAATAACCCTAAATCAGACTCAATATGATCTGAAGGCAGTAGCAAGAATTACGATGACAAGACACTTTAAACATACCTTCGTCAAATACATTGACGATAAAGGGCAACAAAGGGAAGAATTCTACATCCGTGGATTGAACGGTAAACGATTGTTATCTGCAGAAGAGACGTATGAATATATATTTAATCACTGGCAACAATTAGGATAATACATCTATTTCACCCTCTCCCTCCCTAGATAGACTTTCAAGAGTTAACTATGTCATTTCTTTTTATAAACTGGGAGTCCAGGTCATGGTTTGTCGAAACATCTGTGAAAGACTGTATTCTAAAATTATTGTTGGTCGATCTAGCTATGCTTTAGGTAGAAAGTATTGTAGAAGGTGTGAGGTTTATTTTTGTCACGATGGTGTGTCCTGTCCTTGCTGCGGGATGGCATTAAGAATGTCACCAGCAAGTAAAAAGGATAAAGAAAGGCTGAGACAAATCCAACTAAGAAGAGAAGAAGAACAAGATAGAATAATCAGGATTATAAAGCGAACAAAGTAAATTAAAGATTAGGATATGTTTGATTTTGCCAACAATCTAAGCAGTAATTGCCTTCGACCTGAAAGATATCGGCAGGTTTATCGTCACAACTATTACACCAAGAAATATTGCCATCCGTGTCTCTACCATTATTAATAATGCAATCGCTAGTTGAAATCATGATATCATAGGTCAGTTGCCAGATCATAAATCTTTTGAATATAGATACATTGACACAATGTAGTACCTTGTTGACAATATTCCTCCGTTGTCACTATCATTTTATGATTGGTTTAAACATTTACTCTTCCATCGGGTCAGGGAAAAGGAATATCTCCCACTTTGAGCTTTTCTTTAATCTTGTTTATTATCTTCTGGGCAGGGTCATACGAATTATTGTTATCCTTGTGATGGTTGCTGTTGCTGTTATCAAAGCTAGTACTATGCTGCGTGCGATGCGTACCGCTGTTTGAACCGGTGTCATGAGTGGCAGCATTTGTGTCGCCTTTGTTGTTGGTAGAGGGTTCTGCTGGTGGTGGAAGAGAGACCGAATTGTTATTAATATTAGCATTCTTTAATGGAACTGGAGACAAACGTAAGACAGAAGGAGTATTGGAAGTAGTGCCATTATCTTTGTTAGGTGGTTGTGTTGTTGCATTACCAGTACCGTTAACTGGCATCGCATAAAGAGTATTTACATGTAATGAGAAAATCGAACTAATTGAGAGAAGAATAATCATAATAGCGTCAGTTAATTTTAATCTGGTAAATGTGATGTTAAAAACCCCCACTAAATATCTATGACTAATCTATATAAAGGCGTTAAATACCAATCTAATTGAAAAATATCTTTCTCAACTGTTTGTAATCTTGTCACTCAACTAGATTGACATTCTATTGACTTAAGAGTTACTCCCTTAAAGGACCCTCTTCAAGAGAGCAATCGTTCACTTTGATAAACTATACTTAATAAAGTGATATGTCTTCTATGCGGTATCTCATCACCCTTTACCACATTTATTATTCACCTAACGATTCCTGCGCTGATTAATCTATTTTTAACCTACTTCATTCTGAGAATGTATTTCAAAAATGATTTAGTATTATTGGATAGTAAGAGATATTCTGAGACGAACGATGGCTCCACATGATTGTTGTTACTCGTTTCAATCATGAAGCAATGTCATCATCAATAATTGAAAATCCACGTCTTGCAAAGATCTCATCTGCAATTCTATTAATTACAATAGCTGGTTTTATCATTTCAGAGTTTTTACATTTTCCTCATATTGCCAATGTTGGTTTGAGTATTATTGCATTACTAGGTGCAGGCGCTTTGTATCTTGTTAGTGGTAGTGATCGCAAAGATATACTCAGAAGAGTAGATTATTCTGTGTTAGTATTTTTTGCTGCAATGGTTCTAATTACTTCTGCCATTTCGTCTTCTGGTGCAATTTCATTGATCATGTCACACATCCTACTCCTAATCCTAATAATGTTTTTCAAAGCAATGTCGTAATATCAACTGTTAGTATTCTATTAAGCCAAATACTAAGTAATGTTCCTTTTGTTGCACTATATAATTTTGTGGTGCTTAATAGTGGGTTTGGAGGTGACGCACACGTGAGTCAATGGATGATGTTGGCATCTGCAAGCACAATTGCTGGAAACCTTACAATATTGGGAGCTGCAAGCAACCTAATAATTATTGATGTAGCAGAATCTAAGAATGTCAAAGCGTTTACATTTGTTGAATTTTTCAAAATTGTGGCATTAGTAAAGCCGGCAAATTGTCATTTATTACTTGTTCATAGTTTATATCTGAATCATTTAGGTTTAAATGATTGTATAGAGCTGTATTAATTGTCCAAGCTTTAAGTTTATGTCCTATTACGCCTCCGACTATTCCAAGGCAATCAGCCAACAGTCCTTGGTGCATACCTGTCTAATATATAAGATACAAATTGTCACGATACTCTATTTGGGTTGAACTTGTTCATAGAGCCGTCACAACTGTCACGGCTTTTCCAGAGCCGAAATGGGTTCACCTATAGATGTTATCCATCGCAAACAGCAGTTAGTAGAATTTCGTCACACTCTTCCCAATTTCTTTCAGGAACTACTGTTCACTAATTGAATGTCTGTAAATCATGTCCCAAAAAGAGAGTTCATAATGAAGGATTAGCCTTGCAGCTGTACCTATCCTTTTCTCATATTTAGGAAAAGCAGCGCCTATCAGTTCTTTAGATTCATTGACAAACTCCTCCGGTAAAGGAGCTGCAAATTTATCCAAAAACACAAGCGAATTACCCTTGAAACCATAATTCTTTTGCAGTATTGAACTCATTTTGCCACAGTTTGCTCCCCAAACAGGAAAGTCTATAAGAAGAGCAATAAGAATTTCAGCATCTGAACCATAAACTGCAAGTCTTGTAAGATAGTTTGTATATGCTTGACATCCTAGTGGTTCGTAGGATTCTATTTTCCTTTTGTCGATAACCAATTCCTCTGCCATGAGTGTTAGATTTTCAAGAGCATTCGATTCAACATGCAAACAATCACTAAATAATTTGCTAGCTGGATCACTTGAAGCCTTTGATATCATAAGAGCAAAATTTCTTTTATCATTTGCAATTATATGATATCGTTCACAGACAAACATTTCCAATTTTTCCTTTCTTATTGCATTCTTTTCTAATGCGGAGAAGTATTGGTGATTCAGGATGCTAAGTATAGTCTTAGATAAGTTACTTTGTATCTTATCGATAAGATTCGATTGGCTCATAGTTTCTACCAAGCATGGAGAGAATGGTTACATAACTTCTTTTAACTATATCTGTCACATTTTCCTAATACTTTTACAATTGTGATATAGCTTTTATTGCTCAAATTATTCTGTAACTATTATAACTCACGATGCTGACATCGAAATAAAATGGCCATAACATTCGCAGAGACCCTAAAGCATCACTCCATCGAAACGTGGAAGAAAATTCTATCCCACAGCTTTATAAGTGAACTCTCTAAAGGGACCTTACCGCTAAATAAATTCGTATTCTATTTGAAGCAGGATCATTATTTCCTTGAACAGTTTTCGAAATTTCTGCAGTTTGCAAAATTGAAGACCAAGGATAGCAAAATGAAAGGATGGTTCGATAGCTTGTACGTGAGTACTGTCGATTTTGAAATGGAAATGCAAACACAGATATTTAATTCATTATCGGTATCAGCAAGCTCCTCTTCTAATAATACTACTATTAAACATGATATATTCCCAAGTAAAACCATTTTGGAATATACTTCTTATCTAATACATATATCGTCCACAGGTACCTTTAGCAATATTGTATCAGTCATGGCACCTTGTCCTTGGACATATCTTGAAATAGCTCAAAAATTGTCTGAAATTCCTATAGGAAACGAGGCTTACAGGAAATGGGTGCAATTCTATTCGTCAACCGAATCAAGGAGACAAGTGGATGAAATAAAACAAATTTTAGACTTGTTGGGTGAGAAAGGGGATCAAAAATCTAAAGATCTAATGAAAAGCCATTTTGTTACCGCCTGCAAATATGAATACTTTTTCTGGGAAGCGGCCTACAACTTGCGGAACCAGTAGTTAACTAATTTGTATTTATTTAGCCAGGACTAGAGTAGAATGCGGCTCCATTATTGATCCTAATTATTCTGAACCCACATTTTACCCCCATGAGCATCAATTGCACCTTTGAAATAACCAATAACTAAGTTATCATAAGTATGGCAAGCTATGCCTAATCTCTTTACATTATTACAGGTTTAGACTGTTCGGCAACGACTAGCATATTCTTCCTCAACATTGGCAATCAATTCAATAATGTGATTATACGTCTGTAAGAAGTGCATTACTTTGTATGTCGTTCTGTAAACTTGCTCTCCTTTCTGGAATGCTATTAAACCATTTTTTTCTAAACTTGACAGATATTCTTTCAACTGCTGTGATGGTGTGATCAAATTTGCTTTCTCTCCTATCTTTGCCAGAGTCAATCCACCACTGACATTAGCAGTCTGAAGTATCATGACAATTGCATCTCCTCTATTAGTACTTTCGTTAATCACGATTCATTATCTCTCCGCGATTCTTTCGTAAATAGTCTACATCACTTACTTTAAACATACAAGGACTTCCGGATTTTCAATCACCAATAAGTAGAGCATAGATACCGAACCTTTCTTCAACTTTTGTTATTATTATTAGCATTGGTAGGGTAGTTCTTGCCAAATGTATGTGAAACCTGTTGCGAATTACTGCTGTCTAAGGTAGGTGTTTTATGTATAATGAATGATTCTCTTTTATAGGATGGCCAAGACTGTGCAGTTATAAATACAATATAGTTGCTACATGAATAACAACTGCTACCATCACAAAGACTTCTAGCCTATTAGCACTACTAGTGTCGTAACTAACCATAAAATCTCCTTACTGGGAACAAAGAGACGGCATTGTTGTCATTAATCATGTTATACATAATCCGTTAATAAAAGTATGAAACTATAAGAATTCCTCACTTGAAGGGAGTCCTTTAAGAGAGTTTATTTTTTAAGTATGATTTTGAGTATTAGCTGTTAAGAAAAAGGAAAACATGGAATATTTATGCATGATGAAAACATAATTTACAGTCTGAACGAAGAATAACAAACAGGAAGATGAAACAGTAGGTCAGACACTAACAAAATTGAAATTAATATTTAGAAATATGCAACATCATCTAGATTCACTTGTAGATGGTAAAGAAGAATGTCCTGCATCTTCGCTTAAGGTGTTTAATTATCTGTTGATTGTCAGAAATGTAATGATTGCTCAAAATATCTTGGATCTAGACACCGTGAGTATACCTGATAAATTCCCAAATGCTTGTAAGTTAATTCAGGATAATTTTCCAGCTATTAATATAAAGGAATTTTATGATAGTGAGGAGAGTTTTGAAAAATATTCCAGAAATGAATGTGAACCCCATTCCAATTATCGTCTCAGTATACCAATAGTAGATGACAATGATTCGATCGAAGTACCAATAAACTCTGATGCACGACTCATATCACCTAAATTCATCCCCTAACTTTTATGATAATTCTAGTAATAATCATCATCTGATAGTTGATCTCCTTACTTATCCTTGGGAGGCTCAGTAGAAACCACCCTTCTTTCACACAAATCCATCAAAGCT
>QHBN01000108.1 GCA_003176995.1 Candidatus Nitrosopolaris wilkensis
GAAGTTGAAACACAAACTCCTAATCTGCCTGTATATTTTGCATAGGCGCACGCCATAAAAGCCGCTGACTCTTCATGTTTGACTAGCACGAATTTTATTCTGTCTTGTCTTGTTCTTAATGCTTCGATAAATCCGTTTATTCCATCGCCTGGTAAACCAAATATGGTATCCACTCCCCAATCGAGTAATGTCTCGGCGATTATCTCTGCTGTTTTTAGATCTTTGTATCGATCTTGTTCCTTGTTCTCGCTGTTGTTGTCGCCGCTGCTCATTTTTCTATCTCCATTAATAATGTAACTGTTTGTTATTTCTCGATCTAAATAATAGGAAACTGCATTTTATGCTGTGTGGATCGACAGACTGCACTTTTATTTCTCGTTAGTTGTCACGGTCAATATATGACCTGTATCATTCCTATGCTCTGTTGCTATTTGTTTGTCCTGAAAATCTAGATTATCATTACAATGATAAGTTTGATCCATATGTACAACATTAATGTACACTAAGGATAAAAACAGTTTCAGGATTATTGATATCCATTATAACCCCTATAATATCAATATCAGACATCATCTATAATAGTCGTATCAAGTATCAATCGAGAGTGCTGAACAGGTAATCCCATAATATAATTCTCGAGATGATCCCAGTCAGGACTCATGCCTCGTAATTGTGTATGTTATTATAGTTGCTGAAATAGTGGCTCCAAGAAGCAGAAAAGCAAATCCTTGCAATACGATTTTGTCTCGAGTATGTCATATGGTACAATACTCCGGGACACCATCGTTGATCAAAAGAAAACGTTGATACTTTTAATATATATATGTCAGCCTTCTCACGTAAGTTCTCTGCCAGACCCATGGTTTCTGGGAACGCTCATGGGATGGGCAGCAGGTGAAGCGCTGTCATAGTTTTATTTTTTTGTTCAAATAATTCCCGATACAAAAAGCTTCTTAACATATAGAAAAGCTACTATAGGCCGATCTTCTTGGTGGGAGAGGGCCTGTTTTGCAGTTATCCCTAGTATTAGTACTAACAATAAGTAGATTCGTGGTTACTCATAGCAATATCTCTAGAGAATGAAGATTTATTTCCTACGAGAACATGATACTCAAACCTCGAACACATCTGCCAATTCATCTCTATGGTCTAATTTACTCACCGGCTGTGTTGGAAACGTATTGCACTAGGTTCGCTCAAAAGGCAGGCCAGTTAGCGTTCTTGCCAGCCCAAGAATTTATTGACTATGATAAAGGAAGTCAAATCAAGGGCACGCCTCCATAATCCATGAAATGTCGTCGAGTCCATTCATATTTTATATTTAAGTCCAAAAAGAGATCATGATTTCTTTCTTCTGGGTCGACCAGCCGACGATAGATTCCTAGCCTTCTTCATCCTTACCGCTTACTACCGTAGAGGTTGATTTTGTGATTGCTCTTGAGGAATCTGGATTGTCATCCTTTTTCTTAAATGTAAACCATTCTTTCCAGTCGCCATAATCATCCTTTGCCAGACCTTCTCCTAAACCTGATAAGATTCCTGTCGGAATGGGTTGTGATTTTTTAAAAAAATTGGATAAAACTTAGCAAAGTTCCAATCTCACCATGGTGTACTCGCCTGTTAAAAATGTAAGCTTTGCCTGGATTTTGTTGCGAATTCCAATAGGATGTCAGTAATCTCGCAATTGAAAGACCTGTTTGAAAAGCTTCCTCATTCTTCCCAGAGGGATTAACATCTTCTTTTGGTGCTGTTTTCTTCGCCAGGCCTAGAATTTTAAACAATATGAATCCTAACAGTATGATAGGACAAAATAGATAATAAGCTTTTGTTAGTTAATCGTCATCGGGGAATTTTGTACGTGCGTCGGAGCAGTCATAGTCCCTGTGCCCATATGTTTTGATAAGCAGTAATCAAAGTACGAAGTTATCCTTCCGATGAACAAACTTTATGATAATGACCATCTGTTTTAACAGGCAAGTAAATCCTCACCCTTGAGTTATAGATCGACCGCTCGTCGTATATTGCGATGTTGATAGGTGCTATAGACAAAAATAATTATTGCATGCATGTATAAGAATTATTGCATCTTAAGAAAAAAATAGATAGAATTTTATCAAACTTGAGATTCTAAAGCTGGGGTTAAGAGGTTTGGAAAAAAGTGCTATTAACAGGTATCGATTGCCTGTACCGAAAAATTTGTTAGAAAGAGTAGACAGAACCTCCTCTCCAGCTCACGCAGGAAACCTTCGAAACGCAATAGATTTCATAGTCCCAGAAAATACTCCAGTACTCGCTGCAGCTAATGGTGTAGTCACTTATATTAAAGACGATTCTAGCATTGGTGGACCTAATCCAACCTATTGGAATTTTACAAATTTTATAGCTATCGTGCATGCGAATGAGGAATACTCAAGGTATGATCACTTGGCACCCCAAAGCTCAAAAGTCAAAGTAGGCCAAGCTGTCAGCGAAGGGCAAGAGATAGCGAAAGTTGGGATGACAGGATATACATTCCTCCCACATCTTCACTTTCAGGTTTTCATTTTTACTAGAACTAATATCTGGATGGATTTTGATACGGTAAGTGTTCAAGATTTTATCTCATGAAATTATTTGTTCGTCTTTGAATGTCCCAGCTTTTCTTTCCTGCTGCTTCATCGCGCGAATGAAATCAAGAAAGCAAAGGCAGTCTTCTCGGTTCTATTCGCTTATTTTGATTTGAAAATCAACTACGAGCTTTATATCGTATTCTGTCCAATTTATCACACAGGTGATA
>QHBN01000109.1 GCA_003176995.1 Candidatus Nitrosopolaris wilkensis
ATCTATTGTGCTACAAGCTACGTAGAATTAATTCGTCGAATCCTCGCTGCAATCAACTTTCCTATGACAAATATGATCTCTAACAATGTTATCAACTTCCGAATTTTATTACATGCAATCTAATACGTCCAAAAGGGACGCTAAGATATATTTAGAAAGATATATTTTGCTTGGCTAGCCATTGTATTGTCTTGAGTCCAAACTAAAAATTACGAAATAAAGCAGTATAGAATCCCGTACATCCGTTTGCCCTATCCAAAATTTTCCCGGAGCAGGAAAATTAAAAGTATCGGTATCGAGTCTACAAGCGCTATTCATTCGTGTTGAGATGCTCACTCGTCGTATAGGTTGCGAAAATAGATATAGGATTATGTTCAACTGTGATATAGGTAACAACTCCATGGGTTATGAGAATCTCATAGTAGTCGTACTAGCTGCAGGAATGTTGCTTTTTGGATCGAAGAAATTGCCGGATTTATTCAGATCCTTGGACCGTGCAAAGTCTGAATATGAAAAGGCAAAATTAGAAGCTCAACGAGAACTCGGAAGGATTCAAGGCCCTCTGGATGGAGGTGACACTACAAGGAAAAGCCTAGAAGAGATATCTTTAAAGCTAGATATTTTAAATCCAGAATCCTTTTCTGACGAAGAATTAACTCAAAGTATACAAAGGATAATAAGCGCTGGCTCAGCTAGGCAGGAAGGATGGCTCTATTCAAAGTCAAAAAAGGTATTTTATTAATTGTCGATTTACGATAGCGACATTTTTATGTAATGGTTACGTGTAACAATGTATATATGAAGTACAGAGATAGAAACGAAATTATCGCACAAATATTAGAAAGTGCCAATGGCAATAGAGTACGATTAACAAAAATAATGTACGATGTATACCTTTCTCATACACTAACCAAGGAATATGTGCGACTTCTAATAGAAAAAGGTCTAATCGAATATCTGGATGGAGAAAGAACATTCAAGACTACGGTAAAAGGTATGAATTTTCTACGGATTCACGATAGAGTACAAGGATTAATTGTTGGCACTCCCACATGGCCTAGAGCGCAGGAAAAGGGTTCATTTCTATAACCTCAAATGCAGGGGGCTTTAACGTCGCCATTGGCAGGAGGTTAGGCATTATCCGATCACTGTTGTTCTACAGCCCTGACCATCATATTGGAATTCGAGGACTTGTTGTTTTAATTTATCTTAAAGGTAGTTAGATAAATAGAAACATTGTTGGCTAGCATCGTATAGCTATGTTCACGATATTATCTGTTAGACGCTTTTTCTGTAAATTAATTCCCTAAGTATGATAAACAAAGTGTTTAAACAACTTTGCGGAATAACTTTCCAATGCAATATTGTAATAGTAAACGTTTTGGAGGTTTAGTAACAACGATACCACTATTGATCTTAGCAATAATTATGTTGGGAGCTCCTTCAGCATCTGCACTCGTGCCATTTCGTGCTTTCCATTCAAATCATCATACAGCTTTTGCGCCTGCCTTTCTAGGATCTCCGACAGATTCATCGTCATTACCATCTCATGGATTATCTGTAGATTATCATACAGGTTCTACACCTTACGGTGGCAACAGTAATTCACACGTTACTGATGCAGTATCATCTGTAGTGTTCAAACATATGGGCAAGACCGTGAGTCAGCCCAGCAATAAGGACAGCAGGAATAACAATAACAACTACAAGGA